>JBGPLI010000088.1:0-21757 GCA_041486445.1 Bryobacteraceae bacterium
CGCCTCGCCGGCCTCGAGATGTACGGCACTTGTTCATCCCAAAGGGCGTCGGCCGTTTCCGATCTGGGCGGTATCCCAATTGATTACCCAAATCTCGACTTCGTGAAAGAAATTCACCGCCTCACGAGTGAGGGCGTAGACGTTGTCTTTGACGGCATCGGTGGTCCCATATGTGGCGTTCACGCAAGGCTCTCCGTCCTGGCGGGAAGGTCGTGGTCTATGGTCTCACTTCGTCGCTAAGTGGGGGGTGATTGGCTTCAGGTCGTCGTCATCGCTTTAGTGGAATCGCCATTTACGGGTTGTACATCGCTGGCGGCTGGCTTCGCCCGGGCCGGAAACGGCTGGTCCCCTACAGCACCCAGTGGCTCAAACGGCTGAGACCGGCATTGTTTCGACAGGATCTGATCGCCCTCTTTGATCTCCTTCAACAGAAAAAGATCAAGCCGCTGATTGCGCAGCGATTTCCCCTTGCCGAGGCAAGACGTGCGCACCGAGAACGTTGCTGATCTTTTTTTCGTAAATCAAGATGAGCGGCTCGTCCAGCGACGCCTCCATTTCCCTCGGGATCTATGACGAAGTACGGGGAGATGAGGCCGCAGTCGAACTGCATTCCACCGCCGCCTTGAAACCGCGAGCGAGTCCGCGCTTCAGATCGACGGCGCTGGCGCCGGCGGCGACATTCCGAACTCCTTCCGTTAGAACGGCATGTGCCAGAAGCGTGGACGTCGTGGTGCCGTCGCCAACGGCTTCCCCAGTCCGGCATCGGCAAGGATAGATTGCGGATACTTCTTGCTTGGGGTGCAAGAGGTCCGGGGTACAAATCCCCGCGGACTCAGGGCCTAAAGCCAGGCCGCAGATCCAGTACCTCGGGTTCCACGACCGTCGAGACTCCTGCGTCCGTCATCACTTTACGAAGGGCGGCCGCCGTGACGGCGGAACTCCTGAGGTTCCCGGTGCGGTGGACGCCATCGGCGATCCTCAAGGGCGTCCATCCCGACTTGTTCTTCTGGTTCCAGATCTCGACCTTGGCGCCGTGATCGAACAGGAACTGCACCACCGCGGGGAGTTGCTTGTAGGCCGCGCCATGCATTGCGGTTTCGCCTTTCTTGTCCACCGCGTTCACGTCGCCGCCCAGTTCCAATGCGACTTTTACGGCCTCCAGCGCCTCTTTTTCCAACCCGGGGTCCTCTCCTGGAGATCTGGTGCCGACCCCTGCCGCCACCATGAGCGGCGTCGTGTTGTCGGCGTTCGGCAAAAGCGGGTCGGCGCCAAGTTTGGCCAGGAGGCTCATCAACTCGGCGTCCGCGGTCCTGGCGGCCATCAAGAAGGGTGTCGCGCCATTCATATTCAGATCGCTGGTCCCCGCCGTCCAGCGCTTGGTCATGCGGGCGTTCAGGTTGGCTCCGCTCGCCGCGAGCTTTCGCACCAGGGCGAGGCTATCCATATTCCCGAATCCTTCCGGAGCGGGATCATTGGTGCCGGCGCCGGGTTTGCGCACCCATGTAATCTCATGCAAAGCGGTCCAGCCACGCCCGGAGGCATTCGGATCGGCGCCAGCGTCCAGCAACATGGATGCCAGCTCGAAATGCGCGTTGTCGACCGCCAGAAGCAGGGCGCTGGTGCCTCTGATCGAATAAGTTGAAAAATGAAACGGAGAGGGCTTGGAACCCTCCACGGTCTCATTCGCGCTCGCTCCGGCCTTCAGAAGCGACCGGACCACGTCCGCGCGGCCCTCCCGGACGGCGAACAGCAGCGCTGTAAACCCGCCTTTGGAACGCGCACGGATGTCACCGCCGAATTCGAGGAGCATCTCCACCGCAGCCGTGTTGCCTTCCGCGGCCGCCCACATCAGCGCGGTCTGCCCCTCGCTCTCCTCGGCGTTGACGGAGGCTCCGTGGGCCAGCAGCGCTTTCACCGCATCCACTTTGCCGGTGCGCGCCGCCGTCATCAGAGCGGCTTCTCCCCCGGGCAGCACCGTGTTGGGATCCGCGCCGGCCTTGAGCAGCCGCTCGATCATGACCGCGTTTCCGTTGATGCAGGCGAGCGAAAGCGGCGTGACGTTGTAACGATTCGTGGCTTTCACGTTCGCCCCGGCGCGAATCAACAGGTCCGCCGTCTCCACATCGTCCCGGCGGGCCGCCCAATGCAGGGCGGTTGCGCCATCCGTGTCGGGGACATTCACATCCACATGCTGCTGTAACAGGGCGAGCGCGGAAGCCTTGTCCGAGTTCTTTACAGCGTCTACCAGACGGGCGTTAGGACCCGCGACGATCAGACTGGCCGACAAAAACAGGGGAGCTATCCACCATCCGCCCGCGCGATTCAGATGCAGCATGGTTGCCTCACAAAGAAAGAAGCTCGTCGACTCTTCCCCGGCTGTCCGCGAAGCGCTCCTGATGGACCCCCGCCTTCTCCAGCAGGGTCAAATGAAGATTCGCCAGCGGCGTCGGTTCGGCGTACTTGATGTGACGGCCGCCCTTGAGCTTGCCCGCTCCGCCTCCGGCGACAACGATGGGGAGGTTCACATGGTCGTGCACATCCGGATTGCCCATGCCGCTGCCGTACAGGAACATCGAATGATCGAGCAGCGAGCCGTCGCCATCCGGCGTCGACTTCAGCTTGTCCAGGAAGTAGGCGAACAACGACACATGATACGCGTTGATCATGGCCAGCTTGGCGAGTTTCTCGGGAAGGTTGCTGTGGTGCGACGTCGGGTGGTGGGCGTCGGGCACGCCGATCTCGGGATAGGTGCGCGTGCTGGTTTCGCGGGCCAACTGGAAGGTGATGACGCGCGTGACGTCGGCCTGGAGGGCCAGTGCCTGCAAATCGAACATCAACTTGGCGTGGTCGCCATACGCCGCCGGCACGCCGACGGGGCGGTCGAGCTCGGGCAGCGGAGACTCCGCGGTTTGCTCCTCGGCCTTCTGAATGCGGCGCTCCAGCTCCCGAACCGTATCGAGGTACTCGCTGACTCTGGTGCGGTCGCCCGGGCCGAGCTTTCTCTGCAGCCGGGCCATATCGTCCTTCACCCAATCGAGAATGCTTCCATTTCGGCGCAGCTCGGCGCGCCGTTCCACCACGCTGCCGCCGTCGCCGAACAGGCGCTCGAAGACGATGCGCGGGTGAGCCTCGGCCGGAAGCGGAGTGGTGGGCGACGACCAGGAAAGGTTGTTCTGATAGACGCACGCAAATCCGTTGTCGCAGTTGCCGACCGGGGTCAGCAAATCCATCGCCAGCTCGAGCGACGGCAGCCGCGTGTCCTTGCCGAGGTGCTGGGCCGCGATTTGATCGACCGTCGTACCCAGCTCGTAGTCGCTGCCTTCCGTCATCTTGGCTTTCGCCGCGCTCAGGAACGCGGAGTTGGCGGTGGCGTGGTTGCCCGGCGAGTAGGCATTCTTCAGCTCGAGATTCGTAATGACCGTCAGTTGATCGAGGAACGGCGTAAGCGAGTACAGCGTGCGCGACAGCTCCGTGATTCTGCCCTCGCCGGGAGGAGTCCACTGTTTGATGTTGGACCCCATCGGGATATACACAAATCCCAGGCGGCGAACCGGATTGGCCGCGGTGGCGGCCATCAGGGTAAGCGGCGGAACCATGGCATCCAGCAAGGGCAGCGCTACGGCCGCGCCCATGCCACGCAGAAACGTTCGCCGGGGCAGAGCCTTCTTCGTGATGATCATTGCGATCTCCTCATTTGAAATGGCGTGCTGTTCACAATACCCAGAATAAGCGATGAGAAGCGGTAATCGCTGCCGCGGGCATCCCGCACGATCTTGCGCACCGCCGCACCATCGTAAGATTCAAGTCCTCGCCCTAACGCGTAGGTGAGGAGTTTTTCGGTCGTAGTCGTCAGAAACAGCTCCGGACGGCTCAGCAGAGCCTTCTGCAATCCGGACACCCCGACAAACTGGCCGCCATCGGGAAGGTTTCCGGAAGTGTCTATCGCCGTGCCTCCCTCGGAGGTCCGCCAGCGGCCGACGGCATCGAAATTCTCGAGCGAGAAGCCCACCGGATCCATCAGCTTGTGACAGCCGGCGCACGGCGGATTCGCCCGGTGCTGGGCCATACGCTCCCGCATGGTGAGAATCTTGCCCCCGGAGTCGTTATCCTTGAGCGGCGGCACATTCGGAGGCGGAGGCGGAGGCGGCGCGCCGACGATGTTGGTCAGAATCCACTTGCCGCGAATCACGGGCGAGGTCCGGTCGGCATAGGAAGTCACCGTCAGAATGCTTCCCTGCCCGAGCAACCCCCCTCGCACGCTATCCTTGTCAAACGTGATGCGCCGGAACTGGCTGCCGTAGACGTTCGGGATGCCATAATGCTTGGCGAGCCGTTCGTTGACGAACGTGTAATTCGCGCGCAGCAGGTCGAGCACACTACGATCCTCGCGCATGATGCTCTCGAAAAAGAGTTCCGTTTCGCGCCGCAAGGCTTGCCGCAGGTTGTCGTCGAAATCTGGAAACAGCCGCGCGTCGGGAATCGTGGATGCCAGATTCCGGAGGTATAACCATTGATCCGCGAAGCTGTTCACCAGCGCCTCGGAACGGGGATCGGCCAGCATCCGCCGTACCTGCCCTTCTAGCGCGCCGGGCTGGCTGAGTTTCCCTGAAATGGCCGAGTCGAGCAGTTCGTCGTCGGGAATGCTGCTCCACAAGAAGAAAGACAACCGGGTGGCCAGTTCCACATCCGTGAGGCGATAGGGTGTGTTCGGAGCGATGTTGGCCGGATCCTGCTCCACCCGGAACAGGAACTCGGGACTCACCAACAGAGCCCGCAGCGCCATTTCGATGCCCGTCTCAAATCCACCCTCGGTTCGGGCATCGTTGTAAAACTTGAGCGGGACCTCAAGGTCGGCATCGGTCACCGGACGCCGATAGGCGCGCCTGGCCAATACGGAAAGGATGCGCTTGGCGCAGATCTCTTCCTCGGCCGCCTTCGCCGGGCGGCACACAAAAATGCGGCGGCGGCTGGGCGTGTCCCCAGCCCCCTTCGCGTCATAGGGACCAATGATCGAGATCGAATACAGCGCCGGCTGGATGCGGGGGTGCCGGTCCAGATTAAAATGCGCCAGGTATGGCCGGCGCTCGGTTTCGAGCAGCGCGGAGGTTTTCTTGAGGAACGCGACGCCGAGTTCGTGGCGGCCGGCCTTCACTGGAACCCGAACGTTGAGATCCTTGTCGACCAGGTGATGATCTTCCCCGCTCGGAGGCGGCGTCACGGTGAACAGCTTTACCCGCTCGCCATCCAACGTCAGCTCCACCTGGTCGGGCGCGGTGAGACCTTCGACGTGCTCATTGCGGTCCCGGGCCAGCCGAAGCTGAATCGTGTACTCGGCGTCCAGCGGAAACGTGTAGGGAACCACTGCTCCGCCACGCGTTCCAAACGGCAGCTCGTCGAAATGCTCTTCCTGCGTGCGGTCGGGCGGAATGACGATGGTGTCGCCGCCCGGAGAACGAACCGGGCCTCCCATGGCCAGGCGGCTGATCTTCTGCGCCGTCGCCAGGTATCGCTCCAGCAGTGTCGGAGAAAGCCCTCCCACGGTAATGTTGTCGAAGCCGTAGCTTGAATCGTCGCTCGGCAGAAGCGCGGCGACATCGACATCCACCGCCAGCAGATCGCGGATCGCGTTCTGGTATTCGGTGCGATTCAGCCGCCGCAGGGTTTCCGTCCGGCCGGGATTGGGCTTGGCCGCGGCGGCACGATCGAGCGAGGTCTCCAGGTAGGAGGTGAAGGTTTCGTAAGCTCCCTCATCCGGCCGTGGAAGACCATACGGCGGCATGTAGCGGGCGCGGACCTTGCGCAGGACCTTCTCCCACACTTCCGGGTTCTGGTCCACGTTCTCCACGCTCACCGTGTTGAGCGCGAGACCCGCCGTTTTCAACTTATCGTTGTGGCAGCCGGTGCAATACTGATTGATGAGGGCGCGCTGCGGGGAGGCGGCTGGCTGGCCGTCGGCGAGGAAGCTGCCCGCCACCAACAGGACCGCAAGCGAACCCATTCGCATAACACCTTCCGCTCACTGGAGTCTCTGCCCCAATCGTTGTGGCAGCCGGGTGCCCAAAGCGCACCCCTCCCCTCTTGGTAGCTTAGTCTGCGGTAGACCCGAAGTCAAGGCGAGCGATAAAGCTGGGAGTCTAACGAAAGGTAGCCTGTACTCATTTGGCGATGGGCGCGGTAAGTGGCTGTACGAAGCGATGGCGCCGCCGTTCCGTTGATTCTGATACACTGAAACACGCTTCATCGTTCCGCGTCTCCGCGTCAATGTCTTTGAAAATTTTCTCGATCGGCGTCCTGTTTCTGTGCCAGTTCCCACCCGCCCGCGCGCAGGACGCGCAGCAACCGCAGCCATCGGCCCCGCAGTCGGTGCCGGCGAAACCGGCAGCGGCACAGTCCAATGACGAGGTCAATACGGGCGGCGGATTCTCGATTGAACCTTACTATTGGCTGACCAGCGGGCGCCCCGCGTTGCATTCAGGTTCCACCTTCACCGGCCCCGCCTCGGGGAACTTCGGTTATCCGGGCAAGACCAAGCGGACGCCGGGAGCCATCCTGAGTTTCCCCGCCGGCAAGGGAAGCACGCTGCGAATTTCCGCGTTTCGCGTGCAGGGCAGTGGCAGCACGGCCGCGGCGCAGGATCTGAACCTGTTCACCACCGGGATTTCGAAGGGCGACCTGTTGTCGGCTGCCTACACCATCCAGAACGTCAAGGTTTCCTGGGACTACCTGACCTATCCCATTCGGCCCGGCTTTCGTCTCAAGACGTTGTGGGAGGTGCAGTACACAAACACGAAATCCAAAATCGACGCGCTGCTCGATCCCAACGCCGCCGCCGGCAGTGCGATCACGGCCAAGGGATCGAGGCAGGTGGTCCTGCCCACGTTCGGATTAGGTCTCGAGAATACGGTCTCGCGGCATTTCCGCTGGGAGGTGAAAGGCTCCGGATTCGCTCTGCCTCACCGCTCCGTAATTTGGGACGCCGAGGCGACACTCGCCTTCCGCGTGGGACAATTCGAAATCCTGGGCGGGGAGAAAGCGTATCACTTCAAGAGCGCGCCCAAGAAGGAGCAGTACCTGGCGACCACTCTCAAGGGCGCGTACGTGGGCGTGCGCTGGTATTTGAAGTGACGCCGGCGCTATCGTAGAAGAAGGAGAAACACATGCACCGAATCCAGCGATTCCGGCCTGCAATTGTCGCGGCCGTGCTGTGTTTGCTGGCCGCTTCGATCGGCGCGCAGACCGGCGGCAAGAAGTCGTACACATTTCACGGTAAAGTGACCGCCGTGGACGCAAACGCCAAGCGCCTGACCGTCGCCAACGAGAAGATCGAAGGCTGGATGGACGCGATGACCATGGGCTACGCCGTCGACAAAGACGATGTCTTCAGGCGCGTCAAAGCCGGGGATGAGATCACGGCGAAGGTGTACGACGGCGACTACAGCCTGCACGACGTCGAGGTCGTACCGCCCAAGGCCGATAAGGCTGCTCCGAAAAAATAGACCGCTCCCTGGCGGTCGCGGCTCACCCTGAACCGCGCACGAAGTAAGCGGGAATCTAGCTCGCCGGCAGCTTGAACGCCACCAGCTCGCCCGAGTAGTTGCCGCCGCCGATGGCCAGCACGATGTATTGCTGGCCGTTGAGCATGTAGGTCATCGGCGTCCCGCTCTGCGGCGCCGGAATGTACACCGCGCCCACTTCCTTGCCGGACATCTTGTCGTAGGCGCGCAGCATCGCGCCTCGCACACCCGAAGAGTTCGTGAAGTAGCCGGACTCGCCCGCGACCACCAGGGTCTTGGTGATCAACTCGCCGATGATTCCGGACCGGCCCGTACGAGGAATGTTCAGGCCCTTGAGCGCGGCGTTGTTGCGGACGACGTCCGGGGTTTCGCCATGCGCGATCTGCCAGCGGAATTCGCCTTTGTCCAGATCAATCGCGGTAAGGCGTCCGTAGGGCGGTTTCAACAGCGGCATACCTCGCACCGTCAGATTGGGACCGCCGCCCTCGCCGCCTCCGCCGCCCGCTGGAGCAGCCGCGGGCCGGGCCGCCGCGGGAGCCGCGGCAGGCGGAGCGCCCATAGGCCGAGAAGGCCTCGGCGCGACCCCGGCGGTTCCCTGGACGTAATTCATGTCCGATACGCTTGGGTCGTGGATGAGCCCCATCGAGGCGAACACGCTTTGCGAATACACATACACCGTGTGGGTCTCGGGATCGTAGGATCCGCCCGGCCAGTTCGTTCCGCCCGCCGAGCCTGGAGCTACCAGGGTGCCGAGCGTGCCCTCCAGAGTGCTGACAGAGGGAGGCGTAAACATCGGTCCGATCCTGTAACGCGAGACTATCTTCTCGGCTTCTGCGCGGAGTTCGGGCGTGAAGTCGATCAGATCGTTGGTGGAGATGCCCTGGCGGTCGTAAGCCGGCGGCTTGGTCGGAAACGGCTGCGTGGGCGAGTACCACTCGCCCGGCACGTCGCCCTTCGGCACGGCCCGCTCCTCGATCGGCCAGATGGGCTGGCCGGTCACGCGGTCGAGCACGTATAGAAACGCCTGCTTGGTGGGCTGCGCCACGGCCTTCACGGTTCTGCCGTTCACCGTGATATCGGCCAGGATCGGAGCGTCGGGAATATCCATGTCCCAAATGCCGTGGTGGACCAGTTGATAGTGCCACTTTCGCTTGCCGGTTTGCAGATCGACGGCAACCAGGCTCTCTCCGAACAGCCCGTTTCCAGGCCGGTGACCTCCGTAGTAATCGCCGGTGGGAAGCTCGACCGGCAGGTACACCGTGTTGAGTTGCTCATCCACCGAGATCTGCCCCCAGACGCCGGTGTTGCCCGTGTAGGACCAGGAATCGTTCTGCCACGTGTCGATCCCGAACTCGCCCGGCTTGGGGATGGTGTGGAAGATCCACAGGCGCTTGCCGGTCCGCACGTCGAATCCGCGAACGTATCCTTTTACATTGTTCCGGCTCCTGGGGACGCTGCCCGACAAGTGCGCCGCTCCCACGATGACCACGTTCTTCGCCACCGCGGGCGCCGAATGGAGGCCGACCGATCCAGTGATCAGGTCGATCTCCTGATCGTCGTCCTGCTTCAGATCCACGACGCCGCCCTTGCCGAAGGTGGGTACCAGCGCGCCCGACTTGGCGTCCAGAGCGATCAGCCGGTAGCCGGGCGTGACGTACAGGATTCGTTCTTCCTTGCCGTCGGTCCAGTAGGCCAACCCACGGCCGGAGAGCTGGCGGGGCGCACCGGCGCCGCGCTCGCCTTCATTCTCGCTGTGCACCCAGAGCATCTCGCCCGTGGCGGCGTCGAGCGACACCACGGCGCGCCGCGTCCCAGCGGTCGCGTATAGCTTCCCGCGCGCCATCAGCGGAGTGGTTTCATACTGATACTCGGGCCGCGGACCCAGGGCGTCCGTCTTGAAGCGCCAGGCGACTTCAAGCTTGCTGAAATTGTCCGCCTTGATCTGGTCGAGCGGCGAGTAGTGCGTGTTGCCGAGATCTCCTCCGTAGGTGTGCCACTCGCCGTCCTTGGCTCCAGACTGCGCCGCGAGGGGCATAGTCGCGCACACGAGCAGGCACGCCGCCAACACCACCCATTGAGAAAACGTCCGCTTCATGGTTGCCTCCTTGATCCGGTCTGTCGTTCGATTATAGCCGTTCACCCCATCAGCTTGGCGGCCAGTCCCACGGCGGCCGCGGCCAGCATCACCCACACCGATTGCACCCGCGTGAAACTGAGCACCACGAAGCTGACCGCGACAATCGCCACGGGAAGTGCGCCCGTGACGGCGTCGCGCGCCAGCGGCATCGAAGCCGACAGCAGCAGGCCCGCTCCGGACAACAGCACGCCTCGAATGGCCCCGCGCACGCGGGGCGAGCTGGCCCGGGCTCCGAACCAGCGCATCATCGGAATCACCAGGAACGCGGGAGTAATCACGGCCAGCAGGGCCGCCGCCGCACCCGGCACGCCGGATACGAAATAGCCGACGCTTACGATATACAGACCCACCGGACCGGGACCGGTTTGGCCGGCGACCACGGCTGTGTTCAACTGCCGGTCCGTCAGAACGTGGCGCGTGACCACAAAATCGTTGCGGATCATCGGCAGCGATGCCAGGCCGCTGAAAGAGGTCAGTGTCGCCTTCACCAGCAGCAGGTACAGGAGAAAAAAGTTCAAGTTTCGGTCTCCTCCTTCGGCTCCGGCTCCTTCCAGAGAAGCCCGGCGATCGCGGCCGCTGCCAGAATCGGGACCGGTGTCACACCGAACTTCCACGCCGCAACGAAAGCGCCCCCGGCGAATGCCATCGCACGGACCACTCGCCTCAACTCCACGGCGGAGCGTCCCAGATAGGGCCGGGTGAGCATCCACACGGCCGCCCACATCATCCCGACCACCGCAGCCGCGGTCGCGCCCAGAGCAGCCATCGCGACGGCGCTCGACCGCCCCGATTCGTACCCTTGCGTGATCAGGACCGCGAGCGCGGCCGACGGTAGCGTTTCACCGAGCACGGCCCCGACGGCGCCCGGCATGCCCAAAATCCGCCATCCCGTGGCCGCGCAGAAAGCGACGATGTTGGTTCCCGGCGTGATGCGGCCGAGCGAAAATGCCAGGGCGAAATCGTCGTGCGTGATCCAGCCCTCGCGCTCGACCAGTTCGCGTTGCAGCGCCGCTATGCTGGCGTAGCCGCCGCCGAATGTGGTGTTGCCGACGCGAGTAAACAGCCAGGTGAGGCTCGCGAGACTGGGCTCCTGCCCGCGGCGAGTGAGCATGAACTTGCCATCGTACCGCAACGACGATGGTTCCACGCCTACCGCGCGATATCCTTCCAATCCCGCTCGTAATACTCCACCAGCACCTGGTTGTTCAGCCGGTTCACCTCCGCCAGCACGGGTTGCATGTCGACGGGGAAGTCGAAAAGCTGAGGAACTCCCGCGGCGGTCAGAAATTTCAAGCCGTCCGGGAGGCGTGCCGGAGGCTGCCAGCTCTCGCCCGCCAGCGTGTAGCCCCACTCGCCGAAGCTCGGCACGTAGACGTGATAGGGCCAGGTCTTGAACCCGGCCTCCTTCAGCGTCTCCACGATGCACCAGTACGACTGCCGGGCGAACATCGGCGACGTGCTCTGCACCACCGCCAGCCCGCCCACGGCCAGATGCCGCTTCAGCAACCGGTAAAACGCCGTGGTGTAGAGCTTGCCCAGAGAAAAATTCGTCGGGTCCGGAAAATCCGCGACGATGAAATCCCACGTGCCCCCGGTGCGGTCGAGCCAGGGGAACGCGTCGTCGTTGATCACGTGCACGCGAGGGTTGCGGAAGGAATACTGGTTGAGCGGCGCGAGCATGGGGTGCTCGGTGAACAAGCGCGTCATCTCGGGGTCCAGATCCACCAGCGTGATGCTTTCGAGGTTGGGATACTTTAGCAGCTCGCGCACGGCCAGCCCGTCGCCGCCGCCCAGCACCAGGACTCGCCTGGCCCACGGCAGCGACGCCAGCCCCGGGTGCACCAGCGCTTCGTGATAACGGTATTCGTCGCGCGAGCTGAACTGCAGATGCGCGTTGAGGAACAAACGCAGGTCGTCTTTCCACCGCGTGATGACGATGCGCTGGTAGCGGGTGTCGCGTTGGAAGATGACATCATCGGCATACAGTTGGTCATCGGCCGCCGAAGCGATCCAGTTCGACGCGAACATCCCTCCTCCGAGCAGCAGCAGCACCGCCACGCATCCGGCGCGAAGTCCCAGGACCGACGGTAACTGCTCACGAAACAGGAACGTCGACCACAGCGCGACCGCGGCGTTCATCATCCCGAACAGAATCGCCGAGCGGACCAGGCCGAGCTTCGGGACCAGAAACAAGGGGAAAGCGATCGAGGCCGCCAGCGCGCCCAGATAGTCGAACGTGAGAACGTGCGACACCAGGTCGCGGAACTTGAAGCGGCCTTCGAGAATCCGCATCAGCAGAGGGATCTCCAGGCCCACCAGCACGCCCACGGCGACAACCAGCAGATACAGCGCCAGGCGGAAGCTGTGCGTGTAGGCGAAGGCCAGGAACAGCGCCGAGGAGGAGAAGCCGCCCACTACGCCCACCATCAGCTCGATGCCGACGAATCGCGCGACCAGCGACCCTCCCAGGAACCGCGAGAGCCAGCTCCCGATGCCCATCGCGAACAGGTACGTGCCGATGATGGTGGAGAATTGCAGGACGCTGTCGCCGAGCAGGTAGCTGGCGAGCGTCCCCGCGATCAGCTCATAGATCAGCCCGCAGGCCGCGATCAGCAGGACCGAGAGAAAAAGCGCAACCGGCACTGGCTAACCATGGACCGCGGCGGCAATGATGATGGAGATGCCCAGCGCCATGGTCCCCACCAGGATCGCCAGCGCGACGTTCTTGTCTTCGACCACCTCTTTCCAGAGATGATACGGCGTCATCTTGTCGAGGATCACGAACAGAACAACGAAAATCGCGACGCCCAGTATTGCAAAGACGACCGCGTTCAGCAGATTGGTAACCATAATTTACTTTCCTCCGACGTAGCGGGGATAGAAGCCATAGCTGGGACGGTAGGCGCCGGGATTATCGCGCACCGTTTTAGGGACATCTTTCACCTGGTTGACGCGGTCGAGGGTCCAGCCGCGGTATTCGGCCAGAGTCACGGCCGTGAGCAGCAACAGACTATAGATCAGGTAGCCAGGATATCGCATGGAAGTCTTAGTCGTCTGATGTGTGCCCTCTCATGGGCGGATAATCGCTCTCCATCCAGCGTCGCGTCTCGAAATTTTTCGCGCGCATGGTATAGATCGCCGGCGGAATCAGCAGCAGGAACGCTGCGATCCAGAACCAGGCGTAGCTCGGCACGTCGTGCCGCAGGGTGATGCCGTAGTTCACCTGGTTTCCGACACGGGAAGCAATCAGCGACGATCCGGCGGGCGCGCCCGCTTCCATCTCCGGCTCGATGCGCAGATAGTAACGGCCCACGGGCACCGACGGGATCAGCATGGTCGAGCGGGGGCTGCCCTCGGTCCAGGCGCCGTCGCTGTCACGGCCGTAGTAGTAGCTGACCTCGCGCCCGAAATCGAAAGCCTCGCCGGTGTCGTCGTTGATCAGAGCAAAGTTGAAGAAGGCCCAGTTGTTGTCGAGGTTGGTGTCCACCGTCAGCTCGAGCGAAGCGGTGCGGCCATCCAGCTCAAACACTTTCGTGACGAAGGACGGTTCGCTCTGATCGACCGTGGTGAAGCGATAGGTGTCGCGATAGACCACTTGCTGCCTGCTGAAGGTGGCGAAGAAGCCGGCGAGCAGAATCAGGATGAGGATCATCGCGCCGCACGTGGCCCACATGCCTCCCACGCGGCCCGTGAACGGAGAGGGCTGGTTCAAGAACACGCCTCGCGGCGGGGGCGCGTCTCCGGACAATCCGAAAGCCTTCCAAATGTCCGCGCCGGACGTGTACTCGCCTCGCGACCATGTGACCTCGTCCTGGGTCGTCTCCGACGATAAGACCACCGGTGGCGCGACGAAGTCGTCCACCACGACTTTTTCTCCTACCTTGACGCGCCAGGGGAACTCGCCCAATACGAATATGGTCTCGGCTTCGGCTCCGGAGAAATGCTTGAACCTCCGGCCTTCGCACCACACTCCGGGCTGGGTGCGGGCGACCACCAGGCGTGCGGGCATCGCCTCGATCGGCGTCACGAAATTCCAGTGGCCGTTGTATTCGGTGAGATAGCGGAATCCGCGGTAGGGATGGAACAGCAGGTACTCGTTCCAGGCGTAGGTTTCTTCCTGTTGCACCTGGCGCCGCTGAAATCCGATCGCTTCCCACTCGGTCCCCGCGATCTTTCCGCGCGTGCCCAAAGGGATCGCCGGTTCCCGGCGCTGCGCCTCCTCCACTTGTTGCAGGATCTTCAGCACGGGCTGCGACGCATCCAGCACGCACAGGCACTGCGGGCACACCACGCTCAGCGTGTGGCCGAATCCGCGCCGCTCCACGGGACCTCCGCAATTCGGGCACACGAGCGCCTTCGCTTTTGCGACGCGCGGCGAAGCGGAGGATGGGTTCACGTCCAGTCCTCGAACTGGCGCAAGTTCTTGAGTTGCAATTCTTCGAACTCCACCCACTCGCCCAGGAACAGCAGCGGAGGCTCTTCGCTGTAGTCGAGCGTCCCGAACGCGCGGCCGGCGGTCCTCAGGTCGACGAAACTCATGTCGGACTTGCCGTAGTAAGGGAAAGGCAGCTCACCCTCGACGCCTTTGTACATTGCGACCGTCATCGTGGCGACTTGGTAATCGGTATTGTGCAGTGTCAGGCGCTTGCCGCGGAACACTTCGCCGGATGGCGGCAGGGGAACACCGGGTTCGGCGCGAAACGAGACGGCGTACTGAAGCTGCGCGTCCGAGAGCCAGCCGCTGGCGCCATCGGAGAACACGATGTGCCACTCGTTCCAGCCGCCGTTTTCGTACTCATAGAGGATGCGGCCGAGGACCTGGAAGCCTTTGCCCTTGTAGGCGCCCTCGGTGAGGAGCTGGATCGGCGAGGGGTCCGGCGGCAGGTCGGCGACCTGTCCCACGTTCTTCAGATTGAGATCGTCGCGGACCAGGATAGAGCGGCAGAACGGACAAACCGTCTGCACTGCGCTCGACCAGCGGAACCGGACCGGCGCGCCACAGCTCGGGCAATTTGCCTGAGGCTGACTCATTTCCGATAGGGGCGTTCGAGACGCCGCACCTGCACCGACATCGCTCCGAACTCGCGCCGCAGGTGACCCTCAAAATCCCAATCCGGGCGCGGCCGGCAGCAGAATACATTCAAACACAGGGAGCGGTACTCGGGAAATGTATGGCAGGCGATATGCGATTCGGCGAGCAGGCTCACGCCCGTAATGCCACCGCCGGGGAACTGATGCCAGTACGTCTCTCCGATGGGATGGAGCGCCAGCGCATCCACCAGCCGCTCGAACAGCGTGCGAAGTTTGCCGGGATCCGACAGCGGCGCCGGATCGCAGGCGTGCGCTTCAATCACCCACTCGCAGCCGGACATGTGGCTATTGCTGAGCGCTGCCGCAATCGGCGCAGAATTTCGCGGAGCGTGGGATCGAATGGCCGCAGTTGATGCAGAATTTCGTCCCCGCGGTTCCGGCGGGAGCGCCACCTCCGCCGCCAGCCGGCGCGGGTCCCGAAGGAGCCGGAGGAGCCTCGCCAGGTTTCATCGCGTTCATCATCTGCTGCGCCATGGTCAGGCCTGCGCCCAGGCCGACGCCGATGCCGGCCACACCGCCTCCGCCTTCATTCGCGGCGGCCACCGGCAGCGAATTGGCCACCTGAAACTGCGTGTAGCGGCCCATGTCGCCAATCATCGTCATGCCGATGCGCGTATCGAGCAGCTTCTGTAACTCCTCGGGGAGCGAGAGATTCTCCACGACGAAGCTGTCGAGCGCGAGACCAAGTTCGGCGAGCATCGGTTTGAGCCCTTCGCCGATCTTGCCGGCCAGTTCCACTTGATTGGCCGCCATATCCAGGAACGGAATCGTGCTCTGCGCGAACGTGTCCGTCATGCGGCCGATGATGGTGTTGCGAAGCTGGCCCTCGATGTCGCCGGCATGATAGATTTCGCGCGTGCCGCTCACTTTGGTGTGGAACGTCCGCGGATCGGCCACATGCCAGGAGTAGATCCCGTAACCCCGCAGCCGCACCGCGCCGAATTCCTTGTCGCGGATGGTGATGGGTGTCGCGGTGCCCCAGCGCTGGTTGGTCTGGATGCGGTTGGAGAAAAAGTAGACGTCACTTTTGAACGGAGACTGGAACGCCTTGTCCCAGTTCATCAGGTTGGTGAGCACCGGCAGCGTCTGCGTGGTGAGCGTATAGAGGCCCGGGCCGAAGATGTCGGCGATTCGGCCTTCATTGACGAAGGCGGCCATCTGCGATTCGCGCACCGTCAGCTTGCCGCCGTTCTGGATCTCCATGTCTTGCATCGGGAAGCGGTAGGCGAGCACGCCTTCCTCCGATTCGGTCCACTGAATAACGTCAATGAATTGCTTGGCGAGAAAATCGCGCAGTGACATTCGTTCCTCCGTCGTCTCAGAGTATAACGCTCTGTCTGGGGCGCTTGTTCCGTAAATCGAACCTTACATAATGAGAGAGTGCCTTCCCGGTTGTGGTTGTGGCCTAACCTGTTGAGTTTGGACGCGCCGCTGGTGGCGGTGTTGTGGCAGGCGCTGTTCGTGCGGTGCTTCCACGCCACCGGAGACGCGCTGCCCGCCGTGCTTCTGGTGCTGGCCGTGTGGCTGATCTACGCCGCCGATCGCGCGCTGGACGCCTGGGCCGGGACCGGGCGGCGGCCTCGCCACGAGTTCTATCGCCGCCACTGGAGGGCCGTGCTGCCGGTGTGGACCGCCGTCCTGGCCATCGCCGGCTGGCTGGCCTGGACGCGCCTGGCTCCACCGCTGTTTCAGCGCGGCCTGCTGCTGCTCGCCGGCGTGATGCTTTACTTCGCGGTGGTGCACTTTTCTCCCGAGGGATTCCGGCGCGCCTGGCCGAAGGAAGCCGCCGTGGCGATTTTATTCGCGCTGGGCGCATCGCTGGCGGCTTTGTCGCGTATCCGCTCGGTCGGGGACGCCGTTTCGATCCTGCTGTTTTCCTGCCTGTGCTGGATCAATTGCGTGGCGATCGAGCAATGGGAACAGCGCGATCCTTTCGGCTGGCCCATCGGCGCGGCGGCTGCGTGCGTGGCGCTGGCGGCGCTGCTTCTGCCTTTGCTCGACCGGCCGGTGCTGGGCGAAGCCGAAATGGCCAGCGCGCTCGCTTTCGTGCTCCTGGATCGCGCCCGCCGTCACCTCTCCACTGATATGTTGCGGGTGCTGGCCGACGCGGCGCTGCTCAGCCCGGTGTTCTTTCTGCCGGTGGCGGGAGTCTCGGTTTGAATTGCGATTCGATCGCGCACTGGTACCGGTGGCTCGAGTACGCCGGCTTCGGCGTTGAACTGGAGCGCCGCCGTTGCGCCTTTCTGCCGGATGTAACCGGTGCGCAGCGGGCGCTCCTGCTCGGAGAAGGCGACGGACGCTTTCTGGGGAAATTCGTGGACCGGAGCCGCGCCACCCGGATCGACTGCGTCGATGCGAGCGCGCGCATGCTGGATCTGGCGCGCAGCCGCGCCGGCGTCGAGCGGGTCGCCTACCATCACGCCGACGCACGGGCGATCCCGTTTCCCCGCGCGGGCTACGACCTGGTGGTCACCCATTTTTTTCTGGATTGCTTCGATGAAGCGGCTGTCGCGCGGTTGGTAGAGCGCGTCGCCGATGCCGCGGCGCCTCACGCGCGCTGGCTGGTCTCGGAATTCCGCCAGCCCGTGGCCGGCTGGCGCGCGGCGTGGGCGAAGGCGTGGTTGGGCGTGCTGTATCTTTTCTTTCGTCTCAGCACCGGCTTGCGGACTCGCCGCCTGGTGGATCATCGCCCGATGCTCGCGAGCCGCGGTTTTCGCCTGGCCCGCGAGGAATCCTCGCGACTCGGCCTGCTGGCGTCGGAGCTGTGGGTGCGATAGCTGCGATGGTGCTATCCTCGCGTTAAGACCTTATGGATGTCGAGCGGACAATGCAGTTCATCCTGGATAACCTGGCGTCGGTGACCGCGCGCCAGGAGGAGGCCGCGGTTCGCGCCGCGGCGGCCGAAGCACGCGCCACGGCGATGGAGCGGCGCCTGGACCGGCGCATGGACGGCATCGTCAAACTGATCAAGACTGGGATGCGGATGATCGTGGAGATTCAGGAGAGCCACAAGGAGCTCGCCGCCGAGATGAAGGAGCTTGCCGGCGAGGTGAAGGAGTTTGCCGCAGGGATGAAAGAACTCGCGGCCGTGCAGAAGCGCACCGAGCAGCGCTTCGACCGGTGGCTCGAATCGATGAACAAGGGCCCCAACGGGCACAAGAAACGTTCCGGCACGACCTGACGGCGTCGTGTATACTGAGAAGTAGGAGTCGGGCAAGGGAAGTGGGCGAAAGCCCACTTTTTTATTGCTCGCGGGTTTTAGAAGAACATGGCGGACAGGAATCGCGAGGCCATCACGGAAAAGGTGCGGGAGATCGCCGAACGCGTCGGATCGAGCGAAGGGATCGAGATTGTCGAGATCCAGTTGCTCGGTGGCGGCGGCAGCCGGCTTCTGCGCATTTCCATCGACAAGCCCCAAGGCGTTTCCCACGCCGACTGCGAGTTTATCTCGCACCAGGTGGGAACCATTCTGGACGTCGAGGACGTCGTGCCGGGCGCGAGGTACACGCTCGAAGTCACCTCGCCGGGCCTCGAGCGAAAGCTCACCAAGCCGCGCGAATTCGAGCGGTTCGTCGGCCAGAAGGTCAAGGTCGTGTTGCGCCAGCCGGTCGACAACCAGCGCCACTGGGTGGGCGCGCTCACCGGTTTCACGGAGGGTATCATCACTCTCGAACCATCGCCCGGCCGGAGCGTGCAGTTCCCGTTCGACCAGGTGGAAAAGGCGAATCTGAAGTTCGAGTGGTAATCCAGGGAAAAACGAAAAGCGGATTCTTATGAGCCTGGGAACAATTTATCAATCCATCGAGATCCTGAGCAAGGAAAAAGGCATCGATCCGAAGATCATCCTGGATGCGGTGAAGGACGCGATGCTGGTGGCCGCGCGCAAGCATTTCCACACCACCGAGGATCTGGTGGCCGATCTGGACGAGCAGACCGGCGCCATCCACATTTTCGGCGTGCGCCGCGTCGTGCCCGAGGTGACCGATCCGGACAAGGAAATTTCGCTCGAGGATGCGCGGTCTACCCACCCCGATGCCGAGCTCGACACCGAGGTCCGGTTCCCCAAACCGACCGAAGTCCTGGGACGTATCTCCGCGCAAACCGCCAAGCAGGTGATCCTGCAAAAAGTGCGCGAGGCCGAGCGCGAGAACATCTACTCGGAGTACTCGGGCCGCGTGGGCGAGTTGGTCACGTGCGTGATCAAGCGCGTCGAAGGCCAGGACATGGTGGCCGACCTGGGCAAAACCGAGGCGAGGCTGCCCAAGAAGGAACAGTCGAAACTGGAAAGCTTCAGCGTGGGCGACCGCATCCGCTGCGTCATCCGGAGCGTCGAGAAGGCGGGCAAGAACGCCGGCGTCGTCGTCTCGCGCGGCGCGCCGGAGCTGGTGATGCGGCTGTTCGAGCAGGAAGTCCCGGAGATCTACGACAACACCGTGGTGATCAAGGGCTGCGCGCGGGAAGCGGGCGAGCGCACCAAGATCGCCGTCTCCAGCCGCGACCGCGACGTGGACAGCGTCGGGGCCTGCGTCGGGATGAAGGGCATGCGCGTGCAGTCCATCATCCGGGAGCTGCGCGGGGAGAAAATCGACATCATCGAGTACAACGAGGATCCGGTGGTCTTCGCCACGCACGCCCTGAGCCCGGCCAAGATTTCGCGAGTGTCCATCCTCGATGCCGCCGAAAAGCACATGGAGGTGATCGTCGACGACACGCAGCTCTCCCTCGCCATCGGCAAGAAGGGGCAAAACGTGCGCCTGGGCGCGAAGCTGCTGGGATGGCGCATCGACATCAAGAGCGAAGAGGAGAAGCGCCAGGAAGTGGAGTCGCAGATGGCCGCGCTGGTGGTGCCCGGCGCGCCGGTTTCGGTTCTGGTGGATCACGGGCTCACCGATAAACTGGTCGAGAGCCTGATGGAAGCCGGCGTCGCGACCGTGGAAAAGCTCGGCGCGATGACTCCGGAGCAGCTCGAGGAAATTCCCGGAATCGGGCCGGAGCTGGTCGAGCGCATCCAGACCGCCGTCAACAGCTATTACGGGCAGTTCGAAGGGATGGAAGCTCCCGCCGAGGCGCCGGTCCAAGCGGAGGCTGAAGCGCCCGCTCCCGAGCCCGCTGCGCAGGAAACCACGGCCGCCGCAAGCGCTCCCGAGGCGCAAGCAGAGCCGTCACCGGATGAAACGGAACCGAAAAACGAATCTGTTAGGATAGAGGACACGGAAGTCCCGGGCCCTAAGTGAGCGCCCGGACCGGAAAGGGAGAACTGTCTGAAACCCCGGCGTTTCGAAACGATTTTGCGCCGGGACGCGACTCTATGAGTAAAGTCCGCATCAACGAGCTGGCGCGCGAGCTCGAGGTCAAACCCAACGTGATCATCGAGCTGCTGCCGGAACTAGGCGTCACCGAAAAGAAGACCCACTCCAGCTCGCTCGACGACGATGTAGTGCTGCTCGTACGCCGGCACCTCGGTGGAGGCAATGGAGCGGCGCCCTCGATCGCGGAATCCGCTGAAACGGTTCCGCATGTGGAAACGCCTGCCGCACCGTCATCCGAGCCGGCGCGCCCGCAGGCAGCTGCTCGGATCGAACCCGAGGCGCCCAAGGAAACAGCACCCAAAGACGTACTGCGAGAGACCCCGGACGATCTAGCTCTGTCTTCGCGTCCATCGTCTCCTTTGCGTCCACCCCTGGCATCCGCCGGCGGAGCGCCGGTCACTCCGCCGCTGGCCGCGCGCGGAACTCCCATCCCGGCCAAGCCCGTTCCGGCGCCGAAACCCGGACAGATTCTCTCCGGCCCGCGCCAGCCTCTTCCTCCGGGCCTCGGGGAAGCGGTTAGGACCCCCGCGCTGCCGGTGATCGCGCAAGGGGCGGCGCCAGGTGCGCCGCGGCCGGCTGCCATTCCCAGTATCCCGACTCCGCCTCGACCAGGGCCGCGCCCCGCGGCTCCGGCGGCAACCACTCTGCCTCCTCCCGCTCAAACGGTCGGTGGCGGCAGTCCCTTGCGCCCTCCCGCGAAACCGAATCTTGCGGGGCAGCCCAGCGCAAGGCCGGTGGTGCCGCCGCGGGCCGACATGGTGGCGAAACTGACCAGGCCTGCCGCACCCGCTGCGCCGCGTCCCGGAATGCCAACCAGCCGTCCGGCGAGTCCCGTGCCAGGCCGTCCAATTTATACCGGGCCGGTGCGGCCGGGACAGCCCTATATGCGTGGTCCGGGCGGCCCTGGCGGCCCCGGGGTTGGCCCGCGCGGACCCGCCCTGCGAGGGCGCGCGATGCATCCGACTTCGCCTTTGCGCGCCGAACCGGCGACCATGCCCACCGATCCCGGACGCCGCCATGCGACCAAGCCCGGCGCGCGCGGCGCCGATCGCCGCCGCGATCAGGAGGCCCAGGAGGGCAGGCTGCGGCCCGTTTCGCGCCGCGAGCAGACCTTCGAGCCACCCCCCATCGACCGCGAAATCACCATCGCCGAAGGCGTCACCGTGAAGGAGCTTTCCGAAAAACTCGGTGTCAAGGCCAACCTGGTGATCAAGAAGCTGGTGGAGAAGAAGATTTTCGCCACTATCAATCAAACTCTCGACGTGAAACTGGCCGAGGAGCTGGCGCGCGATTTCGGCGCCTCTACCAACAAGGTCAGCTACGAAGAGGAGACCCGCGAGATCCAGCAAACCGACGTCGAGGAGGACCGCGACAAACGCCCTCCGGTGGTCACCATCATGGGCCACGTGGATCACGGCAAGACGTCGCTGCTCGACTCCATCCGCCTGACCAACGTCGCCGGGCAGGAAGCCGGCGGCATCACGCAGCACATCGGCGCCTACCACGTCGAAAAGAACGGCCGCAAGATCGTGTTCATCGACACGCCCGGCCACGAGGCGTTTACCCGCATGCGCGCCCGCGGCGCCAAGGTCACCGATATCGTGGTGCTGGTGGTGGCCGCCGACGATGGCGTCATGCCGCAGACACTCGAAGCGATCGATCACGCCAGGGCGGCGAAGGTGCCGATCATCGTCGCCATCAACAAG
>JBGPLI010000089.1:0-21716 GCA_041486445.1 Bryobacteraceae bacterium
GGTGATCGGGCCGGTCGAGCTCAACAAAGAAGTCCTGGCGGTGCTCTCCGCGGGCCGATTACCGCCGCAAGCGACGCCACTCTCCAAGACGCCGATCGATTCCTGGGATGCGCTGGGTGCGCTGGTGCGCGAGCTGAACCAGCGAAGCCTGTCGGCGGTATTGTTCCCGGCCTTCGACCTGGCCTCGCTCGATCGCGCGCCGCCCGACATTCGCCAGAGAGCGGTGGAGTTGAGCACGCTGCTTCCGATTCTGTACAAGTCGTCCGGAGACGCGACCATCGACCAGGCGACGCGCGACGCATGGATGCCGTACCTGATCACGTATTTGCGCGAGGCGTTCGACCGGGGGTACCCTCTGATCCGGCCCCTGGTGATGGAATTTTCGCGGGACCCGAATGCCGACCGGCAGCCGGACGTGTTCATGCTGGGCGACGAATTGCTTCTGGCGCCGGTGCTGGGCCCAGAGGCGCGGCGGCGGCTGGAATTGCCGATGGGAATCTGGACGGATGTGCGGACGAACACGGAATATCGCGGACGGCAGCCGATCGAGGTCGACGCGCCGCCCGGGCAGGTCCCGATGTTCATCCGCAACGGGTCGCTGGTTCCGGTCGCCGCGCAAGGAAAAATGGAGCTGCACTATTATCCTTCGCTCGGCGGGGAGTTTTTCTTGTGGGAGCCGGGGATCGAGGAGAACTCGCAGTTTCACGCGGCGCCGGCGGACGACTTCATGCGCGTCGAGATCGAGACGCTGGTGCGGCGCACGTACGAGTGGGTGATCCATCACACCGGTCCGGCGCGGGAAGTGGCCGAGGGGCCAGTCGTGTACCAGCGGGTCGCTGAGCGATCGATGCTCACTCCCGGCACGTGGTGGCACGACGCAGCCCGGAACGATCTGCACGTGATGCTGCGAGCCGAGACGGGCTCGGACAGGATCGTGAATATTTCCTTTTGATCTTTAGGCGGGCGGGTTGCCGTTGCGCCGTTCGAGTTTTTCCAGTCGGGCCCGCAGCTCGGCGATTTCGCGGTCCTTGGTTTCGAGCGCCTGGTCGACTTTTTCGGACCAATCGTTCATGCGGCCAGTCCAGCGGCTGCCGGTTTGCAAGAGTGCGCCTTGGCGATCCAGCCGCGCGGCTTGGGTGTCGAATCGGGTCTCGAGTCTGGCAATGCCGGAGCGCACCTCCCGGATCTCGCGCTCCAGGCTTTCCTTTAGGTCGGTAATCAGTCGCTCCAGGTGCTCCATGGACTACCTCATTTTACCAGCATCCGCCGTCAATGATATGATGGAAAACTATGAAAAAAGCTTTGATCGCGGTACTGGCTTGCGGAATTGCGCTGGCGCAGGAGAAGGCGGCGGCGCCGAACCTGCTGGATCCATCGACGTTGAGGGCGCGGGCGCCCGAAACGTTCGACGTCAAGTTCACCACCACCAAGGGTGACGTGACCGTCCACGCTACGCGGGCGTGGGCGCCGAACGGCGTGGACCGCTTCTACAACCTGGTGCGGGCGGGCTTCTTCACGGACGCAGCTTTTTTCCGGGTGATTCCAGGATTCATGGCTCAATTCGGCATGAGCGCGCGTCCGGAAGTTTCGCGCGTGTTGGCCAATGCGAACATTCCGGATGATCCGGTAAAGGAGTCCAACACCCGCGGCACGATGACCTTCGCTCAGACGTCGCTGCCCAACTCCCGCTCGACGCAGTTCTTCATCAATTACGGCAACAACGCGCGCCTGGACCAGGACCGGTTTGCTCCCTTCGCCCGCGTGACCGAGGGAATGGACGTCATGGACAAGATCAACTCCGAGTACGGCGAGCGGCCCAATCAAGGATCGATTCAGGCGGAGGGCAAGGCGTACCTGGATAAGCAGTTCCCCAGGCTCGACCGGATTCTGTCGGCGACGATCGTCTCCGGGGCAGCCAAGAAGTAACCACAAACATAATCGCGATAGAATGTTCTAAGAGACTTGTGGAAATCGCAGTCTGACTCGTTCACGCAAGACGAGTTAGAGGTGGAAGTTTGTCCACAGGCATTTCCAGAGGTTTCCCGGTCCGTAAGTGCGAGCAGGCGAACGGAGAAAAAAACCTTTGCTCACGCCGCGCCGGGCCGGTAAGGTAGAACGGTCCCCTAGAACATGGCAACCACGGACCTGGCATTCGAAAAAGGATTGCCGGCGAATCTGGACGCCGAGCGCTTCGTGCTCGGCTCGATTCTGCTGAACGACGCCGCCTACCTCCAGGTGGCCGGCTCGATCGATCCCGCCGACTTCAGCCTGGAGAAGCACCGCCGCATCTTCACGCGGATGCAGGATCTCTACGGCCGCGGCGAGAAAATCGATCGCGTGACCGTCGCCAACGAGCTGCACAAGCAGGGCCAGCTCGAATCGGTGGACGGCTTGAGCTACCTGGTCTCGCTCGACGAAGGGCTGCCGGAGATCGCCAACCTCGACAGTTACGTCCGCATCGTCCGGGACAAGGCCACGCTGCGCAAGCTGATCTTCAGCGCGCAGAGAGTGATCGACCGGTGCCTGATGGGCGAGGAGGAGCCCGACGAGATCCTGTCCGCCGCCGAAGAGTCGCTTCTCAAGCTGGGCGAGTCGCGCGCGCGGGAGCAATTGCTATCGCCGCACAGCATTATCGAAAAGTTTCCGGGGGGCGTCAGCGCGTTCCTCGATCCCAGCCGGCGGATCAGCGGCCTGAGCACCGGCTTCGCGAAGTTCGACGAGATGACCGGCGGGCTCCACGGAGGGGAGCTGATCATTCTGGCGGCGCGGCCGTCCATGGGCAAGACGGCGCTTGCCCTCAACATCGCCCAGCACGTGGCCACCCACCCGCGGATGCGAAAGCCGGTGGCGGTTTTCTCGCTGGAGATGTCGTCGTCCAGTTTGCTGACGCGCTTGCTGTGCGCGGCCGCACGCGTGGACCAGCACAAGTTTCGCGCCGGATATCTTAACGCGGCCGAGCGCCACAAGCTGCAAGCGGCGCTCGCGGACCTTACCGAATCGCCGCTGTTCCTCGACGACACGCCGGGCGTGCACATGATGGACATCCACGCCAAGCTGCGGCGGCTGAAGAGCGAGCACGGTCTGAACCTGGTGGTGATCGACTATCTCCAGTTGATGGGCAGCCAGGGACGGACCGAGAATCGCAATCAGGAAGTGAGCGCGATTTCGCGCGGCCTCAAACTGATGTCCAAGGACCTGGATGTGCCATTCCTGGTGTTGTCGCAGTTGAGCCGCGCCTCGGAAACGCGGCCCGGAGACCACAAGCCGCAGTTGAGCGACCTGCGCGACTCCGGTTCCATCGAGCAGGACGCCGACCTGGTGGCGTTCATCTATCGCGAAGAGTTGTATAAGAAGGACCGCGAGGATATCAGGGGCCTGGCGGATCTGATCGTGGCCAAGCAGCGCAACGGTCCCATCGGAACGGTGCCGCTGCGGTTTCTGGGGCAGTTCACGCGGTTTGAGAACCGGTCGGAGGATCTGCCGGAGGAGGCGATGGAGTAGGGTTATGAATATCCGGGCCAAGTGTTCGAACAGCAAATGTTCAGCCTTCGGAATCGAGAAGTCGGTATTTGTCGGCCTGATGCTCGGCTACCGTGCGGGTAACGATAGGGTGGCTTGTTCTTCATGTGGGGAGAAGATGACAACCGTCGGAACAGTGAATACGTCAGTGAAGGGCCGGAACCGTACTGGGCGTGGTTGGAGCCGCGGAAAGCGCCGTTAGCCGGCTGAACTCTCGTGACAGATCGGGGCGCGGTGGTAGACTCCAAGTATGGATCGGGTTGAGGAGATCGAAGCCGCAATCGAAGGCCTGCCGCCGGAAGAGTTTCGTCGCATTATTCAATGGCTCAGTGAGCGCGAGCAGAAGCAATGGGATGAACAAATGGATAGAGATTCCTCCGCGGGCAAACTCGATTTCCTTTTCGAAGAGGCCGAGGAGGAATCCACGAAAGGGTTTCTTCGTGAGTGGCCGCCGGCGGAATGAGGTCCGTCGCCACCGGGCGGTTTTGGGACCTCTTCCATGCTCTGCCCGCTGACATCCAAAAGCTCGCCGTCAAGAACTATCAACTGTGGCGGCGGAGCCCTAATCACCCGTCGCTTCATTTCCGTCGACTAAAGGGCAGCGAGGATCGCTTCACGATTCGCGTCGGACACCGTTACCGCGCGATTGGCCGACTCGGCTCCGATACCATGACTTGGGTCTGGATCGGCAGTCACTCCGAGTACGACAAGCTGGTAAACCCTGGCTAACCCTACCCGGCGATCGGCCCCTCGCCGGTGGACAGCGCGGCCACCATCTTCTCCTTGGTACGCTCGGCCGCCTCAACCGCCGAATCGAGCGCAATGCGATACATCACCAGTCCGATCGCGGCATCAACGGCCAGCACCAGGAAGAACGCCGGCTGGCTGTCGAAGGCGTAACGCGCCAGGTAGGCGAGCCCCACCGGGAAAAAGGCGACCCCATAGATCGCGAACAGAATCGCCTGGATGCGCCCGGCCGAATTCGTGCGGAAGGAGGTGGCGGGGTTGACCCCCCGCGCCTGGTGAATGGATAGCAGATTGCCCGCGGCCATCAGGAAAATGGCGATCACTCCGGCCACCGCATACGCCTCGGCCAGCCGCTGGCGGCTGAGGGGCAGGCCCAGCAGCGCGCACACGCTGGTGACGGCGGTGATCTCAAGCGCGATGAAGAACAGCGAGCTGAGGTTCTTGCCGATCAGCACGCGCGAGAACGGCAGCGGCGCCAGGAAATAGACTTGCGCTCCAGAGCGGTCGAAGCCAAACGAATTCCAGAAGCAGACCTCGCTCAACAGCAACAAGGAATATACGCTGACCACGGTCAGGTAGTTGGCGCCGAGGATCGAGGACGACAAGCCCCTCCGCCCCAGCGAAATCGGCAGCCAGATCACCAGGCCGAAGGTGAACCCCATCAGGAACACCAGCCGGAATCGCGGCGAGCGAAGCAGCGAGCGGATTTCTTTTTCGATGAGCGCGCCTAGCGGATCGGCGAGCAGCATCGAAGGAAGCCGGTAGAGCCACTCCATCAATCCCGGCCGGGACGCCCAACGCGAGCTGCTTGCCGCCGCCGCCTGTGCATCGAAGCGCAGCGTGCGCGCGAACTGCCAGCGGCCAAACAATGCTGCGGCGACCGTCCAGGCCAACAGCACGGCGGCCGGCGTCAGCCCGCCCAGGCCCATCGTCAGATTCGACGCGGCGGTCCAGGGCCAGCCCGCCCAGGAGTCGCGCAACGCGATCGCGCGCATCCGCGCTTCGGCGGACGCGCTTCTGGTCAGCAGCATTTGCGGCATCGCCGCCGCGAGCACCAGCACCACGAAGGCGATTTCACGGACTCGTTTGCGGGCCAGCAGCCGCGCCACCAGATCGCGCAATCCGACCGCGAGAAACAGGTTGAACAGAATATAGGCGGCCACCGCCGCGATGCCCCACTTGGTCAGGCGCGAGTTCAGCACTACCGCCGCGGCCACTCCCAGGAGCACCATCACCATCTCGATCCCCGCGGTGATCCGCAGCATCGCTTCAATCGAGAAAAGCTGAGCGTGCGGAATCGGATAAACCAAAAGTTTCCGCAGCTCGAGCGATGCGCCCGTGGCGGCCATCAGCAACGGCGCCACCTGCCAGTACATGAACACCAGCATCAGCCCGCCCGGCAGCGTCGATCTCATCAGCCGGAGGTTGGCCGGATCGCCGAAGATGCGCACCACCGCCACGGAGGCCGTCAGCCAGAAGCCGTACCAAAGCACGCCGATGACCGCCGTCCACGCCGCGCCGGCGCGCGGATAGAAGTTCCGCATCGTGCGCCAGTGCGCCCACAGGATGGCCCGGGCATGCCTCATCGCGCGCTTCTCCTCACAGCCAGTCGAGCGTCCCCACGGTGCGCTCGGCGCCCACGGCGCGCACAAACGCGTCTTCGAGGGTCTCGGACGCGCCGCGCAGCTCCTCCATGGAGCCTTCGAGCACCAGCTTGCCCTCGTTGATAATGGCTACGCGGTCGCACAGCCGCTCCACCACTTCGAGAACGTGGGACGTCAGAAAAACGGTAGCGCCGTGGCGGACCTGTTCGAGCAGGATGTCCTTCATCAGTCGCGCGCCCACGGCGTCGACGCCCTCAAACGGCTCGTCCATCAGGAACAGGCGCGGGCGATGAATAAGCGCGGCGGCCATCGCCACGCGCTTGCGCATGCCCTTGGAATACTCGGCGATAAGTTTTTTTCTGTCACCCGCCAACTCGAACAGTTCGAGCAGTTCCGCCGACCGCTCGCGCGCCACGCCGCGTTCCAGCCCATAGATGCGTCCGACGAACTCGATAAACTCTCCGCCGGTCAGGTGGTCGAACAGGAGCGATTCGTCCGGCACCAGGCCGATCAACTGTTTTATCTCGAGGGCCCGCTCCGGCATCGGCAGCCCCAGCAATTGAATCCTTCCCGAGGTGGGAGGCGCCAGCCCCATCAGCATTTTGATGGTGGTGGTCTTTCCGGCGCCGTTCGGACCCAAGAAGCCAAAAAAGCAGCCCTGAGGAACGGCGAGACTCAGACCGTCGACGGCGGCCTTGTCGCCGTAAACCTTGCGAAGATTGTGAACCTCAACCGCGGAAGAGAGCATGCGCTCTTCCTATGGTAGCGAGAAGCTAATACGCGCAGCTCAGCGGGGTTGCGCTCAGAACTTCCGCCTCCAGGCAGGTGTCGTAGATTGGGTTAGCCATGCAGAGTTTGAATTGTTCCTTCGGTAAGCTCCCGGGCCATCCGGACGACATATTCCGCGGGAATTTGCTGAATCACTTCTCCGGTCTGGCGGCTCACGATGCGCACCAGCGCGCGGCGCGTACTTCGATCCAGAACGACGATCAGTTCGTGGTCCGGTCCCAGGAGGTCGGAGCCACTCACGGCTTTCACGGCCTGGATCAAGGCGCGCTGGTCGGCGTTGGCGGGTTGCGGAAAAACGGTCCGGGCCGGCGCGCTGACCGGCGCGGCCAGGTTGCTGATTGACGAAGTATCCATGCCGCTACCTGTCAAGAGAAACCAGGAGGTCCCTCTCCCATGGCCTTATCGGCCGCAGGTCCGGCAGTATGAGGAAGGAACTTAAGCCAGGTTCAGGAGCTTGGCCACCACGTGCGTGTCCTGCTCGATCTTCTTTTGCAGCAGCATGATCGCGTAGATGAGCTGTTCCGGCCGCGGCGGGCACCCGGGAACGTACACGTCCACCGGGATCACCTGGTTCACCGGCACCAGCGCGTAGTTGGAGAACACGCCGGTGGAGGTGGCGCATGCGCCCATCGAAATCACCCACTTGGGCTCCGGCATCTGCTCGTACAAGCGGCGGATCACGGGCGCCATTTTGTTCGAGACGCGTCCGGCGATGATCATCAGGTCGGATTGCCGCGGCGACCCGCGCATCACCTCCGCGCCGAAGCGCGAAATATCGTAACGCGACGCGATCATCGACATCATTTCAATCGCGCAGCAGGCCAGGCCGAAGCTCATCGGCCAGATGGCGTTCTTGCGCGCCCAGTTGACCGCCTTGCCGAGCGTGGTCAGCACCACCGATTCGCCGAACTCGTCGGGAACCGGTTCCTGGTCGATGCGCGCAAACAGCTCCGGCGGCTGGCTCAGGTGAAACTTGGTTTGATCGGCGTCCACAAGGCCATTATCTCACGCCCGAGTCTCACTGAACCACGAGCGGCGAGCGAGTGGGTCCTGAGGTTCTTTCGTACACCGGGGGTCCGCTCGCTCGCCGCTCGTGGTTCAGTGCGCCGCTACACTGAAGGTTGACCGATCCGGAAGATTTCATCGAGCCGCAATACACCGACGTCTGGGGCCGAGTCCATGAAACGTCCGAGGAGGTGCGGCGCGCGATTCTCGAATCGGTCGGCGGCCTCCCCGATCCTCTGGAGGAATGGTCGCGTCCGCTCGATCCCGCAATTGTGGTTCGCGAACACGGCGGTTCTATTCTGCTTCGCGTGCCGGTCGAGCGCTCCGGAGGCTCGGTGAAGCTCGAGATTCAATGGGAGGGCGGCGACGTCGAGCACCATTGGTTCTGGCTGCCCGAGCTCCGCGACGCGGCAGCGGCGGCCGCGGGCGGGCGCGAATTTTTCGCCAAGCAGGTGCCGCTCCCGGGTCCTCTGCGGCTCGGTTATCACGAAATCCGCTTCTTGGGGATACGCGAGCCGGATCTCGAGCAAATCGGGCAGGCGCGGCTGATCGTGTGCCCGGAAACGACCCTCGCGTTCGAAGGCCGCGCGGCGGGCGTCGCGCTGAGCCTCTACGGTCTGCGATCGGCCCGCAACTGGGGCTGCGGCGACTTCACGGACCTGCGTGCCGCAATCGACGTCTTCGCCCCGGCCGGCGCCGCCTTCATCGCGCTGAATCCTCTGCACGCCATCGCGAATCGTGAGCCCTACAACACGAGTCCTTACCTGCCGCAGTCGGTGCTCTACCGCAACTTTATTTATCTCGACGTCGAGAAGGTTGGCGAGACCGATCTCAGCCCGGCCGAGGCGCGAGAGATCGAGGCGCTGCGCGAGGCCAATCTGGTCGACTATGAACGCGTGGCGCGGTTGAAGCTGGCGGTCCTCAAGCGCCAGTTCGAGCGCTTCACCGGCGCGGAGGAGTTCGAGCGCTACCAGGAAGGGGAGGGCTCTCTGCTCCATGACTTCGCCCTGTATTGCGCGCTGGACGAGGAGATGCGCCGCCGTGATCCAGACCTCTGGTTGTGGACGGACTGGCCCGACGAGTATCGCGATCCCCGCTCGCCGGCGGTCGCCGGATTTGCGCGCGAACATTCCCGGAGCGTTCTGTTCTACAAGTTCGTCCAGTGGCAGATCGACCGGCAACTCGCCGAAGCCCACGCCTGCGCGGTCGGCAAAGGCATACGCCTGGGGCTTTATCACGACCTGGCTCTAGCCACCGATCGTTATGGCGCCGATCTGTGGGCCAATCGTTCCTTCTATGTGGCCGCATGCCGCGTGGGCGCGCCGCCCGACGACGTTGCGCCGCACGGGCAGGACTGGGCGTTTCCTCCCCCCAACCGCGGCGCGCACCGGGCCAACGGCTACGAGCTGTTCGCGCAGTCGATTCGCAAGAACGCGCGCCACGGCGGAGCGCTGCGCATCGATCACGTGATGCGCTTTTTCCGCCTGTATTGGATCCCGGATCGGATGGACGCGACCCAGGGCGCCTATGTACGCGATTATGCCGAGGATTTGCTCGGCGTTCTGGCGCTGGAAAGCGTGCGTGGCGGCTTCGTGGTGGTGGGCGAGGATCTGGGCACGGTGACCGGCGAGGTACGGCACGCGCTCGCCCGCGGCGGCATCTTGAGCTGCCGTCTGCTGTGGTTCGAGAAGAACGGCGCCGGCACGTTCCGCCTGCCCCACGACTATCCGCGACACGCCGTGGTTTCAACCACCACCCACGACCTGCCCACGCTCGCCGGCTTCGCCGCCGGCCGCGACATCCAGGCGCGCCGGGCGGCTGGATTGATCGAGGATTCCGTTTACCAGGCGCAACTGAGCGCACGCGCGAGCGAAGTAAGCCGCCTGGAGGAGGCCCTGAGCGCCGCCGGATTCCCCGGCGACCCGATGGGCTTTCTGCTCTCGACTCCCTGTGCGCTCGCCGCGATCAATCAGGAGGATCTCACCGGCGAGACCGAGCAGCAGAATCTGCCCGGCAGCACCTGGCAGTATCCCAACTGGCGGCGCAAGATGAAAGTGCCGGTGGAGGAACTGGGCGCGGCGGCGGAGCGATTTCGAAGCGCGATCGAGCGGAGCGGGCGCTCCTAGCCGGATTCATGCTATCATGCCGGTGAAGGGGCATGATTCATGGCATCCGAGGTCAAGACGATTGGTTCCAGCGGGCAGATCTCCTTCGGCAAGCAGCATGCTGGACGGAATGTCACGGTCGAGGAAATCGAAGACGGCGTGTGGGTGGTCAAAGCCGTGCGCGTGATCCCGGAGAACGAGTTGTGGTTACATGCACCGGCCATGAAGGAAAAGCTTGATCGAGCGATTGAATGGGCTGAAAAGCATCCCGCGAAGACATCTGATCTCGGAAAACTCGAACGGCGTTTGAGGAAACGCCGGTAGCGTGGCTCGCGTTCTGCTGGACCTGAACGATCCGGCATTTCAAAAGGATTGGTTTGCCCTGGAACGGGAGGAGGCGTGGGCCGTGCTGGGAACGCTGAAGAAGATCCACCAGATGGACTGGAATCAGCTCTACCAGGACCGGGGGCTGAAGTGGGAAGTTATCCTGTCACGTCCCGGTCCGCTCGGCCAGCGTATTTACAGCCTCCGAGTCACGAAACGGATGCGAGCCGTGGCTTATCGAGACGGCGATACGCTGCGATTCCTGGCGCTCCACGCCGATCACGACCCGGCCTACGAAAAATAATCCTTCACTTTATCGAAAATTCCTTTTTCGGCCGGCTCATTCTCCTCCGGCAGCAGGTCGCGGAGCGTCTCGAACGCCTTGCGCTGCTCGCGCGTGAGCTTCTCGGGAACCCGGACGTCCAGATGGATAAACAGATCGCCGCGGCTGCTCGAGTTCAGTTGCGGAACCCCGAGCCCCTTCAGGCGCACCCGGCCGCCGGACTGCGAGCCTTCCGGAATCTTCACCGCCTGCAATCCATCGAACGTCAGGATATTGACGCTGGTGCCGAGCGCCGCCTGCGCCAGGTTGATCGGCACGGTGCAGTGCAGGTCGTTGTCGTGGCGCTCGAAGATGGGATGCTCGGCCACTTTGAGCACCACGTAGAGATCGCCCGGCGGCCCGCCGTTCACCCCGGGCTGGCCTTCCTGCGAAAGCCGCAATTGCGTGCCGTTGTCGACGCCGGCCGGAATGTTGACCTTCAGCCTGCGCTCGCGCCGGATGTAGCCCTCGCCTCTGCACTCTTTGCAAGGCCGCCGGATGATCTGGCCCCGGCCGCCGCACTGCGAGCAGGTCCGGCGCACGGAAAGGAACGCCTGCTGATAGATCACCTCGCCGCGGCCCCGGCACATGGGGCATGTCACCAGGCCGTCGTCTGGTTCCGCGCCCTTTCCGCGGCAGCGTCCGCACTCTTCCAGACGCGGCACCTGGATATCGACCGCGAGCCCGCGCATCGAATCCTCGAAGCTGATCGCCAGATCGTATCGGACTTCATCGCCGCGCTGCGGGCGGTTACGCCTCTGCTGCCGCGACCCGCCGCCGAACACATCGCTGAAGCCGAACACGTCGCTGAGAATGTCGCTCAGGTCGGGGAACCCGGCGCCATCGAAACCGGAGCCCGACGCGGCCGTCACGCCCTGGTGGCCGAAGCGGTCATAGGCCGAGCGCTTTTGCGGATCGCTCAAAACGCTGTAGGCCTCCGCGGCTTCCTTGAACTTCTCCTCGGCGGCGTGATTGCCCGGATTGCGGTCGGGATGATATTGCAGCGCCAGCTTGCGGTAGGCGCCCTTCAGCGCCTGGTCGTCGCAATCCCGGCTCACGCCGAGGATCTCGTAATAATCGCGTCTCGTCACGCTCATGCGGAAGGCGGCGTCACCGCCACTTTCACCATAGCCGGCCGCAGCAGCCGCCCCTTGAAGTTATATCCCCTCTGAAATTCATCGAGGACGGTGTGGTCGGCGGCCACCTCGGTCTCCACCATTTCAACGGCGTGATGGATGTGCGGATCAAACGGCTGGCCTGTGGAAACAATCGGCTCCAGGCCCAATTTCTTGAGGGCCTCGTAGAGACGCTGGTAGATCAGCTCGATCCCTTTGACGTATTCGTTCGCCGGTTCCTGCCCGGGAGTCTCCACCTTGAGAGCGCGCTCGAAATCGTCCAGAACGGGCAGCAGCGCGCGCACCGCCTCCGTGCTCGCGTACGCGAGAAGCTCGAGGCGCTCTTTCTCTACGCGCCGCCGGAAATTCTGAAACTCCGCCTGGGCGCGCAAAAGGCGGTCCTGCAACTCGGCTTTTTCGGCCGCCAACTGGTCGCGCTCGGCAACGGCGTCCGGCGCGGACGGGGGCGGATCGTCCTCCGCGGCAGGCTCCGGGCCTGTCATTTCCATTTCGTCGCTGACACCATCGGCATTCACAATTTCAGGGTAACATTAGCGGCCAAAACTACGCGTTCCGGAACGCCTGCCCGACGTTTTGCACGGCGGACATCACGCGGCCGTAGTTCATCCGCATGGGGCCGAGCACCGCGATCACCGCCGAGATTCCGCTGGGCAGCATCACCGGGATGCCGATCAGCGACAGTTCCCGCATCGAGGGGTGCATCTCGGCCAAGCCGACGTGCACGCCCAGCTCGCCCGCCGGCTGTTCGAGGAACCGGTCCAGCAGCTCCAGGACCCGCTTTTTCTGCTCCAGCGCCCGGAACAGCTCGCGCATTTTTCCCTTGGTCAGGTGCAGGTCCAGGCCCACCAGATTGCTGGCCCCGTCCATGTGCACCTCGGGAACCGGGCCGACGTCGAGCAGGCCCTTGGCGTAGAGCAGCGTCAGTTTTTGCAGAATCGAGTCGTAGGCGGCGCTGGCTCGCTTCAGGCGCGCCGCGAGCTCCCGCCGCACGTGCTCGAGCGTCCAGCCGGCGAAGCTGCGATTGATGTAATTCCGGATGGAGCCGAGCTCCTCGGGCGAGATCGCTTCGTCCAGCGTGACGACGCGATTGCGAACCGCATGGTCCCGCGTTACCACCACCATCAGCACGCGATGGTCGGGAAGCGCCACCAGCTCGATGTGCTCGAGCTCGGGGCTCTGTTGCGGAATGGCGGCGGCGATGCCCACGCCATGCGTCATTTCGGTGAGCACCCGCGACGTTCTCTCCACGCGCGCCTCCACGGTGTCGAGCCCGGCCAGCTCCGCCCGCAGCCGCTCCAGTTCCGCCGCGGCCAGCCGGCGCAGGCTGAGCGACTGCACGTAGCTGCGGAACGCTTTCTCGGTGGGGACCCGCCCAGCCGACGTGTGGGGCTGGGAAAGGTAGCCTTCCTCGTCCAGATCCGCCATGACGTTGCGGATCGAGGCGGCGCTCAGCGGATCGCGCCGGCGGCGCGCGATCGAGCGCGAGGCGACCGGCTCGCCGGTGGCGATGTAGGCGGCCACGATCTCGTGCAGAACCTCACGGCTTCGAGGCGTCATCTACCATCATCTTACACCGAGCACCGCTGGCCGCGCGCGGCCCCGGTGTGCTATCTTCGATTGTGCCGCATCGGATTCTCGGTGTAATCCCCGCACGGTACGCATCCTCCCGATTCCCAGGCAAAGCCCTCGTCTCTATCGCCGGAAAAACCATGCTCCAGCACGTCTGGGAGCGCGCGTCGCAGGCGCGCTATTTGACCGACGTGGTCGTCGCCACCGATGACCAGCGCATCCGCGACGCGGCCGAAGCGTTCCGCGCGCGTGTGGTGATGACACGCGCCGATCATCTCTCGGGAACTGATCGCGTGGCCGAGGCCGCCTCCGCGTCCAACGCGGGGATCATCGTCAACATCCAGGGCGACGAGCCCTTGATCGATCCGGAAGCCATCGACGCCGCCGTTTTGGGCTTACTCGATCAGGACGACGCGCCCATGGGCACGCTGAGCAAGCGGATCGAGCGCCCGGCTGAGATCGCCGACCCGAACGTGGTCAAGGTGGTGACCGATCGCGCGGGCAACGCGATCTACTTTTCGCGCGCGCCGATCCCATACCTCAGCCCGAATGGCGAGGCAGCGGCCCATTTCAAGCACATCGGACTATATGTCTACCAGCGCGAGTTCCTGCTCGGCTACCCGGATCTGCCGGTCGGCCCGCTCGAACGCGCCGAGCGCCTGGAGCAACTGCGCGCGCTCGAGAACGGTTTCAAGATTCGCGTCGTCGAGACCGAGTACGAGTCTCTGGGCGTCGATACGCCCGAGGATTGGGAGAGAGTGGCGGGATTATTTGAAAAAATGACGGTACATCATGGCTAAGTACATCTTCGTTACGGGCGGCGTCGTTTCCTCTCTGGGGAAGGGAATCGCGGCGGCCAGCCTCGGCTGCCTGCTTGAAAGCCGCGGCCTCAGGGTCACGCTCCAGAAGTTCGATCCCTATCTGAACGTCGATCCCGGAACCATGAGCCCGTTCCAGCACGGCGAAGTCTTTGTCACCGACGACGGCGCCGAGACCGACCTCGACCTGGGCCACTACGAGCGCTTCACCCACGCCCCTCTCACGCAGGCCAACAATCTCACCAGCGGGCGCATCTATGAGCAGATCATCTCGCGCGAGCGCCGCGGCGACTATCTCGGCAAGACCGTGCAGGTGATTCCGCACGTCACCAACGAAATCAAGGCGGCGGTGCGGCGCGTCTCCACCGCCGCCGACGGATCGCCCATGGACGTCGTGATCGTCGAGATCGGGGGCACCGTCGGCGATATCGAGTCGCTGCCTTTTCTCGAAGCCATCCGGCAGTTGCGCCACGAATTCGGCCGCGAGAACACTCTATTCGTGCACGTGACGCTGGTCCCCTGGATCGCCGCTGCGCAGGAGCTCAAGACCAAGCCCACCCAGCACAGCGTCAAGGAGCTGCGCGCCATCGGTATTCAGCCGGATATCCTGTTGTGCCGCAGCGAGCGGCCTCTGCCGCAGGAGATGAAGGAAAAGATCGCCCTGTTCTGCGACGTCGATGTGGAAGCCGTCATCACCGCCCGCGACGTGGAGAGCGTCTACGAGTGTCCTCTGGTCTTCGCCGAGCAGCGTGTGGATGAGATCGCGCTCCGCCTGCTGGCGCTCCACGCCCCGCCGCGCGACCTAGCGCGCTGGACCGAGATGGTGCACCGCCTGAAGCACCTCGACCGCGAGGTTTCGATCGGCCTGGTGGGAAAATACGTCGAGTACGAGGACTCCTACAAGAGCCTGAAGGAAGCGTTGCTGCACGGCGGCCTGGCGCACGATGCGCGCGTCAATATCACCTGGATCGAGTCCGAGCGCCTGAAGTGGCCCGAAGCCATCGCCGCGCTGGAGCGGTTCGACGGCATCCTGGTACCCGGCGGATTCGGCCGCCGCGGCGTCGAGGGGATGCTCTGCGCTATCCGCTACGCGCGCGAGTGCAAGGCGCCCTACTTCGGCATCTGCCTGGGGATGCAAACCATGGTGATCGAGTTCGCGCGCAACGTCTGCGGCCTCGATGCCGCCAACTCCACCGAATTCGACCCCGCCACGCCGGACCGCGTCATCTACAAGCTGCGCGAGTTGAAGGGCGTTGACGAGCTGGGCGGCACCATGCGGCTGGGCGCTTATCCCTGCCTGCTCGCGCCCGACAGCTTCGCGCGCGCCGCTTACGGCAAATCCGAAATCAGCGAGCGCCATCGCCACCGCTACGAATTCAACCGCGAATACGAAGCCATTTTGAAGGAGCACGGACTGCGGCTCACCGGCGAAACGCCCGACGCCGTTTACGTCGAGATCTGCGAGATCGCGGATCACCCCTGGTATCTGGGCTGCCAGTTCCATCCCGAGTTCAAGTCCAAGCCGCTGGAGCCGCATCCTCTGTTCCGTGCCTTCATCGGCGCCGCGCTCGAGCACCAGCGCCGCAGGATGCAGCGTGAAATCGCCAACGCCAGTGCGGATCACATCACAGCTTGAGATCGGCGACGGCGCTGCTTTGGCCCTGATCGCCGGACCCTGCGTCATCGAGAGTGAAGAGCACGTCCGCTTTCTGGCGTGCGAGATCGCCAAAATCGCCCCGGCGTTCGTCTTCAAGGCGTCCTTCGATAAAGCCAACCGGTCGAGCGTTGCGTCCTATCGTGGACCGGGCTTGAGAGAAGGCTTGCGGATTCTCAAGAGCCTTCGCGAGGCGGGCTTCACCGTCCTGACCGATATTCACGAGCCCTCGCAAGCCGCCCCGGCCGCCGAAGCCGCCGACATCCTGCAAATCCCCGCGTTCCTGTGCCGCCAGACCGACCTTCTGGTCGAAGCCGGCAAGACCGGTCGTGTGGTCAACATCAAGAAGGGACAGTTTGTTTCGCCCTACGACATTCGTCTGGCGGTGGAGAAGGTCGCCTCCACGGGAAACCGCCGCATCCTGCTCACCGAGCGCGGCAGCTCATTCGGCTACAACAATCTGGTGGTGGATCTGCGCGGCATACCCATCATGCGCGCTTTCGGCTGCCCCGTCGTGTTCGACGCCACGCACAGCGTCCAGCTTCCGGGAGCCGCAGGCACGGCTTCGGGCGGCCAGCCCGAGTTTATCGATCCTCTGGCGAGCGCCGCAGTGGCCGCCGGCGCCGACGCTGTGTTCATCGAAGTTCACCAAGCGCCGGAGAGGGCGCTGTCGGACGGCGCCAACGCGCTGCCGCTGGACCGGCTCGGCCCTCTGTGGAAGAAACTGCTGCGTCTGAACGATGTAGTACGATAGCAGCTATGCTCTTTGAGGTCGAGCGTCAAGACGACATTTGCGTGCTCCGCCTCACCGGACGCTTCCTCACTGGCGAAGATCTGGAAGGCCTGTTGGCCAAGGCGGACGAGATCAAGCGCTCGGGCTGCGGCAAGGTGCTGGTCGATCTTCGCGAGGTGCCGTCCATTGGTTCGAGCGGCATCGGTTTTCTCGTGGGCGTTTACACGTCCGTCACAAAGAACGCGGGTGGGCGTTTCGTGCTCGTGGGAGCGAGTCCCCGCGTTCGCGAGGTTCTGGAGATCACGCACTTGAGCACCGTGATCCCCATGGCGCCAGATCTCGCATCCGGCGAAGCCGCGCTGAGTGGCGCCAGCGGTCTTGCCGCCGGTTAGCTCCCTATTTCTTCACGAATTTTCTGACATCGCCCAGAAAATCCGCCCCGTAGATGTTGCCCTCGAAATCCACGGTGACGCCTTCGGCCAGGCTCGAGCCGCTGGGGTAGGGATACGGACACGGATCCGGAATGAAGCTTTTGACGGAGCCGTCCTTTGCGCTCCCGATGCGAATGCCTCGTTGCGTGCCCGGGTTGAAGCCGTAGCCCGTCTGGGCAAGTGCAAATTGTCCGGTGTTGGTCCGGCCGTCTCTCGATTCCGAGTCGGCCACGTAAATTACGTCGTTCTTGTCGATGTGCATGCCGCTCGGCCGGCCGAACTGGAACCACTGGGCGATGAACTTGCCGTTCTGGTCGAAAATCTGGACTCGATTGTTCTGACGATCGCCGACGAATAGCCTGCCGCGGGAATCGAGCGCCAGAGTATGGACCACATCGAATTCGCCCGGACCCATCCCTTTCTTTCCCCAGGTCTTGAGGAACTTCCCGGCCTTGTCGAATTTCATGATCCGCGCGTTGCCGGTGGCCGCGCCGCCCCCGTTGTGTCCGTCCCCGACGAAAATATCGCCGTTTTGAGCGATGGCGACATCGGTCGGCGCATCGAACTCGTCAAGACCCGGCCCGGCGACTCCCTTCTTGCCGAGCGTCAGCAAGACTTTCCCGTCCGGATTGAGCTTGAAGACCTGGTGCCCTCCGTTATCGGCAACCCAAACGTTTCCCTCTTTGTCCACCGCCAGTTTGTGGGGGCTGACAAACATCCCGGCGCCGAACGACTTCCGCAACTTGCCGGAGGGTTCGAATTGAAAGACGGGGTTGACGCCCGCGCTGGGTCCGCCGCAGGTGGTGCCTCCGGCGCCGGAATTGCCGCATCGGTCGACTACCCAGATCGTGCCATCTGGACCCGTCGTAACGCTCGCCGTCGATCCCCACTTCCTTCCCTCCGGCAACTGCCCCCAGCTCACGCCGGGGCGATACGGATTGGGAAGGTCATTGCGCGCGCCCAGCATCGACACCAGCGGCAATTTGACAGGATATTGACCGGCGGGAAACTGCGGAAGCGCCCGCGCGGTACTGGCGGCGGACGGAGCCGACGGAACACCGCATGTCTGAGCAAGCGGCCCAGCGGACCCAATATCGGCCCGCGCAGTGAACCCCATCATCCCGATTCCAACCACAACGAGTACCCAGCTTTTACAGGACATCGCAATCTCCTCTCGCGGCCATTGTACATCCAACCGCGTCCGGCGGTTCGAAGATCCGCCTAACCAGGAGTGACAATAGCCCGGGGATGGACAACCGAGATGCCGGAGTACCGTCCGAAATCCCGATCGTTCAACGTGAGTACGTTAGAAACGCCGTGGACCAACATGGACGCAGCGAGCCGCGCATCGTGCACTTGCGCTCCGACTACCGAGTACTGTACGACCAAGCGACGCCACTCTGCATGAACGCGTTCGTTGTCAGGTAGGAATCTGAAACTGCCCTCGATGATCCTGGCTCGCGTATCGGTTTCAGCGCTCGACAAGCCGAAGCCGTTGTTGGCGATTGGTCGTGTGCACACGTTCCAAAACTCGACCAGATTCTGCGCCGCGTAGCACAGCCGTTCGCCACGGGCCACGATCACGTCTACAGCTTTGCGGACGATCGGGTATTCCGGATCGGATGGCTCTGCCAGGCGCAAAAGGATGTTGGTGTCGGCGAGGAAAGGCACTCCGCGCCTCAGTTATGATCCCGATAAATACTTTCGCGACTGAAAGCCGAGGATGGAACGTGTGGAAGAGTCTTCCCCATCTCTGCCAATCTGTCGAGCTCCGCCTGGAACTGCTCCACGTCGGGCTTTGGGGAAACCTGTGTACGAGCTAAGTCTTCAATCGCGTTCTGCAAGTATGCGTCGAGCGGAACACCCTTGGCCTTCGCCTGATCGTTCAACGATGCTTCGACTTCTGGTTTGAGTTCCAGCCTGACAGTCATGACGGCCTGTTCGCCTTCAGTGCAATTATCCCACTTGGCGGCGGATCTCCGCTCGCCGGCGAGGTTTCCAGTCTGCCTCACTCACCAATATCCGATCATGCGGCCGGCGGTGATCGCGGTCAGCCACGAGAACAGCGATAATCCGCCAAACACCGCCAGCCTCGACTGTTCGCACGAGGAAAGCTCGCGAATCTTGTGCTGCTTCCAGGCCGTTGAACAACTGAGCGCGAGCACATTCAGAATGCCCAGGCCGATAGCGGGAAATTTGATGTACAGGAATGGGTTGCCCACGTACTCCGTCGCCTTGGTGGCAAGCAGGCAGACGCCGCTCGCCGCCGCGATGGCGAAACCGGTGGCGGCAACCCGCACCGTGGGATTGCTGATTGCGGGAAGGCTCACCTTTCGCCACACACCAAGCAGCCGCAGGTCCAGGATGAGAACCGCGCCGAAAAGCGAAGCGACCCCCAGGATGTGGAAGAGGTTCACCACCCCGTAGGTCCACACGCCCGATTCGCGCATAGCGTGCCCGAGGGCCGAACCCTGCAGCCACGCCATGAACTTGTACAAACGGTCCCCCGGGCTGCCTTAGGTGCGATCGGGATAGACGTTGAAAACTTTTCCGTTCCAGGTGACGCGCTCGGTCTTCATCTCCAGGCGCTTCGCGTCGCGATTGCGATGACCATGGACGGTGACTGTGGCTCCGACGGGAATGATCCCTTCCTTCAGGCCTGACCGCGCGGTCCCGGCCGGCGGCGCCAGCGTGAGGTCCCAGACTTTGCCATCCACGGTAATTTTCATGGTTGCATGGGGCCCGGCGAGGCTCAGCGGAGTTTGAACCGTGCCGGTGAGCTCGAATTCCTCATCGAAGTTTCCAGCCCAACCGTGATGAGCCAAAGCTGGAAGAGCGGAAAGCGAAAACGCGAGAATACCACAGCTAATGCAGAGCGTGAGCCTCGAGAACATCACGTACCTCCCCTTCAAGTCCTTAGGATACTACGTGTGTGGCGCCACAGCACCAGCGATCTTCAACCGGCCCAGTCGAAACCTGGGCTGAAGCCCAGGTGGCAACCTGAAGCTCGCTCCACGAGGGGCTATCATCAGAAAGGGACCCCTCCAACGAGATGAGCGCATCGGCAGCCGGAGTCGGCGGCGTCGCCCGCCCGCTGCGATTCTGGAGCACCACCAACGGCAAGAAAGCCGTCATGGCCGTCAGCGGCGTGGCTCTGGCGGGATTCGTCGCCGCGCACCTCCTCGGAAATCTTCAGATTTTCATCGGACCGGATAAATTCAACAATTATGCGCGGGGGCTGAAAGAATTGCCGGCCCTGCTGTGGACCGTGCGCTCGGGTCTGCTCGCGATGGCAGCGCTGCACATCTGGAGCTCGCTCCAACTCGCAGTCGTAAAAAGCGAAGCGCGCCCGCAAGGATACGTTAAGCGCAAGCCCGTGGGCTCTACCTATGCAGCTCGCAGCATGTACATCACCGGTCCGATCCTGGCCGCTTTTGTCGTATATCACCTGATGCAGTTCACTTTCGGAGTCGGCGGCACGGCCTACGTGGAATCGGACCCCTATGGAAACGTGATGAACGGATTCCGCGCGCCGTCGGTTTCGATCTTCTACATTCTGGCGATGGCGCTGCTGTCCCTGCATCTGCGTCACGGCTTGTGGAGCATTTTGCAGACGCTCGGGTTCCATCATCCGCGGTACTCGCCGCGCATCAAAGTGGCGGCGACAGTGGTGGCGATCCTTATTTTCCTGGGGTTCATCTCCATCCCGATTGCAGTCCTGGCGGGAGCCATCCCGCAAATTTTCTGAACCGATGCGACTCGACGCAAAAATTCCGAGCGGACCGATCGACCAGGCCTGGGACAAGTGCCGGTTCGAGAACCAGTTGGTGAGTCCGGCCAACCGTCGCAAGTATGAGATTCTCGTCGTGGGCTCGGGCCTGGCCGGGGGGGCGGCGGCGGCGACGCTGGGCGAGCTGGGCTACAGCGTAAAGTGCTTCTGCTTCCAGGATTCGCCGCGGCGCGCGCACTCCATCGCCGCCCAGGGCGGCATCAACGCGGCCAAGAATTATCAGAACGACGGTGACAGCACTTACCGCCTGTTCTACGACACCGTGAAGGGCGGCGATTTTCGCGCCCGCGAGGCGAACGTCTACCGCCTGGCCCAGCTCAGCGTGAACATCATCGACCAGTGCGTGGCGCAGGGCGTGCCGTTCGCGCGCGAGTACGGCGGCACGCTGGCCAATCGCAGTTTCGGCGGCGCGCAGGTTTCGCGCACCTTTTACGCGCGCGGGCAGACCGGGCAACAGCTTCTGCTGGGCGCCTACCAGGCGCTCGAGCGGCAAGTGGACGCGGGCCGCGTCAGGATGTTTCCGCGCACCGAGATGCTCGATCTGGTGGTGATCGACGGGCGCGCGCGCGGCATCGTCACGCGGGACCTGGTGACCGGCGCGATCGATTGTCACGCCGCGGATGCGGTGGTGCTCGGCACCGGCGGTTACGGCAACGTCTACTACCTTTCGACCAATGCCAAGGGCTCCAACTGTACCGCCATCTGGAGGGCGCACAAGCGTGGCGCGGCGTTCGCCAACCCGTGCTTCACGCAGATTCACCCGACGTGCATTCCGGTCTCCGGCCATCACCAGTCCAAGCTGACGCTGATGAGCGAATCCTTGCGCAACGACGGCCGCATCTGGGTGCCTCTCGGAAAGGGTGACAAGCGTACGCCCGGCCAGATTCCTGAAACCGAGCGCGATTATTATCTGGAGCGCCGCTATCCGGCGTTCGGCAACCTGGTGCCGCGCGACGTCGCTTCCCGCAATGCCAAAGCGGTGTGCGACGAGGGGCGCGGCGTGGGCGAGCACGGCCACGGCGTCTATCTCGATTTCACCGATGCCATCCGGAGTTCAGGCTCGGACAGGATCCGCGAGCGCTACGGCAACCTGTTCGAAATGTACCAGCGCATCACCGGCGAGGACCCGTATCAGGTCCCCATGCGCATCTATCCGGCGATCCACTACAC
>JBGPLI010000090.1:0-21672 GCA_041486445.1 Bryobacteraceae bacterium
CAGAAGAACTTCCTGGCCAGGAAGCGTCGTATTGCGGTGGTGTTGAAGCCCCGGAGGCCCTGAGAAGCCTTGCGTCGCCACTTACGAGATGGCGGCGACGGGGAAAATTTCGAATCGATTCGATAACTTCTGGTGAAGCCGCTTTGAGGCCGGTAACATCGGATTTCAAAGGGTCGTGCATCGAAGCGGGAAAAATGGGACGCCAGCCAGCGATCCTGGATCCCTCGTGATCCCCCGTGAGAGGCGGCTCAAACCATTGGCGGCCGGAACACGCCCGGCGATAAGTCCGAGAGCCCCGGCCGCCCACGACGAAAAATTTCACGACAACCGTAGTGTGTCCCGTAACACCGACGAGCTTGTCGCCGGTGATGTAATCCTCTACGCCTGCCCCGCGTGCGCCTTCGCCGTCCGCTCCTGCAAATCGCGGAGCACAGTCAGCTCCTTCACGGTCGGAGGAGGCGTCGTCTTCAGCTCGGCCGCCACCTTGAGAGGCCACCCGGTGGCATCCATGACGCGTTCCACCGCGACGCCCGGATGCACACTGGTCAGCGTAAGCTCCTTCGTCACCGGATCGGGAGTCAGGATTCCCAGGTCCGTGATCACGGCCGTCGGGCCCTTGCCCGGAAAGCGGAGCTTCGCCCGGCTGTCGCCGCCTTCGAGATGCCCGCCGGAGGTCACGAAATCGAGCCTCTCGACAAACGTCCGCCGGTTCTGCCGCAGCGTGATCAGCACCTCTCCGCAGGAAGCCGCGATCGCCGGCGCCCCGCCCGCACCCGGCAGCCGCACCGACGGCTTGTCGTAATCGCCGATGACGGTCGAGTTGATATTGGCGAACCGGTCGATCTGCGCGGCGCCGAGAAAACCCAGGTCGATCCGCCCGCCCTCCAACCAGTACGAGAAAATCTCCACGATCGAAACCACCGCCTCGGCGGTCTCGGCGAGCTCGCCGTCGCCGATCGACAGCGGCAGCACGGCGGGCTTGGTGCCGATGGTTCCGGATTCGTAGATCAGCACGGTGTCGGGCGCGTGAGTGAGCCGCGCCAGGTTCGCCGCCGCGCTCGGCAATCCGATTCCGACGAAGCAGGTGGTTCCGTTCCGCACCATCCGCGCCGCCGCGATGGTCATCATCTCATCGGCCGTGTATTCAGACATGCGTCGCCGCCTGCTCCAGGCTCTTGCGGAAATCGTCGAAGTCGCGGGTGCCCATCACGTGCCGCGCGATCCACGCCTTGAATCCGTCGCGCTCGCGCGAGATCTGGTCCCACTGCTTGTAGAACGCGTTGTTCCGCGAGTAATACCCCTGCGCATAGGATGGAAACGCCCCGCCCTTCACCTGGCACACCGCGCCGATCACCCACGCGGGCAGAACGACCGCATTCGGCGGCGCATCCAGCTTGTCGACGATCTCCTCCACCGTGACGATGGAGCGGCGCGCGGCCAGCACCGCTTCCTTCTGCACGCCCACCACTCCCCACATCAGGACGTTGCCCTTGCGGTCCGCCTTCTGCGCGTGCACTACGGCAACATCGGGACGAATCGCCGGCACCGCCGCCAGACGCTCGCCCGTGAACGGACATTCGATAAACCGGACGCTGGTGTGCTTCGGCAAATCCGTGCCAAGGTAGCCTCGCAGCACGCCAAACGGAAGATGCGAGGCACCCGCGGCGTAGGCCGCGGCCATTCCGGCGTGTTCGTGTTCCTCGAGCGCGAGCGGAGCGGGCCAGCCGTTCTCCACAGCGTCGCGCAGGCGGTGCAGCGAGCCCACGCCCGGATTCCCGCCCCAGGAAAAAACCAGTTTCGACGCGCAGCCCGAGCCGATCAGTTGATCGTAGATCACATCCGGCGTCATGCGGACCAGCGTCAGGCCGCGGCGTCCCTGGCGGATGATCTCGTGACCGGCGGCGAACGGAATCAGGTGCGTGAACCCCTCGAGCGCGACCACATCGCCATCGCGAACCAGCTCCCGGATCGCTTCTCTCAGTTCGACGATCGCGGCCATCAGCAGCGCTCCAGGGGAGCCATCAGCAGCGCTCCAGCATGGTCGCGATTCCCTGTCCCACCCCGATGCACATCGTGCACAGCGCGTAGCGCCCGCCGGTTTTCTGCAACTGGTACATGGCCGTCATGACCAGCCTCGCGCCGCTCGCGCCGAGCGGATGCCCGATGGCGATCGCGCCGCCGTTCGGATTCACGTGCTCGGCATCGTCGGCCAGGCCGAGGTCGCGCGTCACCGCCAGCGCCTGCGCGGCGAACGCCTCGTTCAGCTCGATCACGTCCACGCTCGAAAGCGCAATTCCGGTCTTCGCCAGAATCTTGCGCGTGGCCGGAGCCGGAGCGAATCCCATGACGCGCGGCGCGACTCCGGCAGTTGCGGTGGCCAGCACACGTGCGCGCGGCGTGAGGCCGTATTTTTTCGCCGCCGCCTCCGACGCCAGCAGCAAAGCGCAGGCGCCGTCGTTGATCCCCGATGCGTTGCCCGCCGTGACCGTGCCGTTCTGCTTGACCACGGGTTTCAGCCGCGCCAGAGCTTCGAGCGTCGTATCCGGACGGGGATGCTCGTCCGTGTCGAATTTCCTGGGATCGCCCTTCTTCTGCGGAATCGAAACCGGGATCACTTCACAGGCGAAAAACCCGGCCGCGTGCGCCTTGGCCCACCGCTGCTGCGTACGAAAGGAGAACGCATCCTGATCCTGGCGCGACACGTGGTGCTCTTCCGCGACGTTCTCCGCCGTCTCCGGCATCGAATCGACGCCGTATTTGCTCTTCATCAGCGGATTGACGAAACGCCAGCCGATGGTGGTGTCGAAGATTTCCGCGGTCCGGCTGAACGCGCTGTCGGCCTTGCCCATCACGAATGGCGCTCGCGACATGCTCTCCACGCCGCCGGCGATCATGAGGTCGGTCTCGCCGCTCTTGATGGCGCGCGCGGCCGTACCCACCGCGTCCATGCTGGAGCCGCACAGCCGGTTCACCGTGGCGCCGGGAATCTCCTTGGGCAGCCCGGCCAGCAGCAGCGCCATGCGGGCGACATTCCGGTTGTCCTCGCCCGCCTGATTGGCGCAGCCGTAGATCACGTCGTCGATCGCCTGCCAGTCCACGCCAGGGTTGCGCTCCATCAGCGACCGCAGAGGAATCGCCGCCAGATCGTCGGTGCGGATGGTTGCCAGCGTTCCGCCATAGCGGCCGAAAGGCGTGCGGACCGCGTCGCAAATGAAAACGTCGCTCATAAATGGGGGAAAATCCCATTCTAGCCGGATGGCGCTCAGAAATCGAGCTTTTCCATCAGGGAGTTGAGCTCGGATTCCAGCACCGCCTTCCGGCGCCCAAGCTCGCTCTGGCGGTCGCGCAGCCCGGCGAGCCTGGTCTCGGCGGCGGCGAGCTGGCGCGCGTACTGCTGCACCTGGTCCTGCTGTCCGCTGACGCTGTTGAGGCTCGAAATGTTGCTGCGGATGCGGCCCTCGTCCTGGGTCAGGTTGGTCAGATCGTTCTGGACCCCGCGAAGCGCCGCCTCGTTGGCGGCGACCTCGGTCTTCTTCTGCGCAATCTGCTGGAGCTGCTGGCGTGCGGCGTCGCTCAGCGTCTTGTTCTGCACCCAGGTCGCGATCGTGTCCGGAGTCACGTTGGTGATCGAAGTCGTTTGATCGAAGACCCGCTCCTCGCGCACGGCGAAGGTGGCCGCGGCGGACGCCCCCACTTTGACCTCGAAGCGATACGCGTTCGAAGTGGTCTCGATGGGCTTCTCCGTGCTGATGAGTTTGTAGCCGGGCCGCTGGGGATGCTCGATGATGAGCGTCTTGGCCTTGGCATCGACGTTTTTAACGGTGAAAGTCCTCACCTCTTCCACGGCGCTGCGCGTGGTAAGCATGCCGCGGCGCAGGTGAATTTCGCGCACGACGTCGCGGGAGGAATCGAACGCCGTAGTGATGCGCGTCCCCAGGTCGACGCCGTAGCTGATCAGCCGCTTGTCGCCGGCCTTCACGGTCTCGACCAGCGCTTCGCCGGCGTAGGTGTTGTCGTCGTAGACGGTGATGGGTCCGCCGTCGAGCGTCTTTCCGGTGGAGTTCGTGATTTCCGCCGCATTCATCGGATTCAGGCCGTAACTCTCGGAGTAGATGAGCAGCTTGCGCGCCCCGACCTTCTGTTGCAGAAACGGCAGCATCGCCGACTCGCCCTTTTTCACCGTGACGGGCGAGGAGAAACTGTACTCGAACAGCTCGCCTGCGTCGCGGGCTTGGGCCACGGCCGCGACCGACGATGCCTCCATGCGGGCCACCCGGCCGGCGATGGCTCTGTTCTCGGGTTGCGCGGCTATGTTCCCCCTCTCCTCCGCAGCGGCGAGGGCCGCCATCGCCTTACCTACCGGCGCTGCGGCGGCCACGTCGGCAAGCGCTCCCTGAAACACGATCGGCGCAACCGGCCGATTTTCCGCCAGCTCCGCCCCTGGCCGCGTCACGTACCGCGGCTCGTACAACTGCGTGATGAACGAAATCGGGCGTCCGGACACCACCGACAGGCGCACGTTGGTCCAATCGTCGCCGCTGGTGTTATCGATAATCGCCCAGCCCTCGAGCGCCGGCTCGCCTTGTTTCCCAAAGATCAACCGGTAACTCGACTTCCACACGGCGGCGGGCGTCATGTAACTCGCAATCAGGTCCCGGGCGGGGGAGGAGGCGGCCGAATCGACGTACACGCTGCGGCGGTCCCTGGACCGTGCCTGGCTCAACACGCCCAGGTAGTCCCGCAGCAGGTTTTGTAGTTTCGGATCGGGAAACCTGATGGCGCCGGCGGCCCCCAGGTCGAAGACGCGCATGGAGCCGGAGTCCATCAACAGCACCACCGTTTCGCGCTCGGGGATCTTGTCCGGATCGGCTGCTCTGATCAGCCGCGCGCCCACGATGGTTCCCTCGACGCTCCCGGTGCCGAGCATGATCTCCAGCCGGGCGCCCTTCATCCGGTCGAGAAACGCGGCGAGGGAAGAACCGGCTCCGGCGTCGAACGGAAAGTCCTGGAGCCTTTTTTCGACGGTCTCGCTGGCATCGTAGCGCACGCCCGCGATCTTGCCGCCGCCCGGATCGGTGAGCGTCAGCGACTTGAGCACGTCGTTCATGTCGCCGGCCTTGAAATCGAGCCGGGCGGTTTCGCCGGGGTTCAGCTGGCCGGCGCGCTCGAAAAAGGCGACGCCGTGTTTATAGAGGATGACTTCGCGGATGGGAAGATCGGCGGCTGCCGCCGTCACTGCCAAGGCGAGCGGAAGGCTAAGGGTGCGTCTGAATATCATGGTGACCTCTCATCCAGGAAATGCCGGGTGGGAGGAAATCCTTGCAGGCTTAGACGCACGCCGCTGCGCTTGACTTTTCCTGCGGCACTATTCTAATGTAACGATTCGACTTGGTGGGAAGATCGGTTTCGTGACTATGGCAGAACGAGGGGGCGTCGAGGCGCGGACCGTGGAGCAGGAACTGAGTTCGACGCTCGAAAGCGTGGACGCGGCCGAGGAGGCGGTGCTCAAAAACGCCGGGGAGCTCGGCTTCGATGAGGACGATCTGCACAAGATCGGGATTGCGGTGCGGGAATGCATGGTAAACGCCGTGGTTCATGGCAACCGATACCACGCCAAGAAGAAGGTGCGCCTGGTGATCTCACGAAAACCGGACCGGCTGGAGGTCGTCATCGGAGATGAAGGAGACGGTTTCGAGATGTCGTCGCTGCCCGATCCGCTGGCCAATGAGAACCTGCTGCGGCATTCCGGGCGGGGCCTGTTGCTGATCCAGGCGTTCATGGACGAGTTTCAAATTCGGCCTCGGGAGCCCAAGGGCACCGAAGTGAAAATGGTAAAGTACGTGGCGAAAAATAGCTGATTGAGGAGGGTCCTGTGAGTGTGAAATTGACCACCCGGCAGGTGGGCGATGTGACGGTGATCGATGCGGTGGGGCGCATCACTTTGGGCGAGGGAGCCAGCACGTTCCGCGACCTGGTGCGCGATTTGGCCTCCAGCGGGCGCAAAAAGGTGCTCCTGAACCTGGCCGAGGTGTCCTATATCGACAGTTCGGGCATCGGGGAGCTGGTGTCCGGCTTCACCACGATGGCCAACCAGAGCGGCACCTTGAAATTGCTTAATCTGACCAAGCGCGTGAAAGACTTGCTGCAAATTACCAAGCTGTACACGGTCTTTGAAGTGCATGAGGACGAAGCGGCGGCGGTTCGCAGTTTCGCTTGAGACCAGTTTCGGGACGGAACCGCGACCGTGAGGAGCGGACCCGGGCGTGAATACCGGGAGAATTAAGAGGGCCCAGGCTCACTCTTAAGGCTAGGAGGCGCGCTCCGCGCTTGCCGTTCCCCTTGTGGGCGGCGCCGTGGGTGACCCCTATGGGTGATCATGGTTCCGATTAGAGAGCCTAAGACTTACTCGATCTTGCTCGCCGACGAGTTGACGCTGGTCAGGGAGGGCCTGGCGGCCCTGTGCGAGGCGCAACCCCACTTTCGGGTGATCGGCCAGTGCGCCGAAGGGGCCCAGGCACTGCGGATGATTGAAACACAGCGGCCCGACATCGCCGTGTTGGACTTGAACCTTCCCGACCTGTTCACTTTGGAAATCGTGCGCAGGGTGAGGGAAGCCAACCTGCCCACCAAGATCGTCGTGCTCTCCACCCGGAGGGATCGAAAAACGGTGGTGGAGGCGCTTCGGAGCGGAGTCAGCGCGTTCCTGCTGAAATCCGGTCCATCCATACAGTTGCTCGAAGCCTTCGACCAGATTCTGGACGGCGGCATCTACGTCTCCCCGCTGCTCGAATTGGACAAGATCTTCAGCCCTGGCCAGAAGGCCTCGCCGGAGGATCCGCTGGAATCGCTCAGCACGCGCGAATACCAGGTGTTCTCACTGCTGGTCGAAGGCGTGAGAGCCAAGGAAATCGCCGCCCGCCTGGAGCTGAGTCCTAAAACCGTGGATACCTACCGCGCCAGCCTCATGCGCAAGCTCGACATCCACGATGTAGCCGGGCTGGTGAAGTTCGCCATCCAGCGCGACCTGACCTCGATGTCGGCCCGGTGAATTCTTCGCCGTTTCGCTATCATTGGGACTGTTCGAACCGCAGCCCAACCCTTTGAGGAGGATTAACGTGAAGAGAATTCTTACCGTCTCAGCAACCGCGGCAGCACTGATGCTGTCGCTCACCGTACCGTCGCAGGCGCAGCAGCCGCGCGCAACGCCCGCCAAACAGATGACCAGGGACATCAAGGTCATCTCCAGCGCCGGCGCGCGCGCCCTGGCGGACGCCTGCTCGGCTTGGGCCCAACAGAACAACCAGGTGGTGGCCATGGCGATCCTCGATTGGGGCGGGAACCTCGTCGAGTCCCACGCCATGGAAGGAGCGGCGATGAACGCGATCGACACCGCTCTGTTGAAGGCCAAGTCCGCCTTGCGCTGGCGGCGCCCGACCTCGGAGACCAATAAGATGGTCCGGACCGGTCAAAATCTGGCGCCCACCTTCATGCGCGACTTCCCGCAACCGGGCGCGCTCCCCATCGTGGTCAATGGCGAGGTCGTGGGGGCGATGGGCGTGTCCGGCGCCGACGGCGAGAAATGCGCCCAGGCGGCGATCGAAGCGGTGTTCAAGGGACAAACGACCGCTTCTACGGCGCGGTAAGGCTCTGCGGGCCGGCGTTGAGCCGCCCTTTGGATGCTAGAATAAAGCTGGCGCCAGATGGATCGACTCACCCGCAAAAACCTCAAGACCGACAAGTTCGCTGAGGAAGTGTCGCACACCTTCGACTTCCTCTCCGAGCACAGAACCGAGGCCGTGCGCTACGGGAGCATCGGCTTGGCCGTGATCGTGCTGGCGGTGGGCTATTATTTCTATACGCGCCACCAGGCGGGCGTGCGCGAAGAAGCGCTGGCCCAGGCCATGCGCATCGACGATGCCACCATCGGAAGCGCCGTGCTGCCGACCAATCTCCACTACAACACCCAGGAGGAGAAGGACAACGCCCACAAGAAGGCTTACGGGGACCTTGCGTCGAAGTATCGCGGCACGCTGGAAGGCGCGATGGCGGCGGTGATTCTGGCCGCCGACGCCGCCGACGCCGGCAAGCTGGATGAAGCCGAGAAGCGCTACCGCGACATCGCCGATTCGGCTCCCGCCACGTATGCCGCGCTCGCGAAGCTGTCGCTCAGCCAGGTGTACGCGTCCGAAGGGAAGACTGCCGAGGCCGAAAAGATCTTGCGCGATCTGATGGCTCACCCCGCGCTCACCGTTTCCAAGGAAGCGGCGGCTCTTGCGTTGGGACGGGTTCTCGTCAAGACCAACCCGGCCGAAGCGCGCAAGGTCCTGGAGCCTTTGCGTAATGAGCGAGCCGCGATCAGCCAGGCGGCGGTGACTGCACTCGGCGAAATTCCTCCGCAAGTTCTGAACAAGTAGTGACCCCGGCCGCGCTCGCCCATCTGCGTTTCCCAGTGGAATGCGCGCGCGGGCGGCGTTACCCCGAGCCGCCGCACCCCTATCGCAACCCGTTCCAGCGCGATCGCGACCGCGTGGTCCACGCCCGCGCTTTCCGGCGCCTGGAAAACAAGACCCAGGTGTTCACGCCGGGGCTCTCCGACCACTTCCGCAACCGGCTGACGCACACCATCGAGGTGTCGCAGATCGCGCGCACCGTGGCCGGGACCCTCGGACTCGACGAAGATCTGACCGAGGCGCTGGCGCTGGCGCACGACATCGGACATCCGCCGCTGGCGCACGCGGGCGAAGCCGAGCTCGACCGTCTGATGCGGCGCTTCGGCGAGCGCTTCGATCACAACCTGCACGCGCTGCGCATCGTCGAATCTTTCGAAAATCCTTACGCGCGCTTCCCCGGCCTGAATCTGACGTTCGAGGTGCGCGAAGGGATTGTGAAGCACTCTCGCGATTTCGCTCCGGGCGAGGACCCCCTGCTCGACCCCTATCTGCCGGGACTGCGCCCGCCTGTCGAGGCGCAGCTGATCGACCTGTGCGACGAGATCGCCTACAACACCGCCGACCTCGACGACGGCTACCTGGCCGGCCTCGTGTCGATCGAGCAGGCTGGCGCCGGGATCGACAAATTCCGCGAACTCGACGAGGCCGTGGCCATGCAGTTTCCGGGGACTCCGGAACGCGTGCGCATGCACGAGATCGTACGCGGCCTGATCGACTGGCTCGTTTCCGGGCTGATGGAGGGCACCCGCGCGGCCGCGTCCGGCCTCGCCGGCGTCGAGGCGGTGCGCCGGCATCCGGACCGGGTGGCCCGTTTTTCCGCGGAGACTGCCGCGGGAACCGCGCAATTGAAGAACCACCTGCGCGCCGCCGTCTATGAATCCGAGCAACTCGCCAGTTCCCGGCGGCAATCCACCGGGCTCATCGCGGCGCTGTTCGAGTTTTTCATGCAGCACCCGGAGCGCCTGCCGGCCAGCTACCGGGAGGAATCCGCGGACCAGCCGCTCTATCGCCAGGTGTGCGACTACATCGCGGGCATGACCGACGGGTTTCTGCTCCGGACCTGCGCCCAGATGAACGTTTCTGCGGGCTCATGAATGTCGCCTTGCGGCCGATAAGCGTCAAGGAGCGCTCGGGCGCCGCCTCCAGCCAGCCAGACGCCGGTGCGCCGGGAAAGAGCGCTCGCAGGAGCCAGTACAGACAGTGCGGCGAGTACCGAAATCGTTTTGACCCTGCAGAGGGAGCCCCCGGCTCCCGATATGTTGATTTAGTGTAAATATGCAGCCGATTCTCTCCTCAGAGGGTGATGGGATGAGCGCCGTCCTCGCCTCCATCGAAATCCCCGATAGCGCCGGCGGTGTGGCCCCAGGCACGGAAGCAAGAATTACTCCCCCGGTGCCGGAATCGATCGAGGAGACCGGCATTCCGCCCTCGATCGTCGAGCAACTGGTGCTGAAATACCTCTACTTCCGGGGCGAGCTGCTGGGCCGTGAGCTCGGCGGTCTGCTCGGCCTGCAGTTCAGCCTCATCGACGAGCTGCTGGAGACGCTGAAGCGGCAACACTACGTCGGCGTCAAAAAATCGCTCGGCATGGGCAACATGTCGGGCGTGTTCACGCTGACCGAGGCGGGCCGCAACGTGGCGCGCGAGTTCCTGGATAACAACCAGTACACCGGCCCGGCGCCCGTGCCGCTGTATCAATACGCCGAAATCGTGCGCCGGCAGCGACTGCCGGAGAACTGGCTGAGCCCGGATCTGCTGCGGGCGGCCTTCAAGCACCTGGTGGTGGAAGACGACATTGTGGCGCAGATCGGGCCCGCGGTGAACTCGAACAAGTCGTTCCTGCTGTACGGCCAGCCGGGCAACGGCAAGACCGCGCTCGCCGAGTCTCTTTTCCGCGTGGAGACCGAACCGATCTTCCTGCCCTACGCCATCGAGTCCCAAGGCAACATCATTCAGGTTTACGATCCCATCTACCATCAGAAGATCGAGGACGAGCAGTTGGCCATGTCCGCGCTCTCGACGGAAAGCGCGTACGACGGCCGGTGGTTTCGCTGCCGGCGTCCGTTCATCATCACCGGCGGCGAGCTGACGCTGGACATGCTGGACTTGAGCTATAACAAGCACTCGAAAGTGTATGACGCGCCGTTCCAGCTCAAGGCCAACAACGGCATCTACCTGATCGACGACTTCGGCCGGCAGAAAGCGTCGCCAGCCGAGATTCTCAACCGGTGGATCGTGCCGATGGAGCGCCACATCGACTATCTGAGCTTTCAGGCGGGCGGCAAGATGACGGTGCCCTTCGAGGCGTTCCTGATTTTCTCCACCAACCTCCGGCCGGACAATCTGGGCGACGAGGCTTTTCTCCGCCGCATCCAGTACAAGATGTTCCTGCGCGGCCCGCGGCAGCCGGAGTTCACCCGGATCTTCGAGCGCTTTGCCGCCTCGCGCCAGCTCGACTGCCCCCCGGGCCTGGTGGACGCGTTCGTCCACAAGCACTACCTCGGAGGCGGCAAGAAGTTCCGGCGCTGCCATCCGCGCGACGTCATCTCGCACGCCATCGACATCCTGAACTTCGAGCGCCTGCCCAAGGCGCTGACCGAAGACGTGCTCGACCGCGCCTTCCAGAGTTGTTTTGTGGAGAGCGTGGACGTGAACGATTAGCGCCTGCTTACTCGACGACTTTGTCACGGCCGCGTACTAAGGGGAAATACCGAAGAAAATGGTGGGCTGGCCGGGCTAGCGAGGACTGCAGACGGGCCGATTACTAGAGATGAGGGACAAGAACCATGTATCTTTGGCGCGTCTTTCTGGTCAGGCCCTTCGCGGCGTTGTCCGTCTTGACCTGTTTGGCGGCACTGCTCATGTGCTGGTCGGTGGTCCGCAAGCGCGCTCACCAGCGCGTCGACCGATTCCTGGTCGGGTTCGTAGGGCTGCTCGCGGTTTCTCAAGGCCTGCGGTTATTGCGGGATTGTGGAGTCTTGACTCTGCCGGCCAATGCGCAACTCAACGACATGGTCGAGTTGCTGATCACAGCCTTCTACTTGATGGCAACTCTGGTCTTGAAGCTCTCCAGCATCGACCGGATGAATGCCGATTTCCTCTTGCGCATGGCCAGAGCCGCCCCGCCCAAGCCACTCGGTATTCCCGCACCCCCGCTCGAAAGCGCCCCCTCGAAGGGCGAGATCCAGGGGAGTCTTACGCGGGCGCTGCCCGGGCTTTCCGAGGGTGCGTTCAAACTATACGCTTACTTGTGTATGCACCTGGATAATCCCGTTTTCTCTCAGGTGAAAGTTAATCGCCAGGAGTTACTGAGAAACTGCGGATGTAGTGAGTCCGATTTCGCCAGGCACGCAAGTGAGCTGGAGGTTTTGGGGACGGCGGTGGTGCGTCCTCAGGAAAGCTCCACCGAAATTCATTTTCTGGTGTCAGGCTTCCGGGATCCCTCGTCTCACGATTCGTCCTCGCGGGACTCTCCCTCAGAGGAGCCGCTGGAAAGGTCCGTGACCTCGGCGCCCCTCCAGGCCGGCTAGGCCGTAGCGAAGCAAACCGAGCCGCGGAAGAACGGCGCCTTACTCGGACGCAACTTCGAGACGTTCCAGGTAGTCCGCGAGAGTACGCACCAGGTCCTGGATCTCGGAAAGGTTCGCCTCCCGGGCGGCCTGCTCGAGATCCCGTCCGATCTCGGTGATGCGCGAAAACCCATAGCCGGCGCCCGATCCTTTCATGTCATGGCCGATTGCGCCAACCACACCGACGTCGTGGCTCTCCAGGGCGTTGGAGAGGGCTAGCAGATCGTTTCTTCGGTTCGAGAGATAGGCGGGAATCAGACTCTCCACTTCGGGTGAGATCCGCACACGGACGGCTTCCCCGGTTGCCGCCGGGAGCTGGCCGGCCCAGTGTTGGACAACCGCCACCAGTTTCTCGGCAATGAGAGGTTTTGAAATGTAGTCGTCCATGCCGGCATCGAGACACCTCTCCCGGTCGCCCTGCATCGAATGAGCGGTCATGGCGATAATGGGCGTGTGGCGGCCGCTTCCTTCCATCCGCCGTATCGCGGCGGTCGCTTGGAAACCGTCCATGACAGGCATCTGGCAATCCATCAGAATGAGGGGATATTGTTTTTCCGACAGGGCCCGCACAGCCTCTTCGCCGTTGACCGCCAGGTCGCACTCGTACCCATACTTCCTCAACATCTGGACAGCCAGCTTGCAATTGTCGGAGTTGTCTTCGACCATGAGCAGGCGCCCGCATGGAGCGGCAACGACCGGTGGAGCCGGCGGCGTCTGGTGACTCGTCGAGGTTGTGCGGCGCTGGGCGCGGGCCAGGGCTCGGCGCAGTTCGGAGGTTCGCACAGGCTTGTTGAGAACAACGTCAATCCCGGCTTCCACCGCCATCTCCCGGTGCTTCTTTTCCGCATACGAGGTCATCAATATGAGCCGGGTGCAGATCAGGGTCGTGTCGGAGCGGATGATTCGGGCCAAGTCAATCCCGTTCATGCCGGGCATCCCGTAATCGAGAATGACCAGGTGGAACGGGTGGCCCTGAGCGGCGGCATCCCGTACCTGGATGATCGCCTGCATCGCATTCTCCGCGATGGCGCAGCCGATGTTGAGAGAGCGCAACTGTTCCTGCACAATCCGCCGGTTCGTCTCGCTATCGTCGACGGCCAGCACCTTAAGCTCTTCCAGACCGGTGAAATCCCACGAATCTGGTTGCGCCCCCGCCGTGCCCGGAATCAGCGGGATCGTGAACCAGAACGTCGATCCTCGGCCGGCCTCGCTTCGGAGACCGATCTTGCCGCCCATCAGGTCCACCAGTCTCATGGAGATTGACAACCCCAAGCCGGTGCCGCCGTAATTCCGGGTGGTCGACCCATCCGCCTGAGTGAAGGCTTCAAAAATCCGCGCTTGCACCGCCGGAGCGATCCCGATCCCTGTGTCGCGCACTTCAAATCGCAGGTCGATCCGGTCTTGCTCGTCTGGTTCCTGCCGAACGGACAGATTGATCTCTCCCTGCTTGGTAAACTTTATGGCATTCCCGACCAGGTTTACGAGAACCTGGCGCAGGCGGCCTGGGTCCCCACGGAGCATCGCCGGGATTTTCGGATCGAGTTCGGCGTTCAGATCCAGCCCCTTGGCCGAGGCTTGTTCGGACATCAAGTCCGTCACCTCGCCCACGACCTCTTCCAGCGCGAAATCGATGACTTCGATTTCGAGCTTACGCGCTTCAATCTTGGAAAAGTCCAGGATGTCGTTGATGACCGTCAGCAGGGAGTCCGCGCCCCGGCGGATGGTCTGTGCGTAGTCCCGTTGCTCTTCGGTCAGATCCGTATCCAGCAACAGGCTGCTCATGCCCAACAACACGTTCATGGGCGTGCGGATCTCGTGGCTCATGTTGGCCAGAAATTCACTCTTGGCCTGGCTGGCCGTTTCGGCAGCTTTCTTGGCGTTCAGAAGTTCCGTTTCCGTCTCCTTCTGTTTGGTGATGTCCCGGTAAATGACCGAGGCTCCTTCGAGCCGCCCCAGCGCGTTCTTGATCGGGGAAAGAGTGGCCGCGACCTCGATCTGTGTCCCGTCCTTTCTTACTCGCTGGGACTCGAACCGCTCGATGCGTTGCTGGTGCCGGATTGCCTCCAGGTTTCTCAATTGCTCGCTTTCCCGTCCCGGGGGGAACAGAATCGTAATGCGCTTCCCAATCACTTCTTCCGGGGCGTAGCCGAAAAGCTTCTCCGCCCCTCGATTCCAACTCAAGATCACACCGTCCAGATCGGACCCGATAATGCTGTCCTCCGAAGATTCGACAATCGATGCCAGGAGGGCCATGGCTCTCGCCGATTGCTCGCGCTCGGTGAGATCGCTGATGGCGCTCAATGCGAAGACCCCGTCTTCGGTCTGAAGCGGCGTCAGGATCGTCTCCGCCGGAAATTCAGAGCCGTCTTTGCGAAGGCCAAACCAGTCCCGAGCCGCGGAATAAGCGGCGGCACCGCGCAGCTGGGCAAGGCGGTCGCGGAAGCGGGGCGGAAACAGGATTTCCAGGGGCCGATGCAACAGCTCTTCGGACCGGTAACCGAACATCGCTTCGGCCTGTGCATTGACCAGTGTGATCCGGCCGTGCCGATCCGACATGATCAGCGCGTTAGGTGCGGATTCAAAGACCAGCCGAAGCTGGTCTTGCGCAACCCGAAGGTCTTTGAAAAAATTCATCGGCAGCGCCTCATCCAACCGGCGCGCCCCCCCCGGCCGGATACTCCGCGGTGAAAAAATCGACGGCTGCCAGGATCTCGGCCTTGCTGGTGGGCTTGGCCAGGTATCCGGAGCATCCCACCAGGGCGCCGATCCGCTTCTGGCGAGAGCGATCGTCAGCCGAAATCAACAGGATCGGCGTCCGGCTCCGTCCGCGTTCGGTCTCCCATTCCCGGATGGTGCGCGTAGCGTCGTAGCCGTCCATCACAGGCATGTTCGCGTCCATGATAATCAGGTCGTACGGACCCGACTTGGCCAGTTCTACGGCGCGCTCCCCGTCTCGCGCTCGCGAAATCCGCCAGCCTGTGTCCTTGAGATACAGCTGCAACAGAAAAAAACTATCGTCGGAGTCCTCGGCCACCAGCAGCCGCAGCACGGCACGCCGCGATGCCGGAGAGCCGGAGTATGTGGACGGTGCGCCGTTGGTTGGCGCTTGGTGGCCGGAAGGGATCGAGACCGGGAGCGACAGGCGAACGATGCTTCCCTGCGCGGTGCCGGAGACTATAGAGATACTGCCGCCGGCAGTCTCCAAACGCTTGCGGACTACCGCCAGCCCGAGTCCGGCGCATCGCGGCAGGGGAATCGCGGATTCGAGATCGGCCCGGACATCCGCCGGAATTCCCGGTCCGGTATCGGCAATCTCGAATATTAAGACCGCGTCTTTTCCGGGCCGTTGCGCCGGCGTGACGGACAAGCGGACACTTCCTTCCTCGGTGAATCGGATGGCGTTATCCAGAACCCGGCGCAACGAGTCTTGGATCAGGTCGCTGTCGGCGACCACCCATTCCGGCACAACCGGGTCCACGGTCCAGCTCGCATCCAGGCCTTTGTCAGTCGCCAGAACAAGCATCAGCTCCGCGATCTCCGCGACCTTTTGTCTTATAGCGATGGTCGTGGCCTCGCCAGGCAAGTCCTCGGCGTTCATCAATACGGAAAGGTCGTTGGTCCTGCGTATGAGATGATCCGCGCTGACCCGGCATCGCGACAGATATTGCGATTGGCTTCGCGACAGCGGCTCCTCGCCGATGAGTTCGAGCAAGCCTGTGACGTGATGGAGCGTTTGCCGCACGTCGTGGCCGAGCTTCAACAGGGACTGCTCCACACTGCCTCCTTTTGTCGATCAGTGTTTTCGGACGAAACGATCTCGAACGGGCGAGACCGAAAAAAACTCGATAAACTTGCGCCCCGTGGTACTGCCCGGCGCGGCCGGATAGATATGGCGCGCAATATTCTCGATCTGAGAGACGATGGGGAAACGGCCCTCCAGCGCCACACCCCTGGCTGTCGCGTCCGTGATGCGCGCGGGGTCGGACGAGACCGAGAAGCGAACCGGCAGGCGCAGCATCTCTTCGACATCGGAAACCGGTACCGCGGAGCGCCAGTCGGCGCGGTTCATGATCACCGATACATCGGCGCCCAGGCCCAGGGATCGAAGCAGATCGGCCTTACGCTTCGCCATGTAGAGGGTGCCGAGGTCGGGCGTACATACCAGGAAAATCTCCTTGGCTTGCCGCAGCGTTTCCAGTTCGATGTTTCCCATTTCACCGGGCAGATCCACGCAGATCGTCGCGTAATGCTGCCCTGCGAACTTCAGCACATCGGCCGCGGCCGCCGGAAGTATCACGCGTCCGAACTCCGCCGGAGCCGAGCCGAGCACCTCCAGCATTCCCCGCCGTGAAACCGCTTTGTCCCAAAGGGTCTTATCCAGATTCGGGCTCGCGTCAAAAGCGTCCAGTACGGAGTTCTGTCCTCCCAGTTTAAGGAGGAAGTTGGTGATGCCAAGCTTGAGGTCGAAATCCATCAGGAGTGTTGGCTGGTTAGAGAGGCGCGCAATCGCTGCTGCAGTATGGACCGCGATGGTTGTGGCGCCGACTCCCGGCTTGGCAGGGGAAAAGGCGTAAATCGAACCAGCCGTGCCGTTCTCCGAATGACGCGACAGGAGCCACCGGCTCGCCCTCATCGCCGCTTGGGCGATCTCGGGATCGGCGAGGGGCAGACTGACCACCTCGCGAATGCCCAGTTGCATCAGGTCGGTCAACTCTTGCCGGCCCGGTTTTCCGGGATACAGGGCGATGGTGGTGGTGTGCGGAAACTTGTGGTCCAATTCCACGGCCACGGACCTGGCTCGAAGCGGATCGGAGAAGTCCAGGACAACGATGCAACCGGCCGGTGCGTCGCGGAGCGGACCCAGTTGCGCCGGGCTCGGATAATCCGAGATCGTCCACAGCGGGCTGGACGCGTAGCTTTCTCCGAACGCCGCGGCTACCTGGTCGTGGATCCCTCGCTCCGGGGAAATTACCGCGACCGCTATTGCGTCGTTTGACACTTCGAGAATGCGTCCTTATTAAGAATCGGCCGCGTCCAGTTGCAACTTTAGACCGGCCTAATGTGTTCACCCGAGCCCGGCTTAAGACGTGAACCACTAGCCCAGGTGCTGTTACCTTGGGGAGTGGATGAATCTCCGCCGGCTCTTTGACCTCTCCCTCATCAACCGTCGCGACCAGGTTGCGCTCGAATGGGCGGGCGCGGCCTACACCTTCGGCGACATCGACGCGCGCAGCAATCGCATGGCGCACGTGTTGAGGGCGCGCGGGCTCGCCGAGGGGGACCGCCTCTGCGCGTACCTCACCAACGGGATCGGGATGATCGACCTGTATCTGGCTTCGATCAAGCTGGGCGTGATTTTTGTGCCCATCAACATTCTCTATCGCGAGCGCGAGATCGCGCACATCCTTTCCGACGCCGAGCCGAAGCTCCACGTCACCGAGGCCGAGCTGGCCGGGCTCACCGCCGCCGCGGCGGCGCAACCGGACACGCTCGACGCGCTTCCACTCGAAGGCGACGCTCCCGCCGCCTTGGTCTACACCTCCGGCACCACCGGCACGTCGAAAGGCGCGATCCTCACGCATAACAATTTCGCAGCGAACGCGCTCAACCTGATTGCCTGCTGGCAGATCGGCGAGCGCGACCGCTTCCTGCTCGCGCTGCCTCTGTTTCACGTGCACGCGCTCGGCAACGGCGTCCATAGCTGGCTGATCGCCGGGTGCCGGATGCGGCTGCTCGAACGCTTCGAGCACCAGACCGCGACCGCGCAGTTCCTCGATTTCCGCCCCTCGTTGTTTTTCGGAGTGCCGACTGTCTACGTCCGCCTGCTCCAGACGCCGCCTGAAGCCGCGCGTGAAATCGGGCGGGCGATGCGGCTGTTCGTGTCCGGCTCGGCGCCCCTGCCGTCGCACGTGCTCGAGGAGTTCCGCGCCCTGTTCGGCCACACCATTCTCGAGCGCTACGGGATGACCGAAACGCTGATGAACATCTCGAATCCGTATGTGGGCGAGCGCAGGCCGGGCAGCGTGGGGTTGCCCCTGCCGGGCGTTTCCGTGCGCCTGAGCGCGACCGGCGAGGTGCTCCTGAAGGGTCCCAACGTCTTCGCCGGTTATTGGAGGCGCGAGGACGCCACGCGGGCCGCCTTCGAGGATGGTTGGTTCAAGACCGGCGACATCGCCACGCGCTCGCCAGACGGCTACTACACGCTGTCGGGCCGCAAGAGCGACCTGATCATCTCGGGAGGCTTCAACATCTACCCGCGCGAGATCGAGGAGTTTCTGATGGAACAGGAGGAGGTCGCCGAAGCCGCCGTGGTGGGCGAGCCGGACCAGGTGCGCGGGGAGATCCCGGTCGCCTACCTCGTCATGCGCGGGCCGCTCGACGCATCCGGCCTCGAAAAAAAGTGCCGCGAGAAACTTGCCTCGTTCAAAATCCCGCGGCGATTCGAGGCGGTGGAAAAACTGCCGCGCAACGCTCTCGGTAAAGTGCAAAAACACCTGCTATGCCGCGCGTCCTGATGGTGACGCCGGAGGCCGCACCGTTCGCCAAGACCGGGGGCCTCGGGGACGTGCTCGGGTCGCTGCCGGCGGCGCTGGTCGAGAGGGGAGAACAGGTGGCCGTGGCGCTGCCGCGCTACCGCGTCGCGGACATCTCCGGCGCGGAGCGCATCTGGAACTCCATGCCGCTGTGGGCGGGCCCGCGCGGCTTCACGGCGGCGATCGACCAGGTGATTCTCAACGGCGTGCAATACCTGTTTGTCGACTGTCCTGCCTTGTACGATCGCGCCGGGATTTACAGTGACCGGGGCGCCGATTTCCCCGACAACCATATCCGCTTCGCGCTGCTGAACCAGGCGGCGATCGGCATCGCTCGAAACATTTTTCGCCCCGATATTTTTCATGCGCACGACTGGCCCGCCGGCCTGCTTGCGCCGTATCTGCGCGAAGTGTTTACGGGCGATCCAACCTTCTTCGGCGTCAAGTGCGTGCTGACCATCCACAACCTTGGTTACCAGGGCAATTTTCCGCCGTCCGTTCTGGGCGACCTGGGACTCGGCCGCGCACTGTTTCATCCGGGAGGCCTCGAATTTTTGGGCCGCGTGAGTTTTCTCAAAGCAGGCATCGTGTGGTCCGATGCCATCACCACTGTCAGTCCCACGTACGCGCGCGAAATCCAGACACCCGAGCACGGTTTCGGCCTCGACCCTCTGTTGCGCTCGAATCGGCTGACCGGCATCCTGAACGGAGTCGATTACGGCGAGTGGAACCCGGAGACCGATCCGCACCTGGTGTCGCGCTACTCGCGCTTGGATCTCGCGGGCAAGCGAGCCTCGAAGCTCGCCTTGCTCCAGGAACTGGGTCTGCCGCGCTTGGCTGAACGCCCCCTGATCGGCATCGTTTCCCGCTTCGCGTCTCAAAAGGGAATGGACCTGGTGATGGGGATCGCCGAATGGCTGGCCGGGCAGGACGTCGCAATGGCAGTGCTCGGGTCGGGCGAGGCGCAATTCGAAGAAATGTTCCGCCACCTCGCCAGGCTGCGGCCCGCGCAGTTCGCCGTGCGGATCGGATTCGACAACGGGCTCGCCCACCGGATCGAGGCCGGCGCGGACATGCTGCTGATGCCCAGCCGTTACGAGCCGAGCGGCCTCAGCCAGATGTACAGCCTCCGCTACGGGACCGTGCCGATCGTGCGCGCGACGGGCGGCCTCGCCGATACCGTGGATGAGGAGACAGGCTTCCGGTTCGACGACTATTCGCCGGCCGCGCTCGCCGGAGCGATCGGCGAGGCGCTTGCAGCCTGGCAGGATCGCGACGGGTGGGTGGAGCGGATGCGCCGCGGCATGGCCAAGGACTACTCGTGGGAGGCTTCCGCCGCGCAATACCAGCGCCTTTACCACGGCCTGTAAGACCCGCTTACTTCGTGCGCGGTTCGGTGCGAACGAGTATCTGACACAGAACCGCGAGCGCCAGCGAGCGGGTGTGAGTTGCATCGCAAGGGTGCGTTCGATCATCATATGTAGGGAAAGGGAATCATGGCTGGCGAAAACACTTTGAACTTTACCGACAGCGCTTTCGATCAGGATGTACTGAACTCGGACGTCCCCGTGCTGGTGGACTTCTGGGCGCCCTGGTGCGGGCCGTGCCGGGCCATGGCGCCGGCCGTCGATGCCATCGCCGCCGAATACGCAGGCAAAATCAAGGTGGGCAAACTCAACACCGACGACAATCCCGGCACTGCGATGCGTTACCAGATCCGGGGCATTCCCACGCTGTTGCTGTTCAAAGGCGGCCAGGTGGTGGACCAGCGCGTCGGCGCGATGCCGAAGCCGGAGCTGCTGAAGATGCTGGCGCCCCACCTCAGCGATGGAGCTAGCACGTAACCGCGCCCTGCGCCGCCGAGCCCACGAGCTTCACGTATTTCTGAAACACGCCGGTGGCGTATTTCAGCTCCGGCGCCCTCCACGCTTTAAGTCTGGCCGCGATCTCTTCCGGCGGCACCTCAAGCTCGATGGTCCGCTTCTCGATATCGAGCGAGATCGTGTCGCCCTCCCGGACCGCGGCGATGGGACCGCCCGAGGCCGCCTCCGGCGCGATGTGGCCGACCATGAATCCGTGTGTGGCGCCGCTGAACCGGCCGTCGGTGATCAGCGCCACGCTTTCCGAGAGTCCCGCGCCGACGATGGCGCCGGTCACGCCCAGCATCTCCCGCATGCCCGGCCCGCCGCGCGGCCCTTCGTAGCGGATCACCACCACGTCGCCCGCGTGAATGCTGCCGGCGGTGACGGCGTGCATCGCGGTTTCCTCGGATTCAAACACGCGCGCCGGTCCGCGCTGCGACTTGCGCTCGACGCCGGTCACCTTGATCACGCCGCCTTCCGGCGCCAGGTTCCCCTTCAGGATGACGAGGCCTCCGGTCGATTTGATCGGATTGCTGAGCGGCCGGATCACTTCCTGCCCCGGCGTCTCCTTGGCGTCGGCGGCCTCCTCGGCGAAGGTGCGCCCGGTGACGGTTAGCGCGGAGCCGTCGGCATAGCCTCCGTCCACCAGCCGCTTAGCGATCACGGCCATGCCGCCGGCCTTGTCCACGTCCACCGCGACAAAACGTCCGGCGGGTTTCAAATCCACAAGGAGCGGCGTGCGGCTGCTGATGTTCTGAAAATCGTCCACCGCCAGCGGGACTCCCGCCTCGCGCGCCATCGCGAGGAGATGCAGCACCGCGTTGGTCGATCCGCCGCTGGCCGCCACCGCCGCGATGGCGTTTTCGAAAGCCTTGCGCGTGGCGATATCGCGCGGCTTGCGGCCGGCCCGCACCGCGTCTACCGCGATCTGGCCGCAGCGGAACGCCACCTGCGCCTTGCGGGGGTCCACCTGCGGAACCGCCGCCGTGTTCATGGGAGCGAGGCCGATCATCTCCATCACCGTCGCCATTGTGTTGGCGGTGAACTGGCCGCCGCAGGCTCCTGCGCCGGGACACGCCGAGTTCTCGATGGCCAGCAGCTCGTCATCGCTCATGCGGCCGGCGGCGTTGGCGCCCACCGCCTCAAACACGTCTTGTATCGTTAGGTCCCGGCCCTTGTAGTGGCCAGGCAGAATCGAGCCACCGTAGAGCACCACGCCCGGAACGTTCAAGCGAAGCAGAGCCATGGCCGCACCGGG
>JBGPLI010000091.1:0-21355 GCA_041486445.1 Bryobacteraceae bacterium
ATCAGTTGTGCGAAAACGGTTCGGCCGGCATTCATCCACCATTGTTCCGCCGATGCCGGGTCCCGGTCATTCAGCCCATTCTGACCGTTTTCCGCTCAAATCGTTTTTGAGCCGAACACCAGCTATTCTATTGGAACAACACGGCTTATCGGAATACGAAAAGTACTTTACCGGACAGTAGTGATACCGCTACTTCAAGGATACGTTCATCGTCCGGATCCGGCAAATTGGGCCGCCTCAGCAGGACGGCCGGATGAAGGTTGGAGACACTGAGCAAGTGGTCCAAGAACCTGTCAATTCCGCATCCGTCATACCAGGGCCATACCTTCGCGTTTCAACACAGCTTCGTATTCGAGCGCCAGAGCTACGGAAATGTTCATCCGAAGGTCACCGGCGGCGATCAGCCGAATGATTCGGTTCGAGGCGCCTCGCTGTGAGCGCAGCGCTGCCACGAGGACGTTGGTGTCCAGGACAATATCGATCATGGCCACAAGACGGATAGTGCTTCGGTTGGCCAACTGATCTCACCGGGCAGCGCCCGGCGATCCGGAAGCGGCCCCACTACTCTCCGCCTACCCGTCCGTATATAATGTCCGCGTGAAGCAAAACACCCTACTTGCCGTTATTCTGGCCGCCGCGCCCGCCTTCGCCGCCTCCTGCGAAAGCCTTGCGTCGCTGGCGCTGCCCGACACCACGATCACATCCGCGCAAGCTGTGGCCGCGGGAGCGTTCACGCTGCCCGCCCGGCCCGGCGGCAAGGGCGACGCTTCCCAGGCGTTCAAGGATCTGCCGGCTTTCTGCCGCGTGGAGGCGACGCTGAAGCCGTCGAGCGACTCCGAGATCAAGGTCGAGGTCTGGCTGCCGTCCTCGGGCTGGAATGGGAAATTCCAGTCGGTGGGCAACGGCGGCTGGGCTGGCGTGATCAGCTACGCGGCGCTCGGCGAAGGGATCCGGCGGGGCTACGCCACAGCCTCGACCGACACAGGCCACACCGGCGCCAACGGACAATTCGCGCTCGGTCATCCCGAGAAGCTGATCGATTTCGCCTATCGCTCCGAGCACGAGATGACCGTCAAGGGCAAGGCGCTCACCGAGGCCTTCTACGGCAATGCGCCGAAGCATTCCTACTGGAACGGATGCTCGACTGGAGGCCGGCAGGGTCTCAAGGAAGCCACACGGTTCCCCAACGACTTCGACGGGATCATCGCCGGCGCTCCCGCCAATCCGCGGACGCATCTGGCAGTGCAGGCCATCTGGCTGGCGCATGCGACTCTCAAGGACCCGGCCAGCTACATTCCCAAGGAGAAGTACCCGCTCATCCACAAGGCGGTGCTCGACGCCTGCGACGCAATGGACGGCGTCAAGGACGGCGTTCTCGACGATCCGACCAGGTGCCGCTTCGATCCCAAGGTGCTCGAGTGCAAGGGCGCCGACGGCCCCGCCTGCCTGACGACGCCGCAGGTGGAGGCGGCCCGCAAGATCTACTCGCCGGCAAAGAACCCACGCACCGGCGAAGAGATTTTTCCCGGCTTTGTGCCGGGGACGGAGCTGGGCTGGGCTCTCAAGACCGGTGGTCCGGAACCCGAGCTCAACGCGTTCGATCATCTCAAGTACGTGGTGTTCAGGGATCCGCACTGGGACTGGCGGACCTTCGACTTCGATAAAGACGTCGCCCTGGCCGACCAGATCGACAACGGGACGGTCAACGTCAACGAGGCGAATCTCAAGCCGTTTCTGGGACACGGAAAACTGCTCATGTACCACGGCTTCGCCGACCCGAACGTCACTCCGCTTACGACCATCAAGTATTACAAGAGCGTGGTGGACACCCTCGGCGGAACCAAGAAGACCATGGACTCGATGCGCCTGTTCATGGCGCCGGGCATGGGCCACTGCCGCGGCGGCGACGGTCCCGATACCTTCGACGTGGTGAGCGCGATGGAGCAGTGGGTGGAGAAGGGCAAAGCGCCCGAACAGCTCATCGCGACGCACAAGACCAACGGCGTGGCCGACCGCACGCGCCCGCTGTGTCCGTATCCGCAGGTCGCCAGGTACAAGGGAAGCGGCAGCACGGACGACGCCGCCAACTTCACCTGCAAGGCGCCCTAACAGCGATGCGCCGATCCATCCTCGGGCGAGTGTTTCTCTTGGCGATCGTGGCGTCGGCGTTGCGTGCCCAGCCAAATCCTGCGCAGCCGGGGCCGCCTCCTATTCTGGTGAAGATCCGGGACGACGTCTACGTGGTCCAGAACCAGGCCAACACGGGCGCCGATCTTCAGTTCTACGGAGGCAACGCCACCATTCTGCTCAGCAATGACGGCGTGGTCCTGATCGATAGCAAGAGCGAGCGCGAGCACGACGATCTGGTCGCCAAGGTGAAGTCGCTGAGCGACAAGCCGTTGAAGTACGTGATCCTGACGCACAATCACGGCGATCACACCGGAGGTGCGGCCGGGCTCAAAGCCATGGGAGCCACGCTGGTGATTTCCGCCGCCGACCGCGACAACATGGCCAGAGGAAACCAGACGCCCGTGGCGGACTTTGGGTATGTGGGCGAGGCCCAGTTGACCGTAGGAGGCAAGCGCGCGGATCTCCACCAGTTTCGCGGCCACACGCGAGGAGACACGGTGGTCTATCTGCCGGCGCAACGCGTGATCGTGCTCGGCGACCTGCTGACCACCGCCGAGACGATTCCGCCGATCGTCAACTATGCGGACGGAGGGAGCTGGTCGGATTGGGCCCTCACCATGGACCAGATCGCCAGGATGGATTTCGACACCGTGATTCCCGGCCACGGACCCGTGGTCACGAAATCCGAGTTCCTTCAGTTGCGGTCGAAGATGCTGGCGATCATGGAGCGGGTCCGCGGACTGAATCGGGAACGAAAGACCCAGGAGGAAATCCAGCAGACGCTGGTGAAGGAGTTCAACTGGGGTTTGGGCGGCGCTGCAGGGAACATCCCCGGGATGATCGTGGAGTTGCGGTAGCGCACCCAGTGTAGTAAACTTATTCCCGTTAGGAGGATCTCTTGAAAAACCGAATCACTGCCTGGCTTGGCCTTGCCATTCTGATACCCGCTGCGTCGCTGATGGCGCATCACTCCCCCTCCGCGATCTTCGACATGAAGAAGAAGGTCACGCTCAAGGGTTCCGTCACCAAGGTGGACTGGACCAACCCTCACATCGTCCTCTACATGGACGCCAAGAGCGAAGACGGAAAGGTCGAGAACTGGAAATTCGAGAGCAACCCGCCGAGATGGTTCTCCAAGGTCGGGGTGTCGCGCGCGGATTTCGCGTCGGCTATCGGCCAGGAGGTCACAGTCGAGGTCGTTTCGGCCATCGACGGCTCCAAGTACGGATACCTTCAAAAGATCACGTTCCCCAACGGCAATATGATCGCGCTGGAGGAAGGCCAGAGGGAGGAGATCCGTCCATGAAGGTAGTGTCTCTGGCCGCTGCGGCCCTGCTATTGACGACGCTGGCTTATTCCCAGCAAAAGGCTCGCCGCACCGCCGACGGGCATCCCGATCTGAGCGGAATGTGGGCGTTCGGTATCGACCTGCCTCACGGCAACCTCAAGAAAGTGGTGGATGGCAAGACCGAAGTCCTGCACTACGATCAGACCCAGCGCCACCACGCCAGCGACGACGTGCCCGGAGCGCTGCCCTGGGCGCCGGCTCCCTCCTACAAACCGGAATTTCAAGAGAAGGTGAAATTCAATTCCGTGAATGAAAGCAAGGTCGACCCGGTGTTCTATTGCGGCAAGCCGGGTGTCCCGCGCATCGGTTCCCCCCGCAAGATTGTCCAGTTACCCAAGGAGATGATCCTGCTGTACGAGGACATTGCGGGCGACCCCTATCGCGTGATTCCCATAAACGGCAAGCACCGCGAAAACGGTAATCCCTCGTATTACGGGGACTCCATCGGGCGCTGGGAAAAAGACACCTTCGTGATTGAATCGACCAATTTTGTCGACGACACGTGGTTCGGCGAGAACGGCTATTTCCACACGGACAAGCTGCGTGTGATCGAGCGGCTGTGGCTGACGCCCGACGGCAAGCTGGCGTACCAGTTCACCGTGGACGATCCCGGAGTGCTCACCGAGCCGTGGACGTATTTTCCACGCGTGAATCCGCCGTCCACCGACCTGCTGGAGGAATCGCCTCCCTGCAAGGAAGACGACGGCTCGCGGCTGTTGAACCTCGATCATCATTTGCAGCGCTAGTTTCATGAAGATCGGATTGCTGTGTGCGCTGCTCGGGCTGGCGACGGCGCACGCACAGACGCCAGCGCAACCCAAGCCGCTGATGGCCGAGGATGTCTTCAAAAACATCCAGGTGCTCAAGGGCATTCCCGTCAACCAGTTCATGGAGACGATGGGTTTCTTCTCCGCCGCGCTAGGCTACAACTGCACCAATTGCCATGGGACCGAAGTCCTCGGCAATTGGGACAAGTATGCGAACGATACCCCGGAAAAGCGTACGGCGCGCCGCATGGTTCAAAACGTAAATACGATTAACAAGACTCTGTTCGGGGGGCGCGAGGCGGTCACCTGCTACACCTGCCATCGGGGCAGTCCTGCGCCCAAGGTCGTTCCCAGCCTGCTCGAACAATACAGCGAGCCGCCCGCCGACGATCCGAATGAAGTGGAAATCAGTCGGCGCGCCACGGGGGCTCCGGCGCCCGAGGCGGTCCTCGACCGCTACATACAGGCGATTGGAGGCGCGCAGAAATTGGCCGCACTGACCAGCTTCTCGGGCAAGGGGACCTACGAAGGATTCGACAGCTATCACGGAAAGGTGGCAGTGGAGGTGTACGCGAAGTCGACCGGCCCGCGCACCGTGATCGCGCACACTCAAAATGGCGACAGCGTCACCACCTACGACGGGCGCAACGCCTGGATCATGGGCCCGGACAAGCCGGTGTCCGTGCTGCAACTGGTGCCCGGTGGAGACCTGGACGGCGTCAAGTTGGAGTCGGCTCTGGCCTTCCCCGGCGGACTTGCCCAGGCTCTCACGGGATTGCGCACCGGGTTCCCGACCACGACCGTCGACGATCGCCCGGTGGAGGTGGTGCAGGGGACGGCCGGCGGAAGCCGCGTGAAGTTGTTCTTCGACAAACAGACGGGCCTGCTGACCCGCGTGGTGCGCTACAGCAAGACCATCGTGGGTCCGGTTCCGGCGCAGATCGATTATTCCGACTACCGCGAAGTGGCGGGCGTGAAGATGCCGTTTCAGTGGCGGAACACGTGGACCGACGGGCAGTCGATGTACATTCTGACCGAGGTGCAGCCGAACGTCGCGATCGATGCGGCGAAGTTCGCCAAGCCGGTGGCGCCGGCCAAGCCGGTGGTCGCGCCGGCCAAAGTCGCGCCGTAGCTCCCTTAGCCGCATTTCACGGCGACGTGGCACGCACAAGTGCGTGCGCCACATCATGTAGAAAACTCCAGGGCCACCTTCACGGTGACAGAATCTGCAGCCCTTTGTTCCGGTTCAGCCGGCGCCAGAGATCGTTGTAGCGGTCCTCGCTCATCGCTTCCTTGAGCTGAAAGTGATATTCGGTGGGCGTGCCGCGATGCCACGCGGAACGCTCCAGCGTCATGATCGAAAGGTCGAACGGCCCGGAGCTGCTGATGTTGTCGATATCGCCGTAGCGCCAGGTGTGGGAGTGGTCCTTGCCGGCCTCGAACACAACGCGGTCGTCGCCGAACAGGATGGCTCCCTCGGCGCCGCCGAGCCCCTGGTGCAGCTTCGCCGGGGCCGTCCACACCACCCTCACGTCCGGGTCGGCAATTTCCGCGACGAAGCGGTTCTCCAGCCGGTCGCGGAGCAGCGGAAAGACTTCCACGGCGAAGTCCGCCGGGAGCTGATCGAAGACATATTCCCGGTCGCGGTTGAATCTCCACTTCTGATCCTCGTAGGTGAGGAGGCGCAGCCCGGCCGGGCTGAGCGTGAGCTGCTGGATGTCCTCGTACTTCCACTGCCGCGAATGATCCAGTTTCTTCTCGTATTCCCCAAACGAAATCGCGTTCTCGGCGACCACCAGCGTGCCCGGGCTGCCCTTCCGCCAGTGCTGATGGCGCACCTGGAACGTCTTGGGCTGCGCCAGGGCCGTCAGGCCCAAAATCAGGATCGCGCCAATTGTTTTTTCAATTCGAAATGCCATTTCCACACCTCATAAATCGCCGGATAAACGACGAGCTCCAATAGAAACGATGTAAAGATGCCGCCGATCATGGGGGCCGCGATGCGCTTCATCACGTCCGCGCCGGTGCCGGCGGACCACATGATAGGGACCAGGCCGAGAAACATGCAGGCGACGGTCATGAACTTGGGACGAATTCGCTTGACTGCGCCGTGCAGAATCGCCGCCTGCAATCCTGCGAGGCTGCCCAGGCCGCCCTCGCGGCGCTCCTTCTCGTAGGCCAGGTCCAGATACAGCAGCATGAAGACCGCGGTCTCTGCGTCCACTCCCATCAGCGCGATCAATCCCACCCACACGCCGATGCTCATGTTGTAGCCGAGAGCGTACAGGAACCAGATGGCGCCGACCGCGGAAAACGGCACCGCCAGGATGATGATCAAGGTCTTGGCGAGCGAACGCGTGTTCAGATACAGCAGCATCAGAATCAGGAACAGCGTGAGCGGCAGAACCACGGTGAGGCGCTCCCTCACGCGCTGCAGCGATTCGTACTGGCCGCTCCAGGCGAGCGTGTAGCCGGGCGGCAGCTTGATGTTGTCGCGCACCTGCCGCTTGGCTTCTTCGACGTAGCTGCCGACGTCGCGCCCGGCGACATCCACGTACACGTAGCCGCTCAGCAGACCGTTCTCGTCACGAAGCATTCCGGGGCCGGAGCGGATGTTGATGGTGGCGAGCTGCGAAACCGGAATCTGCGTCTGCCCGCCCATCACCGGGATCAGGACGCGGTTCAGCCGGCCGAGGTCGCTGCGGAAATCGCGAAAATAGCGGACGTTGACGGGGTAGCGCTCGCGTCCTTCCACGGTGGTGGTGACGTTTTCGCCGCCGACGGCGCTCATCACCACGTTCTGCACGTCGTCGATGGACAGGCCGTAGCGGGCCATCTCGTCGCGCTTCCAGTCGAAATCGAGGAAGTAGCCGCCGCCGGTGCGTTCGGCGAACACGTTGCGCGTGCCGCGCACGGACGGCAGCAGGCTCTCGATGTCGGTCCCGATGCGCTCGATCGCGTTCAGGTCTGAGCCATAGATCTTGATCCCCACGGGCGTGCGGATGCCGGTGGTCAGCATGTCGATGCGGCCCTTCACCGGCATGGTCCAGGCGTTGGCGGAGCCGGGGAATTTCAAGGCCGTGTCCATTTGTTCGATGAGCTGGTCGGTCGAGATGTGATCCGGAGTGATGCGCCCGAGGATCGGCTTCAGCCACTCCGGGGCCCAGTCGGAATACCATGTCGGGATCTTGCGCCATTCCGAGGGAGGCTTCAGCACGACGGCGGTTTCCATCATCGAGAGAGGCGCCGGGTCGGTGGAGGTTTCCGCGCGTCCCGCTTTGCCCAGCACGGATTCGACTTCCGGGAAGCGGCGGAGGATGCGGTCCTGCACCTGCATGAGCCGTTGCGCTTCGGCGATCGAAATTCCCGGCAGCGTGGAAGGCATGTAGAGGAGCGTGCCCTCATCGAGCGGCGGCATGAACTCGGAGCCGAGCTTCTGATACGTAGGAATCGTCACAACCACCAGCGCGATCGCGGCCGCGATCACCAGCCATTTCCATCGCAGCGCCCAGGCGCAGACCGGCTCGTAGGCGCGGATCAGGATCCGGCTGATGGGATGTTTTTCCTCGGAATGAATCTTGCCGACCAGCACGGCGTTGACCATCCACCGGAGCCAGCGCGGCCGCAGCTCGAACTCCTTCACGCGCATGAACAACGACAGCATCGCCGGGCCAAGAGTGACGGCCAGGACAGCGGCGATCAGCATCGAGAAATTTTTCGTGTACGCGAGCGGCTTGAACAGCCGGCCCTCCTGCGCTTCAAGCGTCAGCACGGGCAGGAATGAAACCGCGATCACCAGCAGCGCGAAAAAGCTCGGACCGCCGACTTCCTTGACGGCGTCGATCACCACGCGCCGATAATCGTCCTGCCTGCCGTGGCTCTCCCACTGCTCGAGTTTCTTGTGAACCTGCTCCACCACCACGATGGAGGCGTCCACCATCGCGCCGATCGCGATCGCGATTCCGCCGAGAGACATGATGTTGGAGGTGAGGCCCATCATCTGCATCGGAATGAAGGCGAGGATGATGGCGACGGGAATCGTCAAGACCGGAATCAACGCGCTGGGGACGTGCCACAGGAAAATCAGGATCACCAGCGTGACGATGATCATCTCCTCGGCGAGGGTTTCTTTGAGGTTGTCGATGGAGCGCTGGATCAGCTCGGAGCGGTCGTAGGCGCTGACGACTTTCACGCCGGGCGGCAGGCCCGGCTCGAGCTCGCGGAGTTTGTCCTTCACGCGGCCGATCACGTTCATCGCGTTCTCGCCCTGCCGCATGATGACGATGCCGGCCACCGTGTCGCCCTCGCCGTTCCAATCCGCGATGCCGCGGCGAATGTCCGGGCCCAGCACCACCTGGCCGACGTCCTGCACGCGAACCGGGACGCCGCTCGCGCTGCTGGTGAGGACGATTTTGCCGATGTCGGCTGCCGAGCGCGCGTAGCCGCGCCCGCGCACCATGTACTCGGCGCCGCTGAACTCCACCAGCCGCCCGCCCACATCGTTGTTGCCGCTGCGGACCGCCTCGACCACCTTCATGATGGGAATGTTGTAGACTTGCAGCCGGTTGGGATCGACGTTCACCTGGTATTGGCGGACGAACCCGCCGAGCGGCGCAACCTCGGCGACGCCCGGGACCGACTTGAGCTGGTAGCGCAGGAACCAATCCTGCAACGAGCGGAGCTCGGCGAGGCTGTGCGCGCCGGTAGTATCGATGAGCGCGTATTGGAAAACCCAGCCGACGCCGGTCGCGTCCGGCCCCAGTTCGGTGTTCACGCCTTGCGGCAGCCGCGGCAGCACGCCCGACAGATATTCGAGTGTCCGCGAACGCGCCCAGTAAATGTCCGTGCCTTCGTCGAAGACGATGTAGACGAACGAATAGCCGAAGTCGGAGAGGCCGCGCACGGCTTTGACCTTCGGCGCGCCCAGCATGGCGGTGACGATCGGATAGGTGACCTGGTCCTCCATGATGTCCGGGCTGCGGTCCCAGCGCGAGTACACGATCACCTGGGTGTCGCTCAGGTCCGGGATGGCGTCGAGCGGAATGTTGCGGATCGACCAGACTCCGATCGCGAGACCGAATCCGACCAGCAGGAACACCAGGACCTTGTTGCGCGCGGAGAATTCAATGATTCTGCTGATCATGTTGACGCTCCTTTTCCGCCGGAGGCGTACCGTGCTGGTGGCCGGCCATGCCTTTCGCGGCGGAGCTGAGCTGGCTCTCCGAGTCGATCAGAAACGTTCCCGAGGTGACGATGCGCTCGCCGGGGCGCAGGCCCTTCACGATTTCGACGCGGTCGGCGAAGCGGTCGCCGGTCTCGACGGCGCGCGGCTCCAGATAACCGTCGCCGAGATCGACAAACACGGTCTTGCGAAGTCCCGCGTCGAGGACCGCATCCACGGGAACGGTGACGCGCGCGGGAGAGCCGATGCGGAAGTCGACATCCACGAACATATCGGGCTTGAGATTCTGGCCGGGATTGGCGGCCTCCAGGCGAATCTTGAGCGTTCGCGTGGCGGGGTCCACTTGCGGCTGGATGTAGTTCACGGTCGCGGCGAAGGCTCGCCCGGCCCGGTTCGGCAGGCTCACCATGGCGGATTGGCCGGTGTGAATCTTGTCGAGGTCGGCTTCGTAGACGTCGGCCATGATCCAGATGCGGCTGAGATCGGCGACCGCGTAGAGCTCGGTCTCCGGCGTCACGCGCTGGCTCGGAAACGCGTTGCGGGCGATGACGAAGCCGCTGGCGGGCGAGTACAGCGTGATGGAATGGATGGGCTTGCCGGTCTGCTGAATTTCGGCGATCTGAGTGGGGCCCAGGTCCCACAGCTCCAGCCGCCGCCGCGAGGCGTCGATCAGAGACTCGCTGTTGGTCATGGCTTCGTGAATCGTGCTTCGGCTCAGGATGTCTCGCGCTTTGAGGGCGAGCAGAAACTCCTGCTCGCTGGCCAGCATTTCGGGGCTGTAAATCGTGAGCAAAGGCTGGCCGGCCGTGACCGAGGCGCCCATGAAGTCGACGTGAACTTTCTCGATCCAGCCTTCGACCTTCGAGTGAATCCGCGTGAGGCGGGTCTCGTCGAAGGCGACCTTGCCCACGGCGCGGATGGTGCCGGCGCTGGTGGTCACTTCCGCCATTCCGTAGCGCACGCCGATCAACTGCTGCTTTTCGGGCGTGACTTGAATGGTCCCCATGGGGAAATCGGCGGCGCGCGGGGCGGGCGCGGAGGGTGCGATGCCGGCCGGCGTGGCTTCTTCGGCATACACCGGTTCCAGCCTCATCCCGCAGTCCGGCGCGATGCCGGGCTTGTCGGAAGTGTACGCGGGATGCATGCGGTCCACGTAATAGAGGATGCGGCGGCCCTGCGCTTGCGGCTTGGCGAGTTGGCGCTGATACAGCAAGCCGCCCAGAAAAGCTCCCGCGATCGCCAACAGTACCAGTAACAGACGTACGAATTTCATAAGTTCTCTCCTCAATTCATCAGCGTGAGCGCCGTCATTTCCTCCAGGCGGGTCAGCGCGAGGTGATAGCTGTGCATTTCTTCGTGGTAGTTCATCTCGAAGTCCACGATGGCGATGTAGTTGGTGAGCACGGACAGGAAGTCGACCGCACCGGTCTCATACGACACCAGCGACGATTCGAGCGCCAGCTTCGCCTGCGGGATGATCGTGTCCGTATAAAGTTTCATGAGATCCATGGAGGTCTGGGCGGCGGCGTAATCTTCGGCGATGCGCGCGTGGATCGCCTGATTGGCGGCCTCGAAGTTGCGGCGGGCCTCGATCAGGCTTTGCGTCTGCTCGGTCAGCGCGGGACGTTGCTTGCGGAAGAAGTAGGCCGGGACCTTCACATCCGCCCGAAACGTGTACATGGGCGGCATGGGGAATTGGTTGAAGTAGCCGCCGGTAATGGCGTAGTCGGGGTAATAATCTTTTCGTGCGAGATTCACCGCCGCTTCCGAGCGCTCGATCAGTTTCTGCTCGCGGCGGAGCCGGGGAGCGTCGTTGACTGCGTGCGCGTACAGCTCTTCGAGAGGCGTGGTCAGCTCCTCGGGCTGCGGCGCGGGGGGCCGGCCCAGCGGCAAACCCGGCTCGCGATTCAGAAGGCTCAGGATCTCCGCCTCCGCCGTGCGGCGTTCCCGGCCGATCTGACGCGCCTTGGTCTCGATCACGGAGAGCTGCGTCTGGGTCTTGAAAATATCCTGCTGCGCGGCCCTGCCGGCGGAGTAGCGAATTTCGGCGATCTGCAGCAACTGGCGCAGGACTTCGCGATTGCGATCGAGCACCTCGTTTTCCAGGTAGGAGTGCTCCAGGTCGAAGTAGGCGCGCTTCAGCCGCGCGATCACGTTCAGCTCGACCAGCTGGTATTGCTGGAACTCGGCGTCGGCGGCCTTGGCGGCGAGGTTCTCTCGCAGCTTCCGCTTGCCGGGGTACGGAAACTCCTGCGTGAGGCTCAGCCCGATGTTGCTGGTGGGGTTGCTGCCGAGGCCGGCCACCGGCAGAGGATTCCCGTTGCTGTTGTAGCCGAGCGAGAGCGTCGGGTCGGGCAGACTGCCCGCCTGCCGGGGACGCTGGCGCGCGGCTTCATAGCGCTTCTGCGCGGCCAGGATCTCACGATTATTCTTCAGCGCCTCCGCGGTCAGCTCCTTGAGGTCGAGCGGCGGCTCCTGAGCGGCGGCCACGGCCGCGTATCGCGCCAACACAATCAGCACAACTCTCCACATACACGTCCCTTTCACGATTCATTACAGGATCGGAGTTGGAAACGGTGTGGGGACTAGATACGAAGAACGGAAATCGACGGGAATGTTTCGGGCGGGGGATACTCGGCGGGCGGCACGGAGACACGATCAAACAGGGGCTCGAACATTACCGGGGCTTCCGGCAACGCGACCGCCTGCATCGGCACTCGGGCGAGCGAAACAGTCTCAGCGCGCTCGGCCGCCGAAAGATCGGCCCTCTGTCCGCTGCACCCCTCGCGATCGAGTGGCTGCTGGGAAACGGGGACTTGACACCCGTCCTTTTCAGGACAGCACGGGCTCTTGGTGGAAGCCGACGCCAGCGCAACACACGGCAGGCAAATCCCGGAGAGGGAAAGGGCCAGCATCGCGCATAGCAGGATTCGCAACATTACCGCCTTCAGTATACACGTTCACGCATGCAATGCGATTGCCAATTCGCTCCGCTCGCTGACGCTCGCGGTTCTGAACCGCGACCGTAAGGGAGCGGACAGGTGGGTGAAATGCCCCACCGTCACCGCGCCCCGCTGCTCAGCCGCGCGATGGTGTCGCGCACCTGCTGCGCCTGGGGCCAATCGGGATGATGCTGGAGAAAATCCTTCAGCGCGTCGGCGGCCTGCCGCGACTCGCCGCGCCTCATATGGATCCGGGCGAGCAGCAATTGCGGATGCGAGAAGTGAGCGGGGTCCAGCTCGCGGGCGCGCTCCAGATACTGCTCGGCGAGGTTCCATTGCCGCAGCTCGAAATAGGTGATGCCGAGCTGTGAATTCGCGAGCGCGTCGTTCGGCCGGAGGGCCACGGCGCGCTGGTTGTATTCGCCGGCCTCCTCCAGCCGGCGGAGCGTGATCAGAACCCCGCCGAGGTTGACCAGCGGCTCGTAGGCCTTCTGATCCTGCGCCAGCGCCTGGCGAAACAATTCCTCGGCGCGGCCGAACTCGCGCGACTGATAGGCGATGATTCCGAGACCGTTCCACGCGGCGACAAATTGAGGAGCGATCTCCACCGCTTTCTCCAGATGAAGCCGGGCGGAGTTGGCGTCGCGCTTTTCCAGGTCTCTCTGGGCCCGCTGATACTCGCGGCGGGCCCGCTCCGGGATCTTCAGCGCGCGCGCCGAGACCAGGTTCTGGCGCATCACGTCGCCAAAGGAGAAATCGGAGTCCTTGAAGCGGAGCGTGAGCTGGACGCGATTCCTGGTGTCGGCGTTACCCGGGCCCACCTCCACCGTGGTGCGCGCCTGGCCGCGTCCAGCAACGAAGACGGCGATGGTGTAGGCGCCCGCTTCGAGCCGCTTGAAATGGAAGCGGCCCGCCGGGTCGCTGAGCGTCACGCCGGCAAAGGGTGTGGTGGCGCTGTAAATCGACACCGACGCGCGCGTCCGCGGTTCGATTCGCCCGTTGAGGTCGTAACCGGCCCGCACGGGACCGGCAAGAACTGCGGCCGTTCCGATGCCCGCCAGCAGGAATCGAAGCATGCCCTGATCCTTCCATCCCACTATATACTCGGGGCCGCCCGGATAGCGGGTACCTCGGCCACCTTCACGCCGCGCGCGGGATTCTCGACCGCCGCAACCAGAGCGTTCACCATCTGCGCCAGCGTCACCAAGCCCAGGCGCAACGCGCCTCCGCGGGTGGACGGGAGCCGCTCGGCCATCCGGTAGAACGGAATCAGTACGCAGGGCCAGCGGTGGCCGGGACCGAGGACGTACCACGGGCGCAGGATGGTCGCGTCGAGACCGCTCGCGCGCAGCGCGTCTTCACAGGCACTGCGCGCCGCGATGTAGGCATGCATCATGGGCGCCGGGTGCGCCACGCTCAGATACACGAAGTGCCGGACGCCGGCGCGCGCCGCCACGCGAATCGCTTCCATCGCCGATTTCTGGTCGACTGAAATGAACTCGCGCGCCTTGGTCGGACTCGGGTGAGCCACGCCGGCTAATTGCACGAACGTGTCGCAGCCGGCCAGGCTTGATGCATACGAGCCGCCGTCGAGCGCGTCGCCCCGCACGATCCCGCTGCCCGGTGGCAGCTTGGACTCCGAGCCGGGACGGACCAGCGCGATCACCGCATGGCCGCGCTCGAGCAGGCGGGGGATCAGGCGGCGGCCGATGTATCCCGTTCCGCCGGTGATGAAGACGCGCCGTGCCATCTAAGGCCCGCCGGCATGGCGAAACCGGAGCAACTCGAACACGGGCCGGCCGTTCGAATCGCCGATGGTGCGCGTGACCTCGCGCTCATAGCCGCGGGCGCGTGCGGCCTCCTCCAGGCGCTGGCCCACGCCGGGAAACGCCTCGAGCGACCGCACGTGAGTCAGAAACAGGCCGTGCGGATCGGTCAGCATGGCCTCGATTTCGCGGCGCTCGCCTTCGTTGGGCTCCGGGGTCCTGAAGGGGTCGCTGGCCACGCGCAGCATGAGCCTACCCTGCTGCAGGAAGGCCAGGCTGTCGAACATCCCCCAGTCGATGACGTAAATGGTTTGATCCTGCTGCCCGGAGAGCGCTGCCGAGAGAGGCTCGAGTGCATCGGAAAAGTCGACGTCCGCGCCGTTGCGTTCCAGTTGGACGATGTACTGGTTTATCACGAGAAGGTTCGACGCGACCAGGACTGCTCCCGCGGCGGGGGCCAGCCAGCGAGGGCGCAGAGCAGCGGCCGCCACGCCTACCAGCAGGTGCGGCATGGGCCACAACAGCACCTCATGATGCACGGATCCGCCGGCGCCGCGCGTCACCGCCATGGCCAGAAACGTGACGGCGGAAAACGCGATCGCGAAGAGGGCGGCACGGCGCCCGGGCGATCGCCACCACAGAGGGGCGGCGAGGACGGCGAGCAGAAGCGCGTAAGGGAACAGACTGCTGCGCTGCGGGCCAACGCGCTCGCGGATCCACACGGCCGCGCGCCCCAGAGGCGAGGCTGGCGCCTTCGGGTTCGCCGCCGATTCCTCCCGGGCGATGAAGCCGAACAGGCCCGACCCATCCACCGTATTCTTCAAATTGTAGAGCTTCATGTCGAAGTTCTCTAAAGTGAGATGCGCGTTGGACTCCAGCGTCACATTGGGTTGGCGAATATTGTAGACGAGAAAGGGAAGGCTGCCCAGCAGAAATGCGCAGGCCGCACGCGCCACCGTGCGCCCGTCGCCGGCCACGCGGCGGAGCTGGGGCCAATACGCCACGACGGCTCCCGCGGTCAGCCCGGCCAGCGCCCAAACGAAGATCGCCTTGTTCCAGAGCGCGAGGCCGAAAAAGAAACATCCCAGGGCCGGCCGCCGCCGCGCCATCATCAGGCATCCGGAGACAAGCAGCAGATGTTCGAGCGCAACCGGGCCCCAATCGAACGTGTCGGCCAGCAGGAACATCGGATCGGCGGCCAGCAACAACGCGGCGAGCAAGGCCGCCCGCGCGCCCGCCACCGCTTCCGTGAACCGGTAGAACACGAGAATCGTCAAGACGCCCACCAGCACCACCGGAACGCGGAGTGAAAACGGGCCCGGCGCGAAGACACGCAGAACCGGCCAGTACAGCAGGGTCTTGAGAGTTCCGATGTAGGACATGATCATCAGGGGAACGTCATGATGGAACACCCGCATGCGGAGATCCTCCGGAAGGGGCTGGTAGAACGGACTGGTAAAAAGAGCCTCGTCGGTTTCAACGCCGGCGTAGGGAATCAGCGCCACGCCTAGCAGCGCAAAGAGACAGCAGGCAACCAGGACGGCGGCCGGTGCGCGCATGCGAGGCCAACTTAACATAATCGGGAGGCAGGGAGGCGGACGAGGGGAACGGATTGGAAGGAATTCCAGCGGCGCCGGCAGTTGTGCCGCCGGCGCCGCCAGAGAGTGAAACTACTTCGTTACATCGCGAGCGGATCCGGACGCACCTGGAAGTGCACGACCTTGCTGGTCGTCCCCTTGCCGGTTTCCGAATGGAACGCCGTCCGGGTGCCCCAGGTGGTCCACACGCCCTTGCCTTTCCATCCGGCCTTGGCGTCGTCGATGCGGCCATCCAGACCCTTGGCGAAGAACCCGAGCGGATAGGGAACCCGCATCACCACCCACTTGCCGTTCACCAGGGCCAGCAGCGAATCCGAGCCGTTGCCGGTGGCGATCGGAGTGTTCTTGCCCAGTCCGAGAGTGTCGAACTGATCCACCCAATCGTAGTAGTGCGAATCGGCGCTGCCCGAATCCTTTACGTTCTTGAAATTCGGACCCGGCGATTGATACAACGTCCAGCCTTCCGCACAATGCTGGCCCGTGGCGGTCGGCCCGTTTAGCGGGCCTTTGCACTTGCGGCGGTCGAAGCTGGCCATATGGCCGCTTCCCAGCACCACCCAGGCGACGCCGTTGCGGTCGACGTCCATGCCGCGTGGGGAATAGCCGGAGAACTTGGTCTTGGGATTGTTGTACGGCACCTCGTAGAACTCCGACAAAGCGGTTTCCGGCGGATTGGAGCCGGGATTCAGACGGACGAGCCCGCCCGGGAAGCCCAGCACGGTGCCCCAGACGATCCCGTCGGGAGCGACGTTGACGGCGTAAAAGCCGACGTTGAGGCGCGTGTCCTTGGTCGGATCCGGCAGTCTGGGCAGAATCGCGGAAGTACCCAAGCTTTCGCCGCTGGGCGCGAGGTTGACCGTCGCCTCGGCTTCTTTGAAGTCGGCATCCCGCTTGCCGTTGCCATTGGTGTCCAGAATAATCGCGGTCCAGCCCTGCGCCTTCGCCGCGTCGTGAGTCTGGTCCCACACCTTTGTGTTCAGCCAGCCCACTACGCCGCCGCCACCGCCGCCGCTGGTCCACAGCGTGTTATTGGCGTCCTCGGCAAACACCAGGTGATGCGTGCCGAAGCAGGTGTCGATCATGTCGATCTTCTTGGTCTTGGGATCGTAAACCGACAACTGCCGGCCGGAACGCTCCACCGGAGTCAGCTTCGCCGAAATCAGGTCCGAGCCCGCCTTGCAGAACGCCGGGTTCTCCGCCGCGCGGATCCTGGCGGTGTACCACACGCGTCCGGTCGCGTCGAACATAGGATTGTGGACGGTGGTGTGGCTGTCCCAGATGGGCTCGTCGCCCCAGAACACGGAAGGCTTCAGCGGCGGTGCGGGCAGTGGGGTGTTGGCGTCACGATAGGGAGTCTTCACTGTCGTGATCGTGTTATGCACTGGATCGAGCACGGGCAGGTAGTCGCGGCTTTCCTCGGGCGATCCGTAGATCAAGCCGTTGGCGTTCACCGTGGGATTGCGTTTGTCGGTCGAGATTTCGTCGTGCAGATAGGCTTTCGGATCGGCCCAGTCCCATTGCGTGATCACGACGTTACGCTCGACGCCTTGTGGCCGCGGCGGCGCCGACGCCGGCAGTTCGCCCTTCGCGATCCGCGTGGTCCAATCGCCGAACTCGCTGGTGGCCCGCTCCTGGCCCAGATTGCGCAGCCCGCCCAGCATCGCGTTTCCGGCCTGTCCGGATTGTACACGCCGTAGCCAGGCCTCCGCCGGGGAATCGAAGTTGCCGAGCTGCGGAGAAAGCGTGCGCGTCCAGGCATTGCCCAACTGGTGGCAGGATTCGCAACTGTCGGTCTTGATCAGGTGGATCCATTGGCCCTGGTTCCGGACCGTGTTGGCAACCCCGTTGCCGCTGGGCCCCGTGCCCGGAAACTCGTTCTTCTCCGGCACCTTGAGCATCGAATACCAATAGTTCGCCGGATAGTATTGCGATGCGGCCTTTACGTCGGGAGCGACCGAGGGCTTCAGGTTCACCAGCTTGCCCGGCTGCGTCTGAACCTTCGGAGAATCCACCAGCCCGTAGCCGCGCGCCCACACCGTGTAGTTCGCCTTCGGAAGGTCGGGCACCACGAAGCGGCCTTTGTCGTCGGTGACGACGCTCTTGACGAGCCTGGTGGGCAGGTCGGTGGTTTCCGCAATCACCCAGACGCCAGCCTCAGGCCCCTTGTCACTGCTGACCACGCCGCCGATGTCGTCGCTGTCGATCTTGACGCCCGCCGCGGGCTGTTGGGCGTTCAGCCCGGAAAGCCAGGAGGCCATGTATACGGCGAACCCGGCCACCAACATGCCTGCCCCGTAGAGCAGTCTTCTCATCTTCATAATTTCGCTCCTCTCGTCATCTTCTAGCAACTCGCCGGCACAACCGGTGACCGGTAAACTCCGCCTGGCCCGGCCCTGTGCCGGCGTGCACAGAGCCCATCAGGGCATAGTATATACCGAAAAGCACCCTGTGTGGGAAGGGATAGCGTCGGAAACGTGCGTTGGTCCGAAAAACATCATTTTGCGGGCTACCGAGGGGCGACGGGCGGTTCGGGAGTCGAAATGGGTTCGTTCTGCGGGGCATCAGCAGTTTTGTTTTCTTCGGGTTGGACCTCCTCGATGGGTTCGTTCGGTAATTTTGTCCGCAGCGCTGCGGTTCTGGGCGCGGGTGACTTCGATATCGCCATCGCCGGCGTGGTCCTGGCTCATGGGGATGATGGGATCGCCGATACGGTCGAGGGCCTGGTCGAGGCAGGTGGTGAGGAGGCCGGACTCGAGGCGTAATGGAAAGTCGCGATTGCCGTGGCTCGGGAGGTTGAGGGTTGCCGCAGTTCTACGGGATGCCGATTTTCTGAGCCAGGGGAGGCCTGCCACGGCCTCAGCACGAAAAACGCAGCGACAAAACGAACCCAAGAAGTTACTGAAACCAAAGGGGCGCGCATTTTTGAGCGCGTGGATAAGTCCAAAATTCCTCCTTCCGGCGTTCAGTTCCCGCGAGGTTTGCTGAGCGGGCTCCAATTCAAGATTTAGCGTCTGGAGGGGCGGAAGCGGGAGGATGAAGGGCGCAATTGGCTGAAAAGAAATGGAAGAAGAATTGTCTGGAGGTTGGGATTGTTGGGGGGGCAGGATCTCCGGGAAGCGGATGGTACGTCCATGTGGATGCTGTAGCCATCCCTCGATAATCAAGCCATACGGCAGTTGGCTGCGAGACGCGCTTCGCTTCCTCTTGTAGTCGAAAGGAGACACACTGCTCATTCGGACGTTTGCCGACTACGAGACCAGGTGGATGGCTTCCGAGCGACCGAAGTTCGGTAGCTGAAAGGCGGAATCACAAACAAGGCAGGCAGTTGGCGAGTGCCTCTCGCATTGTCGTCTCGGTGAGTGGGGCAGCAGCGCTCGGGGCTCAATGTGGCGGATGGGGCCCGAACAGATGTGCTAAATTGAGCGTGACGGCATTGAGGGGCGTAGAGTCACCCGGACCCGTGGAGAGACGGCCAAGATGCACCAGAGATCAATAGTCGGGGCCTCAAAGACAGGCTCCATCAGTCGGCTTCAAGCTCGCACTGCTGTCAAAGCCGTCAAGATGGCCAAATCGACCGGCGGTGTGGCCCGCAAGAGCGCTTCGTCGAGCTCAAAGGCAGGACGATTCGTGAGCGCGTCAGTACTTGAGCGCTACCTCGGGCACTTTGGCGTCAGTCGTTCCAAGACCGGAGCGAAGAAAGCCTCCGGTCCGAAGAATAGTGCCGCGACGAGGGTCCAGGGCGGGGGGCCGAAGACTAGACTACGCGGAACGCGTACTTAGCTTCACCGTCACAGGAAGATGTCGGCTTCCGCGAACGATGTCTTCATAAACGTCCCCTTTGATCTTCGGTATAAAAAGTTCTTCGACGCTCTCGTCTTCGCCGTCCACGACTGTGGTTTCGTGGCCCGAGGCGCCCGGGAACAGGATGATGGAAGCCAAGTAAGGCTCAACAAGCTCCTAGACATCATCGGCAAGTGTCGGTTGAGCATTCACGACCTATCTAGGACGAGTCTCGATACCAAGCACAGATTGCCACGGTTCAACATGCCCCTGGAACTCGGGATTTTTCTCGGCGCAAAGAGGTACGGTGGTGCGAAGCATGCCCGAAAATCGTGCCTCATACTCGACCGGGACCAGTATAGGTACCAGATCTTCTGCTCCGACATCGCCGGCCAGGATATTCGCGCTCACCACAATGAGGTGGGCCAGGCGATTGCCGCCGTTCGGGACTGGTTACGCACAAACCATCCCACCAGCATCGGGATCCCCGGCGCCAAACGGATGCAGCAGAGATACGTGCAGTTCCGGCTCGAACTCCCGGCGGTTGCACGCGCAGCTAACCTAGATGTCCAGGAGCTCAATTTCTTGGACTACCGCACGTTGGTAACTGGCTGGCTCGACGAGAATTCTTGGTAGCTGCAAGTGATTAATTTCGGATCAATGCGCACTCCGGAGTAATCCACTTGGCTGAGAAACGCCTGACCCACGATGTGGCGCGACGAACACGCGGGCCCGCGTCAGTTCCGCCGGAAGCCGACGATACGCTCAAGTGGTTCCGGAAGGCGGGCAGGGCTTTCGTGAACGCGTTCTACGGGAGTAATGTGAGAATAAGATAAGCTCACAATGCCGCTCCTGCCAAAGGCTGAGTTTCAAGAAATCGCCCATAGTGGCGGGACCGTGACGTTCAGCGTTTTTACCAAGGAACATGGGCAACGCGCCTACCAAGTCAAATATACGGGTTCCCGACCCGTTAAGGTCGTCCTCGTCGAAATATGCGCCCACTACGATGGTGATCGGGTGGCTGCTCTCGGCTTCAACGAGAAGCCGCCCGCGGGCTGGTTCCCCGTGACCATGGCCTCCGACAGCGAAGGCATGTTCGGCCATCAGTGCCCCGCATGCAGCCAATACTGGCGAAGTGGCCCCTGGCCAACGACATGCCCGTATTGTCGAATCCGCGCGGACGGGACTGTCTTCCTCACCAACGCACAAAAGTTGTATGTGCAGCAGTGGTGCCAGAAACTCCGCGAAGCACTTGACGAAGCCGCCGCCGCCGATCACGTCATAGACATGGATGCCGTCGCAGACGCAGCGGGAAAAGAAGGCGAGAAGCCACCATTCTATTACGCGGAAGAAAGCCAGCAGAACCAGTTCAACTGCGACGCTTGCGGGGAGTTCAACGACATACTTGGCAAGTTCGGGTATTGCTCTTCTTGTGCGACCAGAAACGATCTTCAAGAGTTAGAGGCCAAGACAACCCCGCAGATCCGCACCCGAATTAATGCTGGTGGTCCTTACGAGGACTGTGTCAAAGATGCTGTTGCGCTCTTCGATTCATACACAGATCAGTACGTTCGCCAGCTCGTGCAGCTTGTCCCGATGACGCCGGCCCGCGTTGCGCGTTTCACAAAAATGCGCTTTCACAATTTGCGAGACGTGGCGAAGGAAATCAACACCGCGTTTGACATTGACGTCTGCGACGGCATCGGTGCGTGTCAACAACAATGAGACACATGGCGTGAAAGTTTAGAGAGTTTTTTCCTCCGAAGGTGGGCGGTTGATCCAGACCTGGGAGGGCAGCTCGGGTGGTCTGGGAGGTTTGCGGACGAAGCGCTCGGGATGAGC
>JBGPLI010000092.1:0-21229 GCA_041486445.1 Bryobacteraceae bacterium
GACGGACGTGGTGACCGACCCGGCCAATGGTGACGTCTACGTTGCCGAGAGCCATACGGACGTGGCAGATCCCAATCTCATCGGGCGAATCTCGGTGTTCGACAAGACCGGGAAGTTTCTCAGAGTCATCGGCAAAACGGGAACCGGGCCGGGAGAGTTCCGGACGCCGCACGCGCTGAAGTTCGATTCCAAGGGCCAGTTGGTGGTTGCCGACCGCCACAACCATCGCATTCAAGTCCTGACGAAGCAAGGGAAGTTCGTCCTGGAGTACGACGACTTCTCCCGCACCAGCGGGCTGGCCATCGACAAGAGCGACGTGATCTACACGACCGACTCGGAGTCGACCGAAAAGGTGCACCCAGGCTGGCAGAGGGGAATCCGGATCGGGAGTCTCAAAGACGGGAAAGTGACGATGTTTATTCCGCCCCACATGACGCCAAATTCTCCAGACGGCGCCATGGGGGAAGGCATCGCCATCGACGCCGCAGGCAACATCTATTCGGCGGAAGCACAACTGAGGGGCGTGACGAAATTCGTCAGGAAGTAAAGCCGTCCTTACCTCGGCACGATAGATTGGCGCGCCCCGTAGTAGCACGCCGCGTAACGCTCACCGGCAAGTTTCAGCAGTGGGCAGGCCCTTGGCCGGCCCTTGGCCGGCCCTTGGCCGGCCCCCGGCCGGCCCCACTTAAGAGGATACGCACTGGATGAGCTGTTCTTTAGCCAGTTCCAGAAACAGAACAGCCTGGTCGCGTTTCACGGTGATGAAATCACGCAAGAAATTGTCGAGGGTGTCGCCGTCTTCAATATAGTCGAGCAAGGTTTGGACGGGGACACGCGTGCCCGTGAAACGCGGGGTTCCGTGCATGATCTCCGGATCAATCGAAACCACTCCCGCGATGCTTGCCTTCTGTTCGGCGGTCACACTCTCAACTTAGCAGGATGGCCTACCGCGCCTCCCACACATACGCCGCGAAATCCCGCCGGTTGACGAACCCCATCTGCTCGTAGAGCTGGATCGCCTCCTGGTTGGACGCCGTCACCGTGAGGCTCACCAAGCGGCACCCGTGCGCTGCCAGCGCCACCATGGAGCGGCGCATCAGCTCGTAGCCGAGCCCCGTCCCCCGGCGCGACGGCGCCACGCACACCTGGGTGATGTGACCGGCGTCTCCCGCCACCAGGCTGGCGAGCGACACCCCGCATTGCGAGTGGTCCTGAAGGCTCGCGGCCGCGTACGAAGCGGGCGCGTAGAAGGTTCCGCAGCCGGGATACTGCACGATGTTGGTCAGGAACCGCCGCGCGCCGCCGGGCGAGCGGTACTGGTCGTTGATCCGGCTGTCGATGTGGCCTTGATAGGAGTTCGCGATCAGCCGGGCCGTGTCGTCCTGCCGGTTCTCCTGCCAGAGGGAAATCGAAATACCCGGCAGCTCGCGCGGCGCGAAACGCTCGACCCCGGCCAGCGGCGCCTCCAGGAAGCAACGCGGATAGGAGTGGAAGCGCTCGGGAAACGGCACGGGGCGTCCGAACGGCGCGCTCAGCATCATGAGTTGCGACTCCACGCGCCGCACTCCGGGCGCGCGCCACATCGCATCGAGCACGGCCTCGATCAGCGCGTTCTCGTTCTCCACCGTCCGTTGCGCGGTCCGGACGTATAGGTCGCCGATCAGGCCCTTGCCTTCTTCGCACACATAGTAGGAGTAGCCGGCCACGCGACTGCCCCCCGGTGTTCCTTGCACCAGCGCGAAACCGTTCAGCGACTCCAGCTCCACGAACCGGCGCACCAGATCGGCCGACGGCCGGAAATCCCAGTCGAGATCGCGGCGCCAGGTGGCGATCTCCTCCTCGAGCAGGGGATCGAGACGATCGGCGGGAATTTCCCGCAAATCCGTGAGCTCGCCGAAGCCCGGGCGCGCGGGCCGATCCGAGAGCGCGGCCATAGCCCGATCCTAGCGAATATAGTTGGACCGGCGCTAGTCTCCTGTCACAGTGGTTCGCCGAAATCGAACGCAGACCAGCAGACGCCTGAGTGCCCGTCATCCCGAGCGAACGCGAGGGATCCGCTTTCCCGACCGCACAGAAGCAGCGGATTCCTCGCTGTGCTTGATTGCCTATGCCGCCATGGACTTCGCCGAATCGGCGCCCTCCTGGTACAAGGCTGCTCCGGCCAGTGCCGCGGCTACCCATTCGACGAACCCCCCGGCGGTCGTCATCACGGTCAGGTTGGTTGGGAACAAACCGGTCACCGCCATAAGCGCAGCGTTGGGCATCAAGATCCCGGCGATCCAAACCGCCAGTCCCGCGGTCACTGCGGTTTTCGGCCCAGCGCCGTAGCGCGGACGAATCGCGGCGTAGAGCCACACCGTAAAGCCTCCATAGACCAGTCCGAGGAAGTTGAACCCTACGATTTGACCGCCGGAGAACTCTGGTCTGTTAAGGGCCCTCATGCCGTCGGCCCACTGCGAGGCGAGCATCACGCCGTCCACAAGATACGCCAAAATATTTGCCACGATGCCCGCGACGATGCCGCCCAGGATCACACGACCAACGTTAACTCTTCTCATAGCGCCTCCCTGGGGAGCCAATCATATACCCGTCCGAGGGCGCACGCAAGGGGCGAGTTGGTCCGACAGGGGCGAGTTGGTCCTTCTAGCTCTTATCCGGAGCCGCCACGAACCGGTACCCCACGCCGCGAACCGTCAGCAGGTGTCGCGGACTGGCAGGGTCGTCCTCGATGTAGCGCCGCAGCCGCACGATGAAGTTGTCGATGGCGCGCGTGTCGGTGTCCTCGTGCAGGCCCCACACTTCGTCCAGCATCTTTTTCCGGGAGACCGGCTGGCCCTCATGCCGGATCAGATGGCGCAGGACGTTCGCTTCCATCAGGGTCAGCGGAAACACCTGCCCGCGAACGCGCAGCTCGAGCAGATCGAAGTTCACCGACTTGTCGCCGAAGGTGAACACGTCCTTGGGCTTGGCCGTAAGCCATTCGCGCCGCCGCAACAGGCCGCGGATGCGTGCCATGAGAATCGCGAGATCGAAAGGCTTGGTGAGATAGTCGTCGGCGCCGGCCGCGAATCCCTTCAGCACGTCTTCCGGATGGCCGCGCGCGGTCAGCATCAGGGTAGGAACGAACTGTCCGGCCTGGCGCAGCTCGGAGACCACGGTGAAACCGTCCTTGCCCGGCAGCATTACGTCGAGCACCACCACGTCAAACGCCGACGACGGGGCGGCCAGCAGCTCGATCGCCGCTTCGCCGCTGTCAACCACGTGCACCTGGCAGCCTTCCGCCTCCAGGTTGAAGCGCAGGCCGTCGGCCAGGTGCTGCTCGTCCTCGACCACCAGAACGCGGCTCATTTCGCGATCGGAAGCTGTAGGACGAACGTGCTCCCGCGTCCTGGTCCATCGCTCTCGGCCCAGGCCCGGCCTCCGTGCCGTTTGGCCACCGAGCGGACGATGTACAGGCCCAGGCCGGTTCCCTTCACGCGCGTGGCCACCTGCCCCGGCACGCGATAAAAGCGCTTGAAAATCTGCTTCAGCTCGGCCTGGGGAATGCCCGCGCCCCGGTCTCGCACGCGCAGCATCACGAATTTGTCGTCCACGTTGGCGGTCTCGACGCTCACCTTCACGTCGCTTCCCGAGTACTTCACGGCGTTATCGATCAAATTGGAAACCGCGGCGCGGACCTCCTCCAGATCGCCCAGCACCGTCGCCGGCGGACCCGGATCGTAGGCGAGCGACTCCGGCGGGACGTGATAGAACATGCGCGCGCGCGTCAGGCACTCCTCGATCACGCCGCCCAACTCGATTCGCGACAGATTGAGCTTCCGCCCGGAGAGACCGATGCGTCCGGTACGCAGGATTTGCTCGATGCTCGCCAGCAGCCGGTCGCTGTCCTCGAGCATGATGCGATAGAACTCCGTGCGCTTGTCCTCGGCGACCGGGCGCGTCTGCAAGGTTTCCAGGTACAGCCGGATGGAGGCGACCGGAGTCTTCAGCTCGTGCGTCACCGCGTTGATGAAGGCGTCCTTCTGCTCGTTGCGGCGGATTTCGCGCACCAGGAAGGTGGTGTTGAGCACGACGCCGCTGATGATCATCGCCAGCAGCAGCACTCCCAGGAACAGCAGGATGCCGGTGCGCCAGTTGAGCAGCACCCAGCCGACGTACAGCAGAATGACTACCGAGATCAGGCCGGCGCCGAGCGCGATAAAAAACGCGATCGACTTCCGGCGGCCCGGGACTACCATGACTCCAGCTTAACCCCGGACTCACGTCCTGGGCTGGGAGTTACGCGGCTTCGCGCTCCGCCATCGCGCTCGATATCTTCGCCACGCGGACGTTTTTCGCCAGACGCAAGAATCGAAGGACATGGAGCGTGATCCAGGAGATGTCGAGCTCATACCATGCCAGCCCGTGCCGCGCCGACGTCGGATGGGCGTGATGGTTGTTGTGCCAGCCCTCGCCGAACGTCAGCAGCGCAACCCACCAGTTGTTCCGCGAATCGTCCCCGGTCTGAAACCGGCGCGAGCCCCAAAGGTGACTCGCGGAGTTCACCAGCCAGGTGGCATGCAGGCCGACCACGACGCGAAGGCACGTGCCCCACAGCATCAGCGGAAGACCGCCGATAGCCAGCAGCACGATCCCCAGCGCGACCATGGGGAGCCAGTGGTAATTGTTCAGCCAGACGTAGAAGCGATGCCGGGCCAGGTCGGGCGTGTACTTCGCCATCGCGCGTGTGTCGGCATGCTTGCTCTCGCCCAGCAGAATCCACCCCATGTGAGACCAGAAGGCTCCGTCGCGGGGCGAGTGTGGGTCGCCAGGCTGGTCGGATCGCGAATGGTGCACGCGATGCGTCGCCACCCAGAAGATCGGACCGCCTTCGAGCGTGAGCGTGCCGAACAGGGCCAGCAGATACTCCCAGAACCGCGGCGCTACGTAGGAACGGTGCGTATGCAGCCGGTGGTATCCCAAGCTTATCCCGAAGCCTACGGTGATCCAATACAGGACTGCGGCGACAATGAACGAGCGCCAACTGAACATGAATAGCGCGGCAACGGCGCCTATGTGAAAGAGCACCAAGACGATAGTGGTCAGCCAGTTCATTTTGGTGCGGTTAGGAAGGTTGATGAGTTCGGTGGTCACTGGATCAAGGCTAACCCAGTTTCCTCCAATGCTTTGTAAGACTTATGTAATTTCGACGCGGTCCAGATAGTCCGCGAGACTGTCCAGATGCTGGGTCAGCCTGGAAACGTCCGCTTGCCGGGCGGAGCTTTCCAGAGCAGCGCCGATTTCGGTCAGCCCTGGGAACCCATAGGCGCTGCCGCTTCCTCTCATGTTATGCGACAAGATCCGGATGCGATCGAAATCGGAGGAACTCAGCAGTTGAAGCATCAGAGGGACTTCCTCCTTCCGGCTGCTGAGATAGCCGGGCACCAGCTCCTCCAATCCGTCGGGAATCCGGACGGATATCGGCTCGGTTGGGCGCGAGCTCCACCGCTCGATCACCCCGAGCAGCGCCTGTTTGGAGACCGGCTTGGACACATATGCATCGCATCCCGCGTCATAACAGGCTTCGATGTCCTGCGGAAGGGCGTTCGCCGTAAGAGCGACAATCGGGGTCGGTCGCTGAGCCTGCGCACACTCAAACGCCCGAAGCGCCCGGATTGCCGTCAACCCATCCATGACCGGCATTTGAATATCCATCAGGATCAGGTCATACCGGTTCGAGCCAAACCGATCGACCGCTTGCCGGCCATCTTCGGCCAAGGTCAGGGTGTGGGGAATCCCCTTGAGATATGCCTGCAAGAGAAAGCGATTGTCCGGGGAGTCTTCCGCAAGGAGAATACGCAGGGCGCCCCGGCGAGGTGTGTCCCCGGGGTCCGCTGAGAACGGCGCGGGTTCCAAGGACACGGATGGAACCGATTCTCGCTCGAGAGCAACACCGAACGAAGCGGTGAAACTGAACGTACTTCCCTCCTCAACCTTGCTCTGTACCATGAGCTCCCCGCCCATGAGGCGCACAAGACGCCGGCTGACACCCAGGCCCAGTCCGGTTCCTCCGTATTTGCGGGCGGTGGATGAATCAGCCTGCTTGAAATCCTCGAAAATGCTGCCGAGCTTTTCAGAAGGTATACCGATTCCGGTGTCGGAAACCGAGACGTCGATGTGTCCGGGGGCGCCGGACGGATGCGGTTGCGCGGTAACAACGATCTCACCCGCCGGAGTGAACTTCACGGCGTTGCCAAGGAGATTGATCAGGATTTGCTGTAGTCGAGCCGGGTCGCCTATCAGTCTGGGAGGGATGTCTGGGGAGATGCGGGAGATCAGGCCGACGCCCTGTGCGGCGGCTTTCGGCGCGATCAATGCAAGGCTCTGTCCGACCACGTCCGTGAGACTGAACTCCACGCTTTCCAACTCGAAGCCGCCGGACTCGATCTTCGACAGGTCCAGGAATTCGTTAATCAGCGTCATCAGGGTAGCGCCCGCCCTTCGAAATGCCTCTACATACTGCCTTTGCTCGGAATCGAGTCGCGATTCCCACAGCAGGTCAGCCATGCCGAGAATGGAATTCAGGGGATTGCGGATCTCGTGGCTGGTGGCCGCCAGGAAATCGGTCTTGGCGCGATTGGCCTTGGCCAGCTCGCGATTGGCCAGCGCGAGCTGCTGGTTGCGCTCCAGAGTGGTCTGCCAAAAGTAAATGGTGATCCCCAGCAGAGCCGCAATCGTGAGTCCGCCGGTCAGCACCATTTCTTCGGCCTCCCGCTGGAGCCGGCGATTCCGGCTATCCACCAGAGCGCTGTAGACGAGGGTCGTCACACCTGCGACGGCAACCGCGGCGAGCATCGACTTCCACGCCCTTGGCCTTCCCACGGAAAACCTGGAGCCGGTGGCGAGCAGACCGATGGCGGCGGCGACGAACGCGACGGAGGTAGGCAAGGCCATACCGCCAGCCTCTCCCCAGCGGTACGCCGATTCGATTCCGGCCGCATGTCCGATCACAGCGGTGGAGGAGACGGCGGCCACGCAAGCTCCCGCAGTCAGCACAATCTGATCGCGGAAACGAGGAATCAGAAGCGAAACGGCCAGAGCGGCTCCGATGAGAAGCAAGCACGCGGCGCTATTGACCCCCATGCGGGGGGGATGCGACGTCAGTGAGAGCCAGCACCAGCCTGCCAGGACGGCGAAACCCGCCAGAGCGAACAGGATGCGCGCGACCGGCGCAGTGAGGCGATGTTGGTGGATGCGCGTCATCAATGTTCGATCAGGGAACCGACGGTGCGGAGGAGCGCCTTCGGCACGATGGATTTGTCCAGAGTCGCATCGGCCCCGATGCGATTGGCCAGGTCCAGATACTCGTAGCGGCCGATGGCGCCAGAGATGGCCAGGATCTTGAGTTTCGGATGGAGACGATGCGCAAGCAGAATCGTTTCGACGCCTTCGTGCTCCGGCATGATCATATCGGTGATCAGCAGATCGACCAGCTTGTCTTTCATGAGCCGCAACCCAATCAGGCCGTCCGAGGCCTCCAAAACCTGGTATCCGCCTCGCGTGAGGAGGGTTCGGAGGAGCAAGCGGAAAGACTCATCGTCGTCGATCACCAGGATCGTGCGGCGCGCTAAGAGGGGTTCTTGAGTAATCTCTGTCTGAATGGCGGATTGCACGGCATATCTCCTTCGATGCCTTATCGGCTCAAGTCTCAGATCCAGGCAGGTTATTATTCGAGGCTTGCCACATCAGAGGCTCATACACTGGACCGGCGGGCCGATGAGGCCACAGTGACCGGCGCGAGCAGGCTCATGATGGAAAAACACAGAAAGGCAATCTCTTGTTGACCAGCGTCATTATCTCGCGGCAGGCCGGCACCGCTGAGCAACTCTCCGCGAGGCTGCACGAGCTTGGAAGTGTCCGGGTTCTCCGGACCTTTACCGAGTATCCTTCCGGGCCCGAACTGGCGAGGTTCATTCAAGCCACCGGCCCCTCCATGGTGTTCTTATGCACGGAGGATCTCCCGCGCGCGATCGGGCTGGCCTTCGCCATCGATCGCACGGGAACCGGCACTCAAGTGGTGGCGGTGGACCGGGCCTGCGATCCGCAGGCTTTGGTCGAGATCATGCGAATGGGAGTCCGCGAGTTTCTGCCGATTCCGCTGGATCCGGTGCGGCTGGCGGAAGCGGTGGAACGGATCGGGGAAGTCCTGGAAAGAAAACCCCTGGCATTCACCAGCACGGACGAGGTGTTCAGCTTCCTGCCGGCCAAGCCCGGCGATGGCACGTCGACCGTTGCGCTCAACGTCAGCTCCGCCATCGCCCGCCAGTCCACAGGCCGCACGCTCATCGCGGATTTCGATCTGAACCTCGGCATGGTTTCGTTCCTGCTGAAAATTACCAATGGCCGCTCGGTCCTCGACGCCATCGCGATGGCGGACAGTCTGGACGACAGCGTATGGGACAATCTCGTCTTGAAACGGGATGACCTGGACGTGCTGTGTTCCGGAAGGTTCGATCCGGCCAGCGTTCTCGAGGCTTCCCAAGTCGAAAAAGTGCTGTACTATATCAGGCGCACCTATCAGGCGATTTGCCTGGATCTGTCCGGCAACATGGAGCCATATTCCATGGAGCTGTTACGCCAATCCAAGCAAATTTTCCTGGTCTGCACCCCCGATATTCCGTCCCTCCACTTCGCGCGGTCCAAGACTGAGTTTTTGCGTAATGTCGGGCTCGGCGAACGCGTCTCGGTGCTGTTGAACCGCTCCGAGAGGCGGAGCGCCTTTTCGGTCGGGGATGTGGAGGAGCTGCTGGGGGCGCGAGTGCGGTTCTCCTTTATGAATGACCCGCGGCGCGTCAGCAAGGCGATGAGCGCGGGAACTTGCGTCGACCCCAAGAGCGCCTTGGGCGGCCAGTTCGAGGCGTTTGCGGAAGGCCTCACCGGCCCCCGGGCCGCCGAGTCCCAGCCGCTCTCCAAGCGCCGCTTTGTCGAGTACTTCGCCATCGTTCCCTCCACCTACCACGCGGTCGAGGAGAAGCGGTCGTGAAGCCATGGAGCAATCAGGATCGGCAAGGAACGAGGATGAGATGGAAGCAACGATGACAGCGCGAAGCGGCCGCTTGATGGGCAGGATAAATCATGAGATCCGTACGGCGGTGAATGCGATTCTCGGTCTGACGGAGCTGCTTCTGGAATCGCCGCTGACTCCGGAGCAGGCCTACCGCGTGAATGTCGCGCGCGCGAGCGCGGACCATCTGCTCACCGAAAGCGCCGGACTCCTCGATCTCGCCAGGGCGGAGATGGGCGTTCTGCAATTGCAGCAGGTTCCCTTCGACCTTCGCGAGTCCGTGAAGCAAGCTGTGGATCTGCTTTCCATTCTGGCGCGACACAAAGGAATCACACTGAATAGTCGCGTCTCGGGCGACGTGCCCCCGGCGCTGGTCGGCGATCCGGAACGGATCAACCAAATTGTGATCGCCTTGGTTCGCGCCGGCATCGAGCGAATGGGGAAAGGCGAAATCTCGGTCACAGTAGAGCGGCACGAGGCCGCATGCGCGGAGGGGGTCGCGATCCGATTCAGCGTCGCCGATACGGGTCCGCGCATCCCGCCGGACATCATGTGCCAGCTCTTCGACCCAACCCAGAACCCGGACGACGCGGGGCAAAACGACTCCCGGCATGCCTTGATGCTCTCAAAGCACCTGGCGGAGATGATGGGAGGAACGATTTGGGTTGAAGACGCCCCCGGGCCGGGCGCGGTCTTCCGTTTCACCGCGAATCTCGCCTTGGCGTACCCCGCGGAACCTGAAAAAGACGACCGCCCGGCGGCCACCGGCTGCGCCAAGGGACGCCCTCTGAGGATCCTGGTAGCCGAGGATGCCACCGACAATCTGCTGTTGATTCGGGCGTTCCTGAAGGATGAGCCATGGAGGATCGATTCGGCTTCGAACGGATGGATCGCCCTGGAAAAAGCATTGACCGCATCCTACGATCTCATCCTGATGGACCTCGACATGCCCGAGATGGACGGGTACACGGCGACGCGCAGAATTCGGATCTCGGAGTGCATGAACGAGATGCCGGCCGTCCCGATCGTGGCTCTGACGGCTCACAATGAGGCTGAAGCGGCTTTGAAAAGCATCGAGGCGGGCTGCACCGGACACGTGACGAAGCCGATTCACAAAGCCGCCCTGGTCAGAATGATCCGGCAATACGCATTGCGGCGGCCGTTGGTCTGATCGGTGGCGGGAACCAGTCGGAGTCGAACCGACCAACGACCTCAAGAGACCGTTCAGTGGTTTTGAAGACCATGCCTGCCACCGGGCAAAATTGGCTCCCAGACCATCATAATGAAATCATGAGCGCACCCGACATCCGTGAAGTCGTGAAAGAGAAATATGGACAAGCCGCGTTGCGCGTGGCGACCGGCGGCAGCTCCTGCTGCGGAGCCTCGGCTGCGGCGGAAGGATGCGATCCCATCACGCGGGACCTGTACGATTCCTCGCAGACGGCGGCGCTACCGGAAGAAGCCGTAAGAGCGTCGCTCGGCTGCGGTAATCCCACCGCGCTGGCCCAGTTGAATCCCGGCGAGACGGTGCTCGATCTGGGATCGGGCGGCGGCATCGACGTTCTGCTGTCGGCGCGGCGGGTCGGGCCGGCGGGGAAAGCGTACGGTCTCGACATGACCGATGAGATGCTCGCGCTCGCCAATGCGAACAAGCGGAAGGCGGGCGTTGAGAACGTCGAGTTCCTCAAGGGGGAGATGGAGAACATTCCGCTGCCGGACAACTCCGTGGACGTGATTATTTCCAACTGCGTCATCAATCTCTCGGCCAACAAGGACCGCGTACTCGGCGAGGCGTTTCGGGTCTTGAAGCCGGGCGGGCGCTTCGCCGTGTCCGACGTAGTCACCCGGGGAGAGGTGCCGCCCGAAATTCGCAAGAGCGTTCTGCTGTGGGTGGGGTGCCTGGCCGGCGCGCTCGAAGAGCAAGAATACCGCGCCAAACTGGCGGGCGCCGGTTTCGAGCGAATCGACGTCGAGCCCACGCGGATCTACAGGATGGAGGACGCGAGGGAGTTTCTTGCCGCCGAAGGGATCGACGCGGACGCCATCGCTCCCGAGGTGGACGGGAAGTTCATGAGCGCCTTTGTGCGGGCCGTGAAGCCCGCATAGCAGCGCCTATGAGAATGCTTTGCGTGGTGTCGCTGGCTGCGACGATCGCCTCGGCCCAGTCCAATCAGTCGCTGAACGGGAAATACAACTTCCGTCAGGTGCTGCTCATCACCGACGGCTCCGCCAACGTGATCGACACACGCACCGGCTCCGGCTCACTCACCTTCGATGGCAACGGCAACTTCGCCATCGCCGGCCAGCAACTGGTGGGCTCCTCCCCTCCCGCGTCGCTCTCGGGCGCCGGCACGTATAGCGTCAGGCCAGGCGGATTCGTCACGCTCTCGAACCCTCTGCGTCCCGGCGTCACCACCATCAACGCCCGACTCGGGGCGGGCGCGCTGGTCGGCTCTTCCACGGAAGCGGGAGTGACGGTGTTCGATCTTTTCGTCGCCCTTCCGGCGCCTTCGCAGGCGCTCTCCAATGGAACGCTCGCGGGCAGCTACTGGATCTCCAGTCTCGAATTTCCCAACGGCGGCGTCGCCGGTATCCGCGACACCAATTTCAAGCTGTCCGCCAACGGAGCGGGCAGCTTCACCGAGACCACCGTCACCGGGCAGGCCGCGAACCTCGCCAGCAAGCTCATGAGCCAAAGCGTCAGCCCGATCACCTATGCGATCTCCCCGGACGGAACCGGCACGCTCACCTTCCCGCTCGCCCCGGGCCTCAACAACACGACGCAACTGATCGCCGGCGTGAAGAACATCGCCGTCTCCGGAGACGGAACGTTTTTTATGGGCGGATCGACAACCACTGGCGGCCACGGACTGGTGGTGGGCGTGAAAGCGTTCCCCGGTACCGCAAACAATTCGAGCTGGAGCGGATTTTATTTTTCGGCCGGCTTGCGTTATGACGTGCAGATTCCGCGGCTGGCGGCCGTTGTTGGGAGCGTGAACGCGCTGAACGGCAACTCGATCTGGACGCGCCGCACGCGCCAGTCCGACGGATTGTTCGATGCCTCCCCATTGCTCACCTATAATCTCTCCGCCGATGGCTCCGGAACTCTCACTTCGACGGCCGGCCACGTGAATGTGGCGTCCTCCGGCAAGACTTTTGCCACGAGCGGCGTCGACGTGCTCAGCTCGGCCAGTTACGAAATCTATTTCGGAGCCGCCATGCTGCCGCCATCCGGAAGCGGCGTCTTCCTCGATCCGCAGAGAGTGCTCAACGCAGCCAGCTTTGCGCCGGCCGGTTATCCCGTGTCGCCCGGCGCATTCATCACGCTATTCGGCACGGGTCTCGGCACGCAAACCGCTACCGCCGCCATTCCGTTTCCGCCCATGCTCGCGGGCGTGCAAGTGACGGTGAATGGGATCGCCGCTCCAATCTACTTTGTGAACCCGACGCAGATCAGCGCCATCGTGCCCTACGCGGCGACCGGTTCGGTCGCCACCGTGGTGGCGAGCGTCAACGGAACCAAGTCGAACCCGGTGGACGTGCCGTTGGCGGCGACCGCGCCGGGCATCTTCAGCCTCGCGTTCACCGGGCTCGGCGATGGCGCGATTCTTCATCCCGACTTCTCCAAGGTCAGTGCGTCCAGTCCAGCCAGCCCCAATGAAGTCGTGCAGGTGTATCTCACCGGCCTGGGCGCCGTGAATCCGCCCGTGCCCGACGGCGCCGCCGCGCCATCTCGGCCGCCGTTCTCCCAGGTCCCGGGCCCCGTGAACGTCTACGTCGGGGGCCTGCTGGCGAACGTCCAGTACAAGGGCCTGGCGCCCACTCTCGCTGGAATGTATCAGCTCAACGTCCAGATCCCGCCCAACATCGGCCCCGGTCCGCAAACGCTGGCCGTGCAGACGGTGGAGGGATTCACCGACATGGTCAATATCGTGATCGGCTCACCGTCGCCATAACCGGGCGATTCCGTCAGGCCGGGACGACGGTCGGCTTGCCCTTCTCCGCGAACACCATCGCGAGAAATCGGGCGGGCTTGGTGTCGCTCGCGTTCCTCGACACCGCGTGGATCGCGCCCGGCGGTTCGTAGAACATCTGCCCCACGCCGAAAGTCATCTCGGGTTGTCCCTTCACCTGCATCCGCACCTCGCCCTCGAGCACGTAGCCGAGCACGAATCCCGGATGCTTGTGTTGCGCCGAGCTGGCGCCGGGCGAATAGCTGATCTCGGTGGCGGTCACGGTCCAGTTATCGAGCGTTACCTTCGGCAGGTCCTGCAGCAGGACTGCCCTTCTCCCTGTGTCGCCTTTCGCCGCGCTGGTCTGGGCGGCGAGAGTCTCCGCCAGAAGCCCGGCAACGCTTCCCAGCATGATTCTGCGATTCATGGTTTTCAGTATACGCCGCCACGTACACTGGGTTCAGGGTGAACGTCGTTCTCATCTCCACCTACGAGTTGGGCCACCAGCCATTCGGGCTGGCCTCGCCCAAGGCCTGGCTCGCGCGCGAAGGCCATCGCGTCTCCTGCGCCGACCTCGCCGTCGAACCTCTGCCCGAGTTCTTGGTGCGCGAAGCGGATCTGGTCGCGTTTTATCTCCCGATGCACACCGCCACGCGGCTGGCTCTGGCGGCGATCGAACGCGTCAAACGGATGAACCCCTGCGCCCGGCTGATCTGCTACGGGTTGTACGCGCCCCTGAACGCGGAGCTTTTGCGCGAACTCGGCGTCGAAGCGATCGCGGGTGGCGAGTTCGAGGCGGCGCTGGTGAAGCTCGCCCGCGGTGAAAGTGTTCCCGAGGTGTCGCTCGATCGCTTGCAGTTCCTGACGCCGGACCGCGCCGAGCTCCCGCCCGCGAGCGTCTACGCGCACCTGCGGCACGGCGAAACCAGCCAGCCAGTCGCCTACACCGAAGCCAGCCGCGGCTGCAAGCACCTGTGCCGCCACTGCCCTGTCGTGCCGGTCTATCGGGGCCAGTTCCGCGTGGTCCAGCGCGACGTCGTGCTCGCCGACATCCGCCAGCAGGTGGCGGCGGGTGCGCGCCACGTCACTTTCGGCGATCCCGATTTCTTCAACGCGCCCACCCACGCCCGTCGGATCGTCGAGGCGCTCCACGCCGAATTCCCCGCCGTCACCTACGACGCGACCATCAAGATCGAGCACCTGCTGAAGCATCGCGATCTGCTCGGCACGCTGCGCGACACCGGATGCTTGTTCATCACCAGCGCGGCCGAGTCGGTGGACGACGCCGTGCTCGCGCGCCTGGAAAAAAATCACACCCGCCGGGACTTCTTTGAAGCGGCGGCGCTGGCGCGCGAAGCCGGCCTCACGCTTCAGCCGACCTTCATCGCGTTCACGCCGTGGACCACGCTCGACGGCTATCGCGACCTGCTGCGCGCGGTGGCGGATCTCGACCTGGTGGAAAACGTCGCATCGGTGCAGCTCGCCCTGCGGCTGCTGATCACGCCGGGATCGAGGCTGCTGGAATTGGAGGATGTGCGGGCTCTCGCCGGTCCGCTCGATCCGCGCCTGCTGGTGTATGCGTGGAAACACCCGGACCCGTGCGTGGACGCGCTCGCCGCCCACGTGTTTCGCCTGGTGCACGAAAAGCAGAAGCTGGGCCTCGGCCGCCCGGAAATTTTCGAGGCGATCTGCCTGGCGGCGGGCCAGGCTCCTCCCGAGAACTTCCGCCTGCTGCCTCGCACCGCGATCCCGTATCTGGACGAGCCCTGGTATTGTTGAGCGGAGCCCACCGAAGAGCAGGTTGCTCTTGTCTAAGAGGATGCTTAAGAACGTGGAGCCCCGCTCACTGGCGTTCGCGGTTCGGTGCCGGCACAGAACCACAAGCGACAGCGAGTGGGTCCCGACGGCTTAGGTTCGTTCCATCATGAAGCTTCTTCTCATCGCCGCCACCACCGGCTACCAGGTCCGCGAGTTCGCCGATGCGGCCCGCCGGATGGGCCTCGATTTGGTGCTCGCCACCGACCGCTGCCACGTCCTCGAGAATCCCTGGGGCGATGACGCCGTCCCCGTGCGCTTCGAGGATCCCGCCCAGGGCGTCGAAGCATTGGTCTCGCGCGGGCCCTTCGACGGGATCGTCGCCGTCGGCGATCGTCCGGCATGCGTCGCCGCCGAGGCCGCTCAGAGGCTCGGCCTTCCGTTCAGCGCGCCCGAAGCCGTCGAGGCCGCCGGCAACAAGTTCCAGTCGCGGGAACGATTCCGCGCGGCCGGTCTGCCGGTTCCGGACTTCCGCCGCGTTTCGCTCGCCTCCGACCCCGACCAGGCCGCTCGCGCCGCCCGCTACCCTTGCGTGCTGAAGCCGCTCTCTCTCTCGGCCAGCCGCGGCGTGATCCGCGCCAACGATCCCGGCGAGTTCGTGGCCGCCTTCGCCCGCATCCGCAAGCTGATCGAGCCCGAACGCGAAACCTCTCTTCAGGTGGAAGACTTCATCCCGGGGCGCGAGTTCGCCCTCGAAGGTCTGCTCACCGCCGGCCGCCTCCAGGTGCTGGCCCTTTTTGACAAACCCGACCCCCTGGACGGCCCTTTTTTTGAGGAAACGCTCTACTTGACTCCCTCCCGGCAGCCGATTCCTGTGCAGCAGGCGATTTGCGGCACCACACAGCGCGCGGTGGAGGCGTTGGGGTTGACGCGCGGGCCTGTGCATGCGGAGATGCGTGTGAATTCCGAAGGGGTCTGGATGCTCGAAGTCGCCGCGCGGCCCATTGGCGGGCTGTGCTCGCGCGTGCTGAAGTTCGAGCCGGCCGGATCGCTCGAGGAAGTCGTGCTGCGCCACGCGCTCGGCCAGGACGTGAGCCGCTTTCGCCTGGCGCCGGGCGCGCACGGAGTGATGATGATCCCGATTGCGCGCGCCGGCGTCTACACCGGCGTCGAGGGGTTGGATAACGCGCGCCAGGTTCCGGGCGTCGAGGACGTTGTGATCACGGCCAAGGAGGGCCAGAAGCTGCTGCCGCTTCCCGAGGGCGCCAGCTATCTGGGATTTATTTTTGCGCGCGCGGGTTCGCCCGATGCCGTCGAGCTCGCGCTGCGCCAGTCGCACGGCCGGCTCCAGTTCCAACTGGCGCCGTCGCTGCCCATCGTAAAATAGGATACAGGTGAACGTCTCGATTATTGGTACGGGTTACGTGGGGTTGACCACCGGCGTGTGCCTCGCTTTTCTCGAACATCATGTCACTTGCGTGGATGCGGATCAGCAGAAAATCGCGGCGCTGAACCGCGGCGAGATTCCGATTTACGAACCGCATTTGGCCGAGCTGCTGGCTGAAGCCCGGCCCAATTTGTGCTTCACCACCGACTACGCCGCGGCCGTCTCCAAGGCACAGGTCGTCTTCATCGCCGTCGGAACTCCGCCCGGCGAAAACGGCGCTCCGGATCTTCGCTATCTCGAAGCCGCCGCGCAGGGCATCGGTGAGCGCCTGCCGGACTCCTTCACGGTGGTGGTGAACAAATCCACCGTGCCGATCGGAAGCGGCAATTGGGTCGGCGCGCTGGTCCGCGAAGCCTGCGAGCGATCCAGCGGCGGCAAGGCGCACGGCCGGTTCGCCGTCGCCTCTAATCCGGAATTCCTCCGCGAAGGCAGCGCCATCCACGACACCTTGTATCCGGATCGCGTGGTGATCGGCGCCGACGAGCCGCAGACCGCCGAGGTGCTGTACTCGCTCTATCGCCCGATTCTCGATCAAACCTTCCAGCCGCCCTCCTACCTTCCCCGGCCCGAAGGGCTGGGCGCGGTTCCGCTCATTTCCACCGATCTGGCTTCGGCCGAGCTGATCAAGTACGCCGCCAACGCGTTTCTCGCGCTCAAGATCAGCTACATTAACGAGGTCGGCCAGCTCGCCGAGCGCGTCGGCGCCGACATCTCCCAGGTGGCCAAGGGAATCGGGCTTGACGCGCGGATCGGCACGCGTTTCCTGCAGGCAGGAATCGGCTGGGGCGGCTCCTGCTTCGGCAAAGACACCGCCGCGCTGATCGCCACCGCGAGCGAGTATGGCCTCGAAATGCCGATCGTCAATGCGGCCCGCGAGATCAACCGCCGGCAGAGAGACCGCGTGGTGAACAAGCTTCTCGCCGAGCTGAAGATCCTCAAGGGCCGGACCATTGGGTTGCTGGGCCTGGCCTTCAAGCCCAACACCGACGACCTGCGCGAAGCGCCGGCTCTGGACATCGCCCGGAAGCTGATCGAGCGCGGCGCGCGCGTCAAGGCGCACGATCCGGTCGCAATGGACCGCTTCCGCAGCGAGAACGGCGGCATGGACGTGGTCTGCTGCGACACCCCCGCCGAGGTCGCCCGCGACGCCGACGCGCTGGTGCTGGTGACCGAATGGCCGCAGTATCGCGATCTCCACTGGGAGGAGCTGCGCGCCGAGATGCGCACCGCCATCGTGCTCGACGGCCGCCACGCCCTGGACCGCGCCCGCCTGACCCGCGCCGGATTCCGCTACATTGGTCTGGCGGGCTGACCCCTTACACTAAAAAATGTGGAGTATCTGCAACACCTGCTGGAAGCCGATCCGGCCAAGAGCCGCCTGGACCGCGCGGCCCTGGAGCTGGCCACCATCCAGTTCCCGGATCTGCCCCCGCAACCGTTCCTTGACCAACTGAATGAGCTCGCCTCGCGCTTGGGCGACCGGCTGCGCAATTTTAACGACGGCCGCGATTTTGTCGAGACCGCGCAGCGTTTCCTGTTCGGCGAGATGGGCTTCCACGGCAACGAGCAGGACTACTCGGATCCACTCAACAGTTGTCTGAACCAGGTGATCGAGAGGCGCACGGGCCTCCCCATCACTCTCTCGGTGCTCTACATGGAGATCGCGCGCCGCCTGGCCATGCCTGTGTTCGGGATCAATCTTCCGCGGCACTTCATCGTCCAGTTTGACGACGGCAACTACGCCGCCTTTATCGATCCGTTTCACGGAGGCCGAACCGTTACGCCCCGGGAATGTTTCGCGCTGGCCGGAGCGACGGTGGCCGATCCCGCGCTGCTGCGGCGCGTCTCCAACAAACAGATCGTCATGCGAATGGTGCAAAACCTGCACCTGGTCTACTCGCGCCGCCGCGACTCCCCGCGCGCCATCCGCACACTGGACCTCCTGATCCTGGGCGCCCCGGAAGTTTCGGCCGGATACAAGCGCCGTGGAATGCTGCTGCTCGACGCGAAGCGGTTCCAGGCCGCGCGCCGCGACCTGGAGCACTACCTCCTACTCGAGCCCGAGGCGGAGGACCGGGACCAGATCCGCAAGCTGATCGTGACGGCATCCCGGGTGCAGTAAGGCTTTTTCATCAGCCACTTACCGCTTTAACTCACCCTTTCGCCACGGCTACCCGGCCTACCATGGAGCGCCATGCCATTTCCCCGCTCCCTCCGGGCTCTCGCCGCGTTATCGCTCGCCGCCGGTATCGGTCTCGCGGCGGCACTCGCCAGCGTCGCCGACGCCATACTGTTCCACCCCCTGCCGGTCGCACGCCCGGCTGAAATCGTCCGTGTTTTCACTGCCTCAGAGGGTCAACCCCTTGGGTTCGTTTCGTACTACGACTATTGCGATCTCCGCGACGCCTCGCGTACCCTCGCCGGAATGGTGGCGCAAAGCCAGGTGTTGCTCGCCGCCGGTGGCGACGGCTCCGAGCCCGCCGCCCGGTCAGCCGAGGTCCGGCTAGGCCTCGCCGTTACGCCGAATTATTTCGACGTGCTGGGCGTACAGCCCTCGCTCGGCCGCACCTTCACCGCTGCGGATGCGCGCGAGCCTGTGGTTGTGCTCTCGCATCACTTCTGGGAAGCCCATTACAAGGATTCAAAAACCATCCGCATCGCCGGCGTCCCCTTCACCGTGATCGGCGTCGCTCCCAAGAATTTCAGCCTCGACCGCTTCGCCCGCGAGGACTTCTACCTCCCCATCGGTGTCTACGCCACAGGGCTGCTGCCCTCGGCCGGACGCCCTCTGGAGGATCGCGGCAAACGCTATCTCACCGTCTACGGCCGTCTCGCCCCGGGCGCAACCGTGCCGCGAGCGCAGGCCGAGTTGAACGCGATCGCCGCGCGCATCGAAGCCCAGCACCCCGACACCAATCACGGCCGCAGAGCGGTCGCGCTGACCGAGCTCGCCTCGCGCATGCAATCGGACCGGACCATGCCGTCGCTCGCCGCGATCCTGGCCGCGGTGGCCGCCCTGCTGCTCGCCATCGCCTGCGCCAATGCCGCCGCGCTGATGCTGCTGCGCGGAGAAATACGCCCGCACGAAATCGCGGTTCGCCTCGCGTTGGGATTGAGCCAGTGGCGCCTGCTCGCGCACCTTCTCGCCGAAAGTCTGATCCTGGCCACGGCCGGCGCTTCGGCCGCCATGCCTGTGGCGTGGGCGGCCACGCGGATTCTGGCCCGTGCGGCCACGCTTCCCACCGATCTGCCCCTCGCCCTCGACCCGAAAATCGACGGGCGCGTGATCGCGCTCGCCACCGCTCTTGCCGCGCTCGCGGCCATAGTGTGCGCGATCGTCCCTTGGATCGCCGCCCGCCGTCTCGACACCGCCGCCCTGATGCGCACCCGGAACTCGAGCGCCGGAAATTTTGCGCGCAACGCGCTGGTCGCCGTCGAGATCGCCCTCGCCCTGGCGCTGGTCGCCAGCGGCGGCTGTTTGCTCGAAAGCCTCGCCGCGGCCGGACGCCTCGACCTCGGCTATCGCCGCGATCACGTCCTGGTGATGGCGTTCGACCCCGCCCAAACGCGCTACGCCGAGACGCAGACGCGAGCCTTCTATCGCCAGTTGCTCGACCGTGTCGAGCGCCTTCCCGGCGTGCGGTCCGTGGCTCTCGCTCAATCGGTTCCGCTCGGCCTTACCGGCGCGCAGCGCCAGATCGCGATCGAGGATCAGACCGTCCTTTCCGCCGACCGGCTCTCGGTTTGGATGAACGCGGTGAGTCCGGGCTACTTCGAGCTGATGCACATCCGCATCCTCGACGGGCGCGGCATCGATGATCGTGACACCGCGGCGAACCCCGCCGTTGTCGTGATCAACCAGGAGCTGGCGCGCTACTGGAAACCGGGGAAAGCCGTGGGCGGGCGCATCCGCATCAGTGGCGCCGGCGGCGTTACGCCCGATGCGGGTCTTGCCGCCGGTGGGATTGCGGCCACCGTGATCGGCGTCGCCGCGACCGCGAAATACTTTCACGCCGATGAGCCGCCCAGACCATTTTTCTATGTTCCCTTCTCGCAGAACTACGCCTCGCGAATGGTGCTGCACGTCGAGACCGACGGACCGCCCGCCGCCTCGGCTCCGGCCGTGCTCGCCTCAGTGCGCGAAATCGACGCCGCCCAGCCGGTAAGCGACGTGCGCACTCTCGAAGACTATTTCTCGCAACGCGCGATGTTCGGCGCGCGCGTGGCCCTCCGCGTGGTCGCCGCGGTCGGCGTGGCCGGGCTCGCGCTGGCTCTGGCCGGGCTCTATGGCGTGGTGGCGAGCGCGGCCGCGCGCAGGCGCCGGGAGATCGGGATTCGCGTCGCAGTCGGCGCCAGCCGCCCCCGCATCACCGTACTGGTACTCGGACAACACGTCAGGCTCGTGCTCACCGGCGCGGCCGGTGGCCTCGGCCTGGCCCTCGCCATGAGCCATCTGCTCGCGACCCTGCTGGTCGCACCCTCCGGCCGCCCACTCGGGCCAACCCTGGCCATTTCAGCACTCCTGGTGGCCGCCGCGTCACTGGCCGCCTGCCTGGTCCCGGCCTGGCACGCATCGGGAACCGATCCTGCGGTCGCCTTGCGCCAGGAATGAGGTTCCGGTTGGCTTTGAGTGGCTTGGCGTAAACGCACAGCCTGGCAGACCGGATTCTCCCCATACCCTTTGGCCAGAAGGGGGTGCCACCATGGGAGAGCCGATCATCGTTTTTCCAAACTAGCAACGCAGGGAGCGCCGGGAAGTCTGGCGCTCCCTATCCCACTTTTCGCATTTCGCTTGGCTCCTGTGGAAAATTCTGTTAAACTACCACTACAAAAGAGACAAGCGGAACAGCAACGGTGACCTTTTTAAGGTGCCTTTGCCTGGTCCTCACATCGTGGATGGCTGGCTCGTCCCCCGGAGCAGCCGTCCGGACTGGATCGCCGCCATCTAGCTCCTGGTGGGGCGCCCCGGCATCATTACATATTCGAGAAGAGGCTTCGGCCCGGCGCGCCGCCGGCGATTTTGCCGCCGCC
>JBGPLI010000093.1:0-20864 GCA_041486445.1 Bryobacteraceae bacterium
AATACAGCGGCGCGTCCACGCCTCCCACCAGCATGTCGGTGCCGTTGAAGTTCGTCACCAGCGGAACCACACCCGGCGACACCGTCTGCGACGCCAGCCCCGATCCGAACACCAGCGACACCGTGCCCGGCGCCAGTGCCGCTCCCACCACCGGATACGAATTGTTCCCAACGCCGTTCTTGAAAAGCACGGGTGTTGGGAATTGATTCGGATTGACGCCTCCGATCAGTTGCGCCGAGGCCGGCGCCAGCGCGCCTGCCGTCGCAAACGCGGTCACCGTCATTGGGGCTGCTACCCTCCCGGGCTGCCAGGTGGCCGAGTAGGTCCCGGTGAGCCGGTCGCCCACTAGCGACAGCGGCGCATCGTTGTTGGAGAAATTTGCCACCACCGAGCCGTTCAACACGGGCGCGCCGCAGTCGTCGCTCAATTGCACGATGAGCGTGGCTGGCCACCCGGCGGGCACGCTGAAGTTGTTGGGCATGCCGGCGTGAGTCAGCGACAGCCGCGAGGCCGAGCAACCCACGGCACGAATTTCCGAGGTCGGCGCGGGGGCCAGGGCCGGCACGATCGACGTCACGTTAACGATCTTCAATTCGCCGCCAATGGCGACAAAGAGGCTCGCCGCTCCGCTTCCGTTCGCCGAGACGACGATCTGCGCGGGGCTCGCCGCCGACACCGTACCGGACGACGGAGCGAATGAGATCACGCCGGGCGCGTCCGTGCCGGCCTGAAACGAGACGGGCGTTGGAGAATCCGTATACACGCGCACCGTCTGTCTGGCGCCGCCTGGAAACAAGACTGCTCCTGGAGGAAACAGCCACAGCCCGGGACGGGAGGAAGCGGCGGCTCGCCGCACCACGGCAACCAAGTATTGAGGCGAGTTGAGAGCGTTGGGCGCGCTGAATTCGACCAGAGCCGTGCTGCCATCGGGCACGTTGCTGTTGGCCGCCAGGATCGCGGCTCCCAGTTGACTGGTGGTTGCCGTCCCGCTGGAGCCGCTCAAGAGAGACACCGCATTCGCCCCCCTGAGCACTCTCGCGCTCCAGTTGATGACCGTGCCCGGATCGCCGAAGTTGAATACCTGAACTATCTGAGGCGCCAGAGGTGTGCCGTTCGCTCCTTCCTCCAACAGAAGCCCCGTCTGGCTCAGGGCCAGGATCGGTCCCGCGTCGCTAACGAACACCAGCACCGGCACATCGATCGAGCCTAGCGGCGTGGTGATTCGAACCACGAAGCGGCGGGGGCCGGCCCCGAATCCCGCGGTATTGACGCGCACGACGACAAACGCCGGAGAATTCGGGACGATCTGGCCGCTGGCCGGCGAAACGCTCACGGCGGATGGGTTGTCGCTCGAAGCGCTGTAGCCCAGTGTGCCGGTTCCTCCGAGGAACTGGAGCGCCAGAGTCTGCTCCATCGTTCCCGGAGCCAGCAGGCGCGCGGCGAACCGCAGGAAGCCCGGCAGAACCGCAAGGTGCGGAGCGGCCGCCATCACCGCATAGGACACCGTGATGTCGAGCGGAAGCTGCGTGTTGTCCCCCGTGACGAGGGTGCGAATCCGCGCGGTTTGCGAGCCCAGAGGCTGCGGGGGAGCGTTCGGATCGATCCCGACGACGAGCAGATCCGGAGTGGCGCCGCTCATTCGTCGAAGCTTCAGCCACGATGGCGCGGCTCCGTTCGTCGTTCCGTTGTCGATTTGAAGGAAATACGGGACGGGATTGCCCGACGTAGATGTAATCACCACAGGCTCGTCGGGCGGCAGGTCCACGCCGCCCGCGGATGTGAAGGAGAGCGTACGCGTGGAGAGCTGCAACACCGCTCCGGCCGCGTTCACCGTAAGCGTGTACTGCCTCGGCGGCGTGGTGACGCCCAGGCTATCGCCAATCTGAACGACCACCGTGTACGTCCCCGGCGCCGGGAGCGTCCCACCAAGCACTCCCGTGGACGGGTTCAGCGTCAGGCCCGGCGCGGTGATGCTGACGAGGATAAAGTTGTAGGGAGGAACCCCACCGGACGGCACGATGATCTGGCCATAGCTGGAGCCGGCGGTTCCGCCGGTTAATGAAAGGGTCGTGTTGGTGAGCGGCGGAGCGATGGTGTGCGAGTAGACATGCGTCGCTTGGGCCCCGCCGCTATCGGAAACCACCACGGTAAACGTGAAGGTCCCGGCAACCGTGGGAATGCCCGTAATGGTTCCGCTCGCGCTTATCGCAAGACCCGGGGTGATCGTGCTCCCGAATGCGATGCCGTACGTGTAGAGCGGGACACCCCCCGCGACCTGGATAGGTTGGGAGAAGTTTGCTCCCACTTCACCGCCCTGTAATAGCGTCGTGATAAACACCAGCGTGCTTGGGTTGATAGTGAGCGTGAATTGCCGGTTGGCTTTCACTTGCTGCGAGTCGGTCACGATCACCAGGAAGGTATAGCTGCCGGCCGAATTGGCCGCCAGCATTCCGGACAGCACGCCGCTGGCGCTGAGCGTAATCCCGGCGGGCAACGAGCCGGTTTCGGAAAATGTGTAGGGTGGGGTTCCGCCGGTCGCCATGATCGTGACCGCGGGATAGCCAGACCCGGCGGTACCGGGGGGCACGGTCATTGTCGTAATCGAAAGGGTTGGAGGATTGATGATCAGTGTGTACTGGCCGGTCGCCATCATTCCTTGCGAATCGGTCACCTTGACGTTCATGGGGTAACTGCCGGCTGAGATGGGCGAGGGCGTTCCGCTCAGCATCCCAGCGGCGTTGAAATTCATCCCCATGGGCAAAGCGCCGGCGTTTGAAAACGTGTAGGGCGGATTTCCCCCCATCGCGCCAAATGCGAACGTGGGGTAAGTGGTCCCCGCGGTGCCCGAGGGTACGGACATGGTCGTGAGCGTCAGAGGCGGCGGGGCGCTGATCGAGAGGATGTAGTCGGCGCTGCCGCTATTCTGCGCCGGGGCGCTGTCGTGGACCGCCACGGTAAACACGTACTTGCCAGCCGAGCCGGGAGGAGGCGTTCCCGACAGCACCCCCGTCGAGGGGTTGAGATTCAGGCCCAACGACGCCGGCAACCCCTGTTGCCCCCAGGTTAACTGGCCGACGCCGCCACTGGTCGTGAACGTGGAGGAGTAAAAGGTTCCGGTGGTAGCGTTCAGCGTCGTCCCCGTGGGGGGCGAAATGACGAGGTTGGCGCCGCTCGCCAGGACCGCGAGCGCAAGCAACAGCGCGGCGCAGGCACCGATTCTCGAAAGAGGAGTCACCGAACGCACGCCATTATATCAAGGCGCAACGGGCAGCTTCGCCAGGTTAGCCGTCACGCCGCCCTGCGTGACCACGACATCCAGATTTCCAAACCCGGCGCCCGGCGGCACTTGGAAGTTGATCTGATACAGCCCGATCCCGCCGGGAGTCAGACCGGCGAACGAAACCGAGGCGTCTTGTCCGTTCACCGTCACCGCCGCGGGAACGGTTGCCAGAGGCCCGGGGGAGGGGGCAAGCCGTCCCGATGCCACCGGAGGATTGGTTGCTCCCATCCCGGCCAGGTAGATGGTGACGATCTCGCCACGCGCCGCCGGATGGCCCTGATCGACGGGGGAGGAGTCAGAGTGCTGCGCGACCACGGTGCCGTCGGCCGCCGTCCATACGCCGGGTGAAACCGGGGAAACGTCGATCGTATCAGGCAGCGTCAGCGCGCCGTTGACGCCCGCGATCACCTGGTATTGCCGGTTCGGCGTGAGCTCGAAGGGAATCTGCACATCCAGCCGGCCGTCGCTCAACGAGTAGAGCGGCGCATCCACCGCGCCCACCAGCATGCCGGTGCCGTTGAAGTTGGTGGCCAGAGGGGCGACGCCGGGCGACACCGTCTGCGTCGCCAGCCCGGATCCCAACACACGCGCCGCCGTGCCGGGCGCAAGCGCCGCGCCACTCACCGGATTCGCGCTGTTCAGCGTGCCGTTCTTGAAAAGCACCGGAGCCGGAGCGGTGTTCGGATTCACCGAGCCGATGAGCTGCGCCGAGACAGGCGGCAACAGGCTCGCGGCGGCCACCGCGCTGACCGTCATCTGGGAAGCCGCTTTTCCGGGCTGCCACGTCGCCGAGTACGTGCCGGTAAGCCGGTCGCCGACCAGCGACAGCGGCGGATCGCCACTCGAGAAATTCGCGACCACGGACGCGTTCAGCACGGGCGCGCCGCAGTCGTCGTTTAGCTGCACGGCGAGCATGGCCGGCCACCCCGCGGGCACGCTGAAGGTGTTGGGCAGCGCCGTGTGCGTCGCTAGCATCCGGGTGGGCGAGCAGTTCGCCGGCGCGACGATGAGTGTAACGCCGACCGTCCGGAGCACGCCGTCCACAGCGATATTCAGATCCGCGGTGTAGACGCCGGCGCCGAGGCCGGCCGGATTGATCGATACCGAGATCTGGCCCGGATTCTGTGTCGAGACAGCGCTGGATGCGGGACTGGCCGCGAGCCATGGCACGCCATCGGCAGTTGTCACAGCGGTCTGAAGCGAGACCGGCGCCAGCGAGCTCGTGTACACGCGCACCGTTTGGGGAGGCGGCTGCGCGCCGCCGGTGGTGGTGAATACCAGGCCCGCGGGCGACGGGTCGTTGACGGCGACGGAAGAAGCCGCGGCGATATTCAGCACGGCCACGATGTACAGCGGCGAGTTGAGAGCGCCGGGATCGGAGAGACGAACCAGAGCGTAACGGCTGCCCGGAGGCAGGCTCGCGACGCTGCCGCTCGGCGTCAGGGTCAAGCTTCCGGGGCTGGATGCGGTGGCCGTCCCGCTGGTGTTGCCGCCCAACGACAGCCAATCCGCGCCGCTCAGCAGCGTGGCGGTCCAGTTGACCGTCGATGCGGTGTCGCCCAGATTGAATACCTGGATCGTTTGCGGCATCGAAATCCCGGCCAGCGCCTGGCCATCGAAGAAGACTCCGGTCTGGCTCACTCCTATCATCAGGGTCCCGGCACCGGCCACGAAAAGAGAAACCGGCACATCGACCGCGCCGGCCGAGGATGTGATCCGGATGGTGTCATGGTGAGCGCCAGCCTCGAGTCCCTGCGAGTCGATCTGAACCTGCAACAAGGCCGGAGCATTCGGGCCGGCCTGGCCGACCGCCGGCGCCAACTGGATCCACGGACTCTTTCCGGCCACGGAGGCGAAGAAACTCAGCGGTCCATTGCCACCCGCATTCTGCACCACCAGCGCTTGAGCCGCGGTGGCCGGGCTCGCGGCGCGGGCGGCGAAGCGCAGGAACCCCGGCGCGACCCCCAATTGAGGAGCGGCCGTGGCGACGGTCAGGGTCACCGCGACGTCGGCCGGTGTCTGCGTGCTGTCGGCCGTAACGAGCACGCGGATTCTCGCGGTATAAGAACCGTCGGGGAGCCCGGCCGCATCGGCGCCGACAATCAGCCGCGCGGGTGTCGCGCTGGTCAACGGCTTCACGGACAGCCAGGCCGGCGCCGGCGTGGCGGGCGTGCCGCCATCGACGCTCACCGCGAAAGAAACGGCGCCCGCGCTCGCCGAAACAATGGAAATCGATTGCGGGGGCGGCGCGTTGCCTCCGCCAGAGAAGAGGAAGGAGAGCGCCTGCGGGGACACCTGGAGCAGCCCGCTAGCGGCGATGGTGAGCTGGAACTGCTTGGTCGCGGCGACATTCAAGCTGTCCACCACGCGCACGATCACGATGTACACTCCCGAGGCGGTGGGCGTGCCGCTCAAAACGCCGGTCGCGGGGTTCATCGCGAGACCCGGCAAATTCACGCTGACGATCGAAAAATTGTACGGAGGAGTTCCGCCCGTGGCCGAGAACGTTTGCGAATAGTTTGTTCCCACGGACCCGGACGGCAATCCGAACGGCGCGGTAATGACCAGCGGCGCCGTGACGGTGAGCGACAGGGGCGCCCCCACCTGGTTGTTGATGCTGTCGAAGACGACCACCGAAAATTGGTAGGCTCCGGCCACCGTGGGGACGCCGGCCAACACTCCGGCCGGGCTCAGCGTGAGACCGGCGGGCAGCGTGCTCGCGGAGCTGAACGAGTAAGGCGGGAAGCCTCCGCTGGCCTGGATGGTCTGGGAATAACTGACGCCGGCCGTGGCATTCGGCAGGGTGGCCGTGGCGATCGCCAGAGACAGTCCGCCCGCGTTGATTTTGAGAGTGTACTGAGCCGTGACCTCCACCGCCAGCGAGTCCCTCAGAAAGACCGTGACGGTGTAAGTTCCGAACGAACCGGCGAAGGGCACGCCGGCGAGAGCGCCGCTGATGCTGTTCACCTGCAACCCGGGCGGGAGGCCGTTCGCCCGCCAGGTGAACGGCGGCGTCCCTCCGGCCGCCGTGAAAACGAAAAAGTAGGAACTGCCCTCGGTTCCGGAGGGCGGCACGGAAGAGGTGATCGAGAGGGGCGGAGCGCCGCTTGCCACCGCAGCCAGGGCCAGCCACAAGGCCCAGCGCGCCGTTGCTTTGCCAACGCGAGTCACAACAATGTTAGTTTGAAGTCGCAGTATAGCAGCAATCTCACGCGGCTCTTGCTCGCGTGGCTTGGTTCGTGGTAACTCTAGTGCCATTGAGGCATCGTCTGACGCCATGGCGGACCATCTCGGTGCTTTGCCTTAGTTGCACACTCATCTTCGCCCGGCCCCAGCAGCGAATCCCTCGACAGACCACGCCAACGACGTCGGCGATTCAGGGGATCATCCGTAACCAGACCCGTCTCGGACTCGGCGGAGTCTCCGTCATCCTCCACAATTTTTCGACGGGCGAGAACCTTCAGGCCACCACCACCGGCGACGGCGCTTTTCGTTTCCTCAATCTTCATCCGGGACCGTACGAGTTGAAGGCGGAGCTGGATCGCTTCGCCCCGTTCGACCGCTCCGACATTCAACTGCGCGCGGGAGAAGTTTTACCGGTTGAGGTGACGCTCCAGGCGATTCCGCAGCCGCCTGCGCCGCCCAAGCCTCCCGCTGAATCGGGCCCGCCCTACCGGCTGCTGATCGAGCCGAGCGAATCGCCCGCGCCACCCGTCGAGCCGAGTCCGCCGGAACCCTTGCCGCCCGCCGGGCGCGTCTTCACGCCGGCGCCCGACCGCTGGAAGTACGATTTTCCGGACTACCGCCGTTACGGCCCGCCGGGCGAGTTTCTTTTCGTGAAGGGCCACTGGTACGATCCTTTCAATCGGAACAAGATCAAAGGCGATTACCCGATCCTGGGGCAGCAAACGTTCCTCAACGTGACGCTGACCAGCGAGACCGCATCCGAAGGACGCCGCTTGCCGACCCCCAGCAACCTGGGCTCGTCGAGGTCCGGAAGCGCGCAATTCTTCGGACAATTCGGACAATTCTTCCTGAGCGAGAACCTGGCGTTCTCCTTCGACCTGTTTCACGGAGACACCTCCTTCCGCCCGGCCGACTGGCGCATCAAGGTGACGCCGGAAGTCAACGTCAACTACCTCGCGGTGAAAGAGAACGGCATCGTGAGCCCGGACGTTCGCTCTGGCACGACGCGGCTCGACGCCCACATCGGCTTGCAGGAAGCGTTCGTCGAAGTGAAGCTGAAGGACTTGAGCCATGCATACGATTTCGTCTCCGCGCGCGGAGGCATTCAGACGTTCAACAGCGATTTCCGGGGCTTCGTTTTTTTCGACCAGGAGCCCGGACTCCGGATCTTCGGGAACCTCGGTTCCAACCGCTATCAATACAACGCCGCGTACTTCCTGATGCTCGAGAAGGATTCCAACAGCGGGCTGAACAGCTTCTCCTACCGGCACCAGCAGGTGGCCGTCGCGAATCTCTATCGGCAGGATTTCTTAAGACCCGGCTACACCATCCAGGTCAGCTTCCACTACGACAAGGACGACCCGTCGTTCCAGTTCGACACGAATCATTTTCTGGTGAGGCCGGCGCCGATCGGCTCGGTGAGGCCGCATCGCGTCGAGGCTTACTACTATGGACTGACGGGCGACGGGCACATCGGCCGCATGAACGTGACGCACGCCTTCTACCAGGTTCTGGGAAGCGATTCCCTGAATCCGATCGCCGGCCGCCGTGTCGATATCAACGCGCAGATGGCGGCCGCGGAATTGTCGCTCGACAAAGACTGGATTCGCTACCGCCTTTCCTTCTTCTACGCATCGGGCGACAAGAGCCCCCGCGACGGCACGGCGCGCGGCTTCGACTCGATCCTGGACGATTCGAATTTCGCCGGCGGATTTTTCAGCTTCTGGAGTCGCGAGGGGATCCGGTTAACCGGCAGCGGAGTGGGGTTGGTTTCTCCCGGAAGCCTGCTCCCGAGCCTGCGCTCGAGCAAGACCGAAGGACAGGCAAACTTTGTGAATCCCGGCCTGATCCTCTACAATGCAGGGGCCGACGTGGAAATCACGCCTAAGATGCGGGGCTTCGTCAACCTGAACCTGATCCGGTTCGTGCACACCGAACCGATCGAGGCGCTGCTGTTTCAGAATCACATCCACGCGGGCGTCGGAGCCGATTCCGGCATCGGAATCTCGTATCGGCCGCCGCTATCGGAAAACATCACGGTGACGGGAGTTTTTAATGCGTTCACGCCGTTCCGGGGCTTCAAGGACATCTATACAGGACAAACTTTGTTCGCGGTATCGGGCCATGTACGATTTCGATTTTAAGGGTGTGGCGCACGCACTCGTGCGTGCCGCGTCGGCACTCATGCCGACGCATGGGGTGTCGAGAAGAGTCTCGACACGGCACGCACGAGTGCGTGCGCCACTTGTCTTGGCGGTCGCGGTGACGGGAGCGTGTCTGGCGTGGCAATCGGGAGCCACGCGCCGCCAGACTCCAGCGGAGGCGGCCGCCAAAAGCTCCGGGTGTATCTCCTGCCACGGCATGACCGAAGCACCGTCGATGCATTCCACCGGATCGGTGTACATCGGCTGCGTGGATTGTCACGGCGGCAATGCGGATGTGCAGCGGCCGGCGGGATCGGAGCCGGGTCCGTACAATCAGGCGAAGAAGCAGGCGCATACGCAGCCCAAGAATCCGGATCTATGGAAGGGTTCGGCCAACCCGGTGCGCCCATTTACCGATTGGCTCATGGAGAGCAAGGACTACATCCGCTTCGTCAATCCCGGCGACCTGCGCGTGGCTGAGGAGACCTGCGGCAGTCAGAATTGCCATCCGAGGGAAGTGCGCAACGTCCACACCAGCATGATGACCCACGGCGCAATGCTGTGGCAGGCGGCGCTCTACAACAACGGAGCGTTTCCTTACAAGGATGCCCGCTTCGGCGAAAACTATTCGCCCGACGGATCGCCGCGGCGGATCAGCACGTGGCCGCCGCCGAGCCAGCAGGACACGCGCGACAAGGGTGTTCTTCCGAGCCTCGATCCGCTACCGCGCTGGGAAGTCTCGCAACCGGGCAACATTCTGCGAGTGTTCGAACGCGGCGGGGGACCGCGCTCGGAGATCGGAAATCCGAACCCGGAAGAAGGTCCCGGCAGGCCGGACGTGAAGCTGAGTGAGCGAGGGATCGGCACGGAGCTGCGAACCGACCCGGTGTTCCTGGGCCTTCAGAAGACGCGCCTGCTCGATCCTATCCTCTCGCTGCCCGGCACCAACGATCATCCCGGCGATTATCGCAACAGCGGCTGCACGGCGTGCCACGTGATTTACGCGAATGACCGGTCGCCGGCACACTCCGGTCCCTACGCCGCCTACGGCAACCAGGGACGCAGCGCGCAGAGCGATCCGACCATCCCGAAGAATGAATCCGGTCACCCGATCAAGCACGAGTTCACCCGCTCCATCCCCACCAGCCAATGCATCGTGTGCCATATCCATCCGGGCACTAACATGGTCGCGTCGTATCTGGGCTACATCTGGTGGGACAACGAAACCGACGGCGGCGTGATGTATCCCAAGAAGCAGCGTAATCCCACCGACGAGCAGCGCTACCAGTCCTGGCAGGCGAATCCGGAAGCGGCGGCGGCCAAGGGCTTGTGGTCGGACCTTGCGTTCCTTGAAAAAATCGGGACGCCGGAATTCAACCGGCAGCTCCAGCATACGCAGTTCGCCGATTTCCACGGCCACGGCTGGGTGTTTCGCGCCGTGTACAAGAGGGATCGCAAGGGCAATCTGCTCGACTCCCAGGACAAGATTGTCCCGCACGACGACAAGGACAAGTTCAGCAAGGCGGTCCATCTCCAGGACATTCATCTCGAGAAGGGCATGCACTGCGCGGACTGCCATTTCGAGCAGGACAATCACGGAAACGGAAAGATCTACGGGGAAACGCGAAACGCCGTGGAGATCGATTGCGTGGATTGCCACGGCACCGTCGACAAGAAGGCGACGCTGCGGACTTCAGCAGCGGCGGCGCCGGCGGGCGGCACGAATCTGGCGATCCTGCGAACGCCTTTGGGGCAGCGGCGGTTTTACTGGCAGAATGACAAGCTGTACCAGCGCTCCATGGTGGAACCGGACCGCGAGCCTTGGGAGGTGGTGCAGGTGGTCGATTCGATCACGCCGGGCAATCCGCATTACAACGAACAATCGCGCTTGGCCAAGACGCTGCTCAAAGACGGCAAGACGTGGGGCGGCGCCTCGAGCGATGAATCGCAACTGGCGCACGCCAACAGCCGGATGACCTGCTACACCTGCCACTCGTCCTGGACCACCAGTTGCTTCGGCTGCCATCTGCCGATGACCGCCAATCGGAAACAGCCGATGCTGCACAACGAAGGGCTCGACACACGCAACTACACCTCTTACAACTTCGAGGTGTTGCGCGACGACATCTACATGCTCGGCGTCGATGGCACCGTGACGAAGAACCGGATCGCGCCCACGCGCTCCACCTGCGCCATCGTGGTCAGCTCGCAAAACGCGAACCGCGATTGGCTGTATTACATGCAACAGACGATCTCGGCGGAAGGATTCAGCGGGTTCGGCTTTAGCCCGTATTATCCGCACACTGTGCGAGCCAAGGAGACCAAGACCTGCACCAGTTGCCACGTGTCGCAGGCGGGCGACAACAACGCCTGGATGTCGCAACTCCTGATGCAGGGCACCAATCTGGTGAACATGATGGGGCGCTACGTCTACGTCGCCGAGGGATCGAAGGGCTTCGACGCGGTGACCGTGGCTGAGCACGACGATCCGCCCGCGGTCTTCGGCAGCGACCTGCAACAGATCGCCTATCCGGACAACTACGCCAAACACGTGAAGCGGGGGCGCGAGATCGAGGAGTCCGATCACCACACCGGCAACGTTCTCGACGTGCAGTTGCGCGGCGAATATCTGTACGCCGCGCTCGGCAAGGGCGGCTTCCGCGTCTACGACGTCGCCAATATCGACAATAAGGACTTTTCGGAAAAGATGAACACGGCGCCGGTGTCGCCGGTCGGCCAGCGATTCTACGTCAAGATGAAGAACGCGACTTCGGTGGGATCGCCGTCCACGCTGGCGGTCGATCCGCTGCGCACTCGCGTCCCGGCCAACCAGGAGCAGGCGATCGCGCTGATGTACGGATTCCTGTACGTCACCGATTCCGAAGAAGGACTGGTGATCGTCGGCGATCCGAACCTGAAGAGCAAGAGTCCCGGCGTGCTGACCCTGCTCGACGGCAATCCGGCCAACAATTTCTTGAAGCGCGCGCTGGCGTTCAATCCCAACGGAATCCTGAACGGCGCGCGGCGCATCACCATCGCGGGGACCTACGCGTATATTCTTGCCGATCGCGGCCTGGTGGTGGTGAATATCGAGAATCCTCTCGAACCCAAGGTCACCGCGGAAATCGGTGCGCCGGATCTGGTTGATCCTCGCGGGGTGGCGATCCAGTTCCGATACGCGTTCGTGACGGATCGCGAGGGGTTGAAGGTGCTGGACGTTACCTCCCTGGGTCAGCCCCATATTGTCCGCGGCGCGATGGTTCCGCTAACCGATGCGCGCAATCTCTACGTCGCGCGAACCTATGCCTACGTGGCGGGTGGCAAACAGGGACTGGTTATCGTCGACGTGGAAAAGCCCGAGCATCCGGCCATCGACCAGATCTTCACGGCTGAGGGCGAGATCAACGACACGCGCGACGTGAAGATCGGCATGACCAACGCGAGCGCGTTCGCCTACCTCGCCGACGGCGCTCACGGCCTGCGCGTGGTGCAGTTGTTCGCGCCCACGGACAATCCCAACTATCTCGGCTTCAGCCCGCGGCCGACGCCCAAACTGGTGGCAACCTATCGCACCAAGGGGCCGGCACTGGCCATTTCGAAAGCGGTCGACCGGGACCGCGCGGTCGATGAGTCCGGGAACCAGTTGACCGTCTTCAACCGGCGCGGGTCAAGGCCGTTCAACAAGCAGGAAATGGAACGCATGTACCTGCGCGGCGGGCGCCTCTATACGGTGACCGACGAACCGCCCGGTCCGCCGGTCCGCCCCTGACATGGAATATCGCACCGAGGAACATCGGCGCCTGCAAGAGCCCTACACCGGCCTGGTGCGGCCGTGGCGAAAGTGGGGAGCGTACGTCAGCGACCGATCCTGGGGAACCGTCCGCGAGGATTACAGCACTTACGGCACGGCGTGGGATTACCTCACGCACGATCTTGCCCGCAGCAAGGCGTACCGATGGGGCGAGGACGGCATCGCGGGCCTGTGCGACCGTTACCAGATCCTGACCTTCGCGCCGGCGTTCTGGAACGGACGCGATCCGATCCTGAAGGAGCGGCTGTTCGGCCTCGCATCGAGCGAAGGAAATCACGGCGAAGACGTCAAGGAATATTACTTCTATCTGGACGCGACACCCACCAGCAGCTACCTGAAGATGCTGTACAAGTATCCGCAGGCCGAGTTTCCCTACGCCCGGCTGGTGGAGGAAAACCGGCGGCGCGGAGGACGAGGGTTGGAATTCGAGCTGCTCGATACCGGCATCTTCGATCAGGATCGCTACTTCGATATCTTTGTCGAGTACGCTAAGGCCACCACCGAAGACATCGCGATTCGGATCGAAGTTTTCAATCGCGGACCTGAGGAGGCCGAACTCCACGTCCTGCCTCACCTGTGGTTTCGAAACACGTGGGCCTGGAGCAATCCGCTGGGCTCGGAGCCTGAGATCTTGCTCGGATCAAACGGCGGCGGCCATCTTCGCCTGGTGGCGAACGACCGAAACGCGGCGCCGCCGAAGAACCTCGCGATCGAGTACCGGCTGGGCGAGCGCAATCTCTACGGTCCTGCCGGCGCGACGCCGCTGTTCACAGGCAATGAGACCAATGCTCCGCGAGTGTACGGCCCGTCCGCGCAGAGCCGCTCGGCGTACGTCAAAGACGCTTTTCATCGTTACATCGTGAATGGCGAGCGTGACGCGGTGAACCCCGAACATACCGGGACCAAAGCGTGTCTCGACTACACGCTGCGGATTCCCGCCGGACAATCCTCGGTGCTGCGGCTGCGGCTGACTCCGCAACGGCTGGACGATCCGCTCGACGAAGTGGACGACATCGTCGCCCGGAGGAAAGCCGAGGCGGACGAATTCTACTCGACCGTCCACCCTCCGCGCGCAACCGAAGAAGAGAAGATGATCCAGCGCCAGGCTCTGGCCGGCCTGATCTGGACCAAGCAGCTTTACCTGTTCGACGTCAATGTATGGATCGAGGGCGACAACCCCGCCTGGCCGCCGCCGGAATCCCGCAAGCATGGCCGCAACCGGCACTGGCGGCATCTCAACTCCATGCGGATCCTCTCGATGCCGGACAAGTGGGAGTATCCGTGGTTCGCCGCGTGGGATCTCGCGTTCCAGTGCGTGACGATGGCGCTGGTCGATCCCGGATTCGCCAAAGACAACCTGTGGTTCATGCTGTTTGAGCAGTTTCAGCACATCAATGGACAGATCCCAGCCTATGAGTGGGAATTTTCGGACCTGAATCCGCCCGTCCACGCGTGGGCCTGCTGGCGCGTGTATGAAATCGAGAATCGCGTGCGTGGCCGGAAGGACCGGCAATTTCTGGAAAAATCATTTCACAAACTGCTCATCAACTTCGCATGGTGGGTCAACAAAGTGGATAGCCAGGGCAACAACGTCTTCGAGGGCGGGTTCCTCGGTCTGGACAATATCACCGTGGTGGACCGCAGCGAGAAGCTCCCCAACGGAGCCATCCTGGAGCAATCCGACGGAACCGGCTGGATGGGCTTTTTCTGCCTGTACATGATGCGGATCGCGCTGGAGCTGGCCAAGGAGAACAAGACCTACGAGGGACTGGCCACCAAGTTCTTCGAACACTACATCTACATCGGCGCGGCGATGAAGAAGATGGGCGGCCGCGACTACCAACTGTGGGACGAACGGGACGGATTTTTCTACGATATCCTCCGCTATCCGAATGGCGAGTTCCACAAGTTCCGGGTTCGTTCGCTGGTCGGGTTGATCCCGCTATTCGCCGTGGAGGTTCTGCGCGATGAGGAGCTTCAGGCGTACCCAGCCTTCCTCCGCGACGTCGATTGGTTCATCAAGAATCGTCCCGAGCTGGTCGGCCACGCTTGCTATACATCCACGCGCGACGGCGCCCCGGTGCACGTCCTCTCCATCGTCGACCGGCATCAGCTCGTCCGTATTCTGGAGCGGCTGTGGAACCCTGGCGAATTCCTCTCCGACGCCGGATTCCGAAGTCTATCGAAGTACCACAAGCATCATCCGTTCGTCTTCGGACACAGCCAGGTGCGTTATGAACCCGCCGAGGAGGACATCAAGCTCAAAGGAGGAAACTCCAATTGGCGGGGTCCCATCTGGTTTCCGACTTCCTATCTGCTGATCGAGTCGCTGATCAAGTTCGACGAAGCGCTAGGTTCTGAACTGGAAGGACCCGTGACACCGCGCGAGATGGCACAAGAAGCCGCTGGCCGGCTGATCGGCATTTTCAGGCGGAACGCGGAGGGACGGCGGCCGGTGTTCGGCGGCGCGGAGAAATTCCAGACCGATCCGCACTGGCGCGACTATCTACTGTTTTATGAGCATTTCCACGGGGACAATGGCGCCGGACTCGGGGCAAGCCATCAGACCGGCTGGACCAGCCTGGTGGCGAATCTGATTGACGAGTGGCGGCGGGGATGACCGGTACCTATTACAGCATTCTCAAGCAATTGGGTATGAAGCCAAAATGAGCAAGCGTCTGGAATACTCCGCGCTTTTCGATCCGGCGAAAGAAGGTGGTTTTGTTATTAGCTTCCCGGACTTCGGTTGGGGTGTCTCGCAGGCTGACACAGAAGAGGAAGCTCACGAGATGGCAATCGCCCTGTTGCAGACTCTCGTGCAGGAACACATTCGCAATGGTGAAGCGCTGCCGCATCCAACTCAATCTCGCGGGCGCAAATTCCGCTTGATCCGGCTCCCCGCTCTCCAGGCTGCCAAAGCCGAGCTGTACCGGCAGTTTCGCGCAGCCGCCATTTCCAGGGCGGAACTAGCGCGACGCTTGGCCGTCCCCAAGACCAGTGTGGAACGCTTGTTCGATCTGCGCCACCACTCCCGGTTCGATCAGATTGAAGCCGGGTTCAAGGCCTTGGGCAAGGAAATCAGCATCGAAGTGCGTGACGCGGCTTAATCCGCGCACCTTCCCGAACTCAGCGCGCCATATACGTCTTGCTGAACCCGTTGCGGCCATTCGTGACGGTGAACTTGCCGTCCGGCGCGATCGAGGCCTTGATCCAGTTCCCTTTGCAGTCCGCTGTGTCTTCGAGATTCGCGATCATGTCGGGCGCAGCGTTATGGCTGGGGTCACTATCCAGCAGCGACTTATGAATCTGCCAGATGCCCTCGATTCCCGGCAGCTTGGCCATTCTTAAATAAGAAACCTTCTCATACGGCGCGGTGTGCTTGCCCGCCGGGGTGGCGGACTTGACGTTATTGTCCACTTGCCCCATTCCCTTTTTCGGTCCGTTGTTGACAATGATTACCTGAGGCTGGATGGCGCCGAGAAGAGCCGGCGCGCCCGCGCCGTCGAACGAGCCGTGGCGGCCCGTCTGATAGATGGTTACCTTGCCAAGCCTGTTCACCGGACACGCCAGATCCATCTCTTTGGCCCAGTCGAGATCGATCAGATTCAGGTACTTGAACTTGCCATAGCTCATCAACACGCCGACCGTGCGCTCATTCTCCGGGGCGACCGGGACCTTCTGCTCCGCATCGGCGCACAGCGGATTCGGACCGCCGCCGTTGATGGGCTTGTCGAGAATCTTCATGTCCGCTGCGGCCACCGTAACCTTTACGCCTTTGAGCGGAATCTCATCACCGGGCTTCACGATGGTCCGCTTGCCCTTGGACGCGGTTGTGTAGCTGTCGTACCATTTCTGATTCTCTTTTTCGTACTCATCACCGCGGCTATAGTACTTGCCCACCGGGATCATCTTGGACAGCGAGGCCAACCCGCCCACGTGGTCCGCGTGGTAGTGGCTGATCACGAGGTAATCGAGTTTCTTCAAGCCGGCCGCCTGGATCGCGGCATAGATGCGCTTGGGGTCGCGGTCGCCGGTCTCATATCCTGTGTCGATCAGCATGGACTCTCCCGACGGCGAGACGATCAGCGTGGAGGCCCCTCCCTCGACGTCGATCCAATACATTTCCAGATTCCGGGACTGCGCGTTCAGCACCCCGGCCGGAGCAAGCAACAAAGCGAGAAGCAAAACTAACATGGTTGACTCCCTTTCCCTTCAAATCGGCCCGCCGGTCAAATCGGCCCGCCGGCGAGCCATTTCCTTCCGCGTTCATACAGCGCCTCGACCTCCGGCCCCTTCAGCCCCGGCATGTCGCGCTTGACGTTGTAACCAATGCCGGTCTGAAGATACGCCAAGTGCCGATAACCTTCCGGAAAACGCTCCAGAAGCTGCTGGTCGAGCTTGAGCGTTTTCGACGGATCGACCGGATCCATCCGGTCCTTTTCATAGATGGGCTGCCGCAGCACCATTCCCCAACGTCCGCTGCGCTTCTCGATGAAATCGTAGAATCGTCCGGTGCACACTACGTCGCACAGCACGTCATGGACGACGGCACGCTGGGAGATGGTCATCTTGGTTTGCGAGATCGCCCGGTCGCCCGCCAGCTCCACCGAATGTCCGCCGAGGAAATGCAGGATGCTCACTCCCCGGTTGAACCCCTCGCGGCTCACGCGGATGAACTCGTCGCCGGTTCCCTGAAACCAGGTCGCCATCATGCGCCCATCGTCGTGCCAGACGGTTCGAAACCGTTCCCAATCCGCGGCGTCGCGCCACATCGCCCAGTTTTCGACCAGCTCCCGAATCGCGAGCTTTTCCAATGTATCCTGATTCACTTGGCCGCTTCCGGTTTGTAGTGCTGGAGATCGCGGTTGTTCTCCTCGCAGACCTGCTCCAGCAGCTTCCAGGTCGGATGCAGCCTCATGATGAACTTTTGCGACCAGGGTTTGGTGAAAATTTTCGGGTCGTCGATCGTCATTTCGTAGTCGATGGTCCGGGCGTCGGTGCGGCGGAAGCGCTCGATCACGTGTAGCGCGTCGCTGTGCATGTGATCTCTGCCGTCCAGTTCCCACTCTTTCAGCCCGATCGTGTCGACCACCAGCGTGTCTCCCTCCCAGCGGCCGACCGCGTCCCCCATCCAGGTGAGCTCCACATCTTTGGGATGAGGACGCCCGTCAGTGGGGATGATGCGCCAGAACCGTTCGTACTCGTAAAGGATCACCACATAGCCGGGTGGCTGGAGGATTTGGGTGGCGTAAGGAGACAGCGCTTCGCGCGGGAACCCGTCCGGCAGGCACAGCGCCTCCGGATCGTCGTGAAGAAGGTCGCCGGTCCACTTCCTGAAAAACAGGGCCTCTCCGCCGGGCCGGAACGGGAGATCCTTGGTCTCGAATCCCGCCACTTGCGCGACGTCGGTGTCGTTGGGTCCTTCCTTGTGGGCGAAGCCGGGGCCGGCCCAGACTCCGGAGAAATCGGGTTTGCCGTCGGGCGTGCGCGGCAGGTTCTGAGCGCTCATTGCTGGAGCCAGAGACAACACGGCAAGGACAATGAAACGATTTTTCACGTTATTTCCCTTGCTGCGTTGGTCCGCCGTCGTCGGCCGTCCCGGCAAACACTTTCTTGCCGTCGGGCAGCGTCACCTGCCTTGAGGCCGCGTTGGTGGAGCCATCCTTGGCGCGGAACCCGCGGACAGTGACCGTGTCGCCAATCTTTAGGGCGTTTCTGGTCCAGCCGGCGCGAATGAGAAAGGCCGGCGGGCCGCCTTCGAAGGCCCAGGTCGCCGTCCTGCCGGTTTCGTCTTTCCCGTCGACGTAAAGCCAGATGTGAGGGTTCATCCACTCCAGCTTGGAAACCGTGCCGGTCACTTCAATCGGCTTCTTATCGTCGAATTCCGCCGCGAACGCGTGGTGCGCGAGCATTGGGGCCGCGGCTGCCAGGAGCATCCCCGCACCCAAGAGAGCCAGTTTCGTTCTCATGGTCACCTCCAAACCTCTCAATTCTACCTCACGGACTCGTGAAGTATACTTGCTAAACGGAGTCATCATGACACATCAAAATGCCTCGCGGCGAGAAGTTCTGAAGGCACTCGCCGCGGCCGGCGCGGGTGCGATGCTGCCCGCGAGCGCACAATTCGTCAACAAGTCGACCGCCAAGGGCGGACGAATCGATGTCCACCATCACCACTCGCCGCCCGCCCTGCGGACCGGCCCCGGGGGGCGCGGCCGAGGAGGCTTCGGACCGTGGACGCCGGAGCTCTCGCTCGAGCAGATGGACAAATTCGACATCGCCGTCGCCATGCTGTCGATGACGCAGATGGGCGACATTCTTTACGACGGCACGGAGAAAGGACGCAAGGCCGTCCGGATCGGGAACGACTACGGGGCCAAGATCATGTCCGAGCATCCCAAGCGCTTCGGGTTGTTCACGGGCGTGCCGCTGCCCGAGATCGAAGGCGTCATGAAGGAGATCGAGTACGGCTTCGACACCCTGAAGGCCGACGGCATCGGCATTTATACCAACGACAACGGCAATCGCTGGCCGGGCGATCCCTACTTCGAGCCGATGTGGCAGGAGCTCAACCGGCGCAACGCGATCGTGTACATGCATCCGCTGGCGCCGCGGTGCTGCCGCGACCTGAACGACAGCGTGCCGGTCTCGATGAACGAGTTCGACTTCGACATCACCCGCGCCTGCACCAGCATCCTGGCCAACGGTGTGCTGCACCGGTATCCGAACCTGAAGATCATCATTCCGCACTCGGGCGGAACCATGCCCATGATCGCGGGCCGCATCAAGGATCGTTACCCGCACGACGCCAAGCGCGACGGGTACATCCCCAACGGAGTTGTCGCCGAATTACAGAAGTTCTATATCGACATCGCGCACGCCAGCTTCCCCTATCCGATGGCCGCGATGCTCAAGTTCGCGCAACCGAACCGCATCTTGTTTGGAACCGACTTTTCGCCCGAGCCGATTGAGTCCACCGTGAACGAACTGCCCAAGCTGGGGCTGTCCGCGCAGGTGATGCGCGCCATCGAGCGCGAGAACGCCGAGAAGCTGTTCCCGCGATTCAAAGCGTGAGCGCCGTTTACTGCTTCGGCGCCGGCAGGTCGTAACGCTTGTTGCCTACGCTCACCGGATGCGGATCGCCGCGGTGGCAGGTCCAGCAGGTTACTTCCTGATCGCCCTGCGGGAACACGCCCGTGCCGGGGAACTGCGCGTTGATCTGCCGCACCAGCATGATCATCTTGCGCGCGATGTCCTTGCGCGGGTTGAGATCCCACTCCTGCGGCTTTCCGCCGCCGTGGCAGTAGTTGCAGTCCACGCTCAGCGCGTCGCGGAACTCGCCCATAAGGGATTCGGCGCCGTGCACCTTCGTCTCCACGGGGAGCAGCTTCAGGCTGACGCCGGGCCGCTGCGCCGGGGGCGGCTCGAGCAGCGAGTTGCCCCGATTGTAGAATTTCCTCGGCGCCTTGGTCTCGGGCTTCGTGCTTCCGCGATGGCATGTGCTGCAATCCACTTCGTGATAGCCGTCGGGGAAAATGCCCGCGCTGCTGGGGAAGGTGGTGTCGATCAGCCGGACCATGCCGATCATCTTGCGCGCCATTTCCTTCTTGGGGTTGGTGTCGGCCGCAAAATCGCCTTGCACGTGGCAATAGACGCACTGCACTCCCAGCGCTTCATTGAAATTCTGCATGATGAAGCGCATGTCGGACTTGTCACTGAGAAGCTTCAGGTTCTTTGGAGCCGGTAATGGCCCGCCCTTCCCCCCTTTGTCCTGGGCGAAAAGCGAGGCTGACAGAACGAGCGAAAAGGCAAGCAGTCGCATGGGGGGATTCTACACCCACTCGGCTCCCGGGTCAACCCTCCCCTGACACCCTCCCCTGACACCCTCCCCTGACACCCTCCCCTGACACCCTCAGGTTCAACATTGCAGGTTCAACATTGCAGGCTCAACATTGCATGAGCGAATCGCGAAAATTTCCGCGGCGGACCTTTCTTCAAGCCGCTGCCGCCGTCACCGCCGGCACGGTCATTACTCGAAGTCCGCAGGGGCCCAAAGTCGCGACAACGTCTTTCCCAGGATCCATTCGCCGTTCCTGGTCTCGTCGCGGTTCTTGGGGAAGTAGTGCAGCAGATCCTCTCGCGCAACTGCGGGATGCCCGCGGGTGAAGCGCCACTGGCTACGCTCGCCGCCGAGCTTCGTGCCATGGTCGCAGTCCGTGCAGATCTCTTGTTCTTCTGGGGCACTTCCCCCAGCCCGCTTCAGCGGACTTGAAGAACACATCGTCCTTCCATCCGTTGGTCCCTAGTGTAGTGTCCAACAAATAGATGGACATTCAGATGAAATTGCTTCATACTGAGTCATGCCCCGCCCAACACCCGTGCTGGTCGTGTCTGAGGATCAGCAGAAGCAGATCGAGCGGTGGTTGGCAGCGTTAGGAACGCC
>JBGPLI010000094.1:0-20436 GCA_041486445.1 Bryobacteraceae bacterium
CGCGTGGCGCCGGACCAGGCCATCACCCGCGCCGAGGCGCTGCGCTGCGCGACCATCCACGGCGCTTACCTCACCTTCGACGAGGAAAAGAAGGGCTCGCTCGAACCCGGCAAGCTGGCGGACCTGGCCGTGCTGAGCGACGATCCGCTCACAGTCGAGGAGAAGAGCATCGCCGGCATCACCTCGCTGATGACCATGGCTGGCGGCCGAATCGTGCATCAAGTCTGAACCTGGGCGCCCTCTGGGCACGTCAGGGAGCGGATACGCTTACTGAACCGCGACCGTCAGGGAGCAGACAAGGGAGGAAAATGGTGGGTCGAAAATGGATTACCTTCGCAAGCATCGGCGCGGGCGTTCTGGCATTACTCATCGCCGCCGGTGAGCGAACCGTGCACGGCCAGGCCAAGCCCGGCTCCGGCTTCGCGGCGGTTCCAGGAGAGAAGGGCGGCTGGGATCTCACCGGTCCTTACGACGTGGTTCGCGACTGGCCCAAGCCTATGTCCCAATTGCCGGGACATGAAAAATGGGGATGGGGCGCGGTGGAGGGTATTTTTGCCGAAAGCCCGAACCGGATTTTCATCGTTCAGCGCGGTGAGCTGCCCGTATTGCAAAGGCCCACGCCCACGCCCGTACCTCAATTCGGCCCGAGCCTCTCGTTCCCGGTAGGCCAGGTGCCTTTCCGAAATGCGTCGCAAGGTCCCGTAGCCGCCCTGCCCGGCGGAGGCGCGCCCGGCCAGTTGCCCGAAGATACGGATAAGTACTGGAAAGGCACGAAAGGCGTGGACGCTCGCTGGGAGGACAACATCGTGGTAGTCGACGCGGAGGGCAACATCGTCGAGCGATGGACGCAGTGGGATTCCATGATCAAGCGGGCGCACTCGGTTTACATCAATCCTTACGATTCGGAAAAGTACGTCTGGGTCGTGGACGATTTCAGCCACGCGATCTTCAAGTTCTCGAACGATGGCAAGCGGCTGGTCGAGACCCTCGGCACGCCCGGTCAGAGCGGCGCCGACGACAAACACTTCAACCGGCCCACCTTCCTCGCATGGCTGCCCGACAGCACCATGTTTGTCGCCGACGGCTACAACGGCACGCGGGTGGCCAAGTTCGACAAGAACGGCAAATTCCTGATGGCTTGGGGCGTGAAGGGGACTCCGCCCACCGAGACGCGGCCGGGCTATTTCAACGTGGTGCACGGAATCGCGGTCGATCCGGTGACGCGCCGCGTGTATGTGAGCGACCGCGGCAACCGCCGGATGCAGGTATTCGATGAGAACGGCAAGTTTGTGGATCAGTGGCCTTTCGCCACGCCGTCCTCGGTGAATTTCCTGTACATGTCCGCGGATCGCCATCTGTGGGCGTTCGACGACACCACGGCCAAGGTCGTGAGATTCGACCTCGCCGGTCATCTCTTATATTCGTGGGGAACCTTGGGCGATTTCCCCGGCGGCCTCTTCAACATGCACGGAGCGAGCGTGGATCAGCAAGGCAATCTCTACGTCGCCGAGGTCGCCAATGGGCGCGCGCAGAAGTTCCGGCCGCGCCCGGGCGCGAATCCGGAGTTCCTGGTGGGCAAGCCGGTCTACGCCGCGTGGAAATGATTGCCACCAAGGTGTATACTTTCTACTGGCGCGGAAGGCCAACAACATAGATCCGTTCAAAGGGGAACATATGCCGACACAAAGCCGAACAATTCGCGTTTCGCTCGCCATTGCACTGGCTCTCGTTGCCGCGGGCGCGATGACATGGTTACGCACTGCCCAGGCGGCCGACACACAAGGCATCACGGACGATCTCCAGCGCTCGCTCCTGCTGGATACCTACCGTATTGTGGCCGATAGCGGCGCCGGACGCGGCGAAAACATTTACTTCTATAAATGTTGGATGTGTCACAACCAGTACGCCAAGAGCGCTCCTTTGTTGAAGAATCTCTATGCGCGCACCAACCCGCCCACCGACGACGCCGTCACCGCCAAGATCAAGGACGGCAGTGCCCTCATGCCGGCGTTCAAGTTCAGCCTCACCGATGCCGACATCGCGGACCTGCGGGCGTATTTCCACTCGGGCAAATGTTGCGTGGAGGGCGAGAATCCACCCATCAACCCCTATTACAAGGCGGAGACGAACAAGTGGCCGGTGCAAAGCGGCCTCCATGGCGGGGCCGCCGGCGTGGTGAAGATCAAGAGCGGAGATTCGCCCGAGGGCGTGGGCGTCCAGCTCGTCGCACCGAGCGGCGTCCGGACCACTGTCTACACCGACGGCGCAGGCAAATTCGAATTTCCGCTCATGCAAACGGGTCCTTATACTTTGCGGATCGCGACACCCGTCCCGTTCAAGGCTTACCGGCGCGATTCGGTTTCGATCAATGGCGCAACCAATCTCGGCGAGATCGAGCTGGAGCGCATCGCCGATTCCGACAATATTCCGGCTTCGCCGGAGCTCGAATCCCAGTTGAGCAGCGCGGAGCTGCTGTGGAATGTCCCCGGTTCGGCCGAGGAAAAGGTCACGCTGCAGAAGAATTGCTCGGGCTGTCACTCCTGGAACCAGATCTTCCGCAGCCATTACGACGAAAAGGGCTGGCGTCTGGTAGTGGACCGCATGATGCACTTCACCGGCACCGCCATTGCCGTCCGCAACCGCGCGATCACCGATCCCGATCCGGAATTCGACATCATGGTGAAGTTCCTCACCCGCGTGCGCGGTCCGGAGTCCAAGGATGCGCCGCTGCGCGTGTTCCCGCGCCCCCGCGGCCAGGCGACCCACGTCATCGTCACCGAATTTGAGATGCCACGCCAACTGCTGGCACTCCACGATGCCGCTCTGGACAACGACGGCGGCATCTGGTACACCAGCCACAAGACCCGCTACGTCGGCAAAATGGATCCCAAGACCGGCATCTTCAAGGACTACATGCTCCCGCTGACGCCGGGCTCCATGCCGGGGACCCACCACCAGGTGGTGGATAAGAACGGGATCGTCTGGGCCTCGGAAAATTGGGCGCATCAGCTCAACCGCCTGGATCCCGCGACCGGCAACGTGAAGCAACTCCTGATCGAAAGCCGGACCCCCATCAACGCCCCCAGTTTCGGCAACTTCACCCTGGACCAGCAGGGCTTCGTCTGGGATGCGCGCGCCAACCGCATCGTCAAGATGGATCCGGAAACCGGCAAGGTGTTGAAGGAGTGGCCGCTGCAAGCCGCCAGCAGCTACGACAACGCGATTTCCTACGACGGAAAATACTGGGGCGGCAGCGGGCCGGCCAACTGGGGCAATACCGTCGAGATGTTGGAGATCGAGACCGGCAAGCTGCTCAATTTGAACAGCGGCAAACACATGATGACGGCCAAGCGTGGCGGCTTTGATCCCTTTGGCAATACCTGGTGGGGCGGAGCCGATGGCGCTTTCATCTCGCTCAACGCCAAGGATCAGCGCATCGAGGAGCATTATCCGCCCATCGCCCCGCATCCTTACACAGACTTCTACGAAGCCTTCCCGGACAAAAACGGCGAGATCTGGGGCGGCGTGCTGCACGGCCGCCAGATGCTCCGCTACAACCCCAAGACCGACCATTGGATTGTTTACCAGTTGCCGGAGCCTTACGCCTACGACCGGCGAACCATCATCGACGCCTCCACCTCGCCGGTGACGGTCTGGTACGCCGATTACAATAACGACCTGATCCGCGTTCAGCCGAGGGACTGATTAACGAAAGGAAAATTCACCATGAGGAAAGCGGCATTTGTTGCTATGATCGGGTTGAGTGCGGCCCTGTTCGGTCTGGTCTTTGCCAGTCTGGCGATGGCCGCGGAAATCCCGTCCACTACTGCGCTGACAGGTAAAGTGACCTCGCAAGCCGAAGGCGCGATGGAGGGCGTGATCGTCGGCGCCAAGAAGGATGGCTCCACCATCAGCACCTGGGTGGTGAGCAACGCTCAGGGCCAGTACACCTTCCCGCGCGAGAGATTGCAGCCGGGCAAGTACGCGATCGGCATACGCGCCGTCGGATATGAGTTGCCCAAGACTTCCGTCGAAGTGAGCGCGCAAGGGGCCCAGCTCGATCTCCAGCTCAGCAAGGTGACCAAGAACACGAAGCTCGCCCAGCAGCTCTCCAACGGCGAATGGTTCGCGAGCGTGCCCGGAACGCGCGAGCAGAAGATGTCGCTCGGCGGCTGCGTCACCTGCCACACGCTCCAGCGGATCCTGTTCTCCCGTTACAACGCGGATGACATGGCCGAAGTGGTCCACCGGATGGGCTTCCACACCAACAACTCCTCGCCCCTGCATCCGTGGATGCGGCCGGTCGAAGGGCTGTCGCGGCCGCCCAACGCCGCCCAGATCACCTTCGCCAAATACCTCAGCTCGATTAACCTCAGCTCGCAGGACGCGTTCGATTTTCCGTTGAAGACCTCGCCGCGCCCTAAAGGCAAGGCGACGCAGGTGATTTACACGATGTACGACCTGCCGCGGCCGGATGCATCGCCTCACGACGAAGTGTTCGACGCCCAGGGCAACCTGTGGTACTCGGATTTCAATTCCCAGTTCTTCGGGAAGCTCGATGTCAAGACCGGCAAAGTGGTGGAGTACTCGGTTCCCCAAGCCCGGCTCGGCCAGATCGCGCAGGGCGGCCTTCAGATCGATGTGGACAAAGAAGGCCGGATCTACTACGGCAACATGTCCCAGTTGCAGCTCGTCCGGTTCGACCCCAAGACCGAAAAAATGGAGACCTTCAAGATTCCAGTCCCGGATTCGGATTTGGGGGACGCCCATCTGACGATGATCGACCCGGCCTATCAGAATGTAGACGGGAAGCTGTGGGCCAACGTCGCGTTCGCCACCGGCGAGGCGGGCGGCGCCTGGCATATCGACCTGAAGACCAACGAGTGGACCCACGTGACCTATCCCCCGGGGAGTCCGCGCGCGCAAGCGTACGATATTGTGGCCGACTCCCAGAACAACGCCATCGGTATGAACATGAATAACGACAAGATGTGGGTGACCGACGGCAAGACTTTGAAGACGGTCTGGTACGACTTCCCCACCAAGGGCGAGGGTGGTTGCCGGCGGGGACACATCGACTCGCAGGACCGCGTGTGGTGCGGCAAATACAACGGAAACGGAATCGCGATGTTCGATCCCAAGACGCAGAAGATCACCGAGTGGAACGTCCCCACTCCGTGGACGCGTCCTTACGATGCGCAGTTCGACGACAAGACCTACGCCTGGGCCGCCGGAATGGACACCGATCTTGCCGTCCGGCTGAACTCTCAGACTGGGGAATTCACCGAGTATCTGCTGCCGCACGAGACCAACGTGCGCCACGTAGAGGTCCAGAAGTCCGGCGCTCTCTCCAGCCTGTGGCTGGGGGATCAGCACGCCGGCACGATCGTCCGCGTGGAGCCGTTGGCTCCCTAGCCTGTCCGCTCCCTGACGGTCGCGGTTCAGTTCTTGTTGACCAGCACCGCGACGAACGGGATGTAGACCCCCCGGTGCCCCAGGAGCGCGGCGGTGTTAGAGAGCCGGCGGCCGGCGAGAGGAGTGCCAGAAATGGAGTACCTCAACAAGCCGTCTTTCAGGAAACACAGCGTAGTAGATGAGAAAGGGCGTGTGGACAAGCTGCCGTACGCCAGATCGCTCCCCAACTAGGCTGCCAACATAGGGGAAAGTCTTGAGAATTTCGACGTGATTCAGCAGCGAGCGGCCGAACTGTCCCGCGCCATCCGGATACTTGGCCCAGGAGTAGGCCATGATCTCTTCAAAGTCAGCTAGCGCTGGTTCTGTGATTCGAACTTGGAAATCCACTCGGGGATCATCTCGCGGACTTCATCGAGCGGGACCGAGCGGCCCTCCCGGGCTGCCTTCAATCCACGATCGATGGCAGCCAGCGTTTCCTCGTCGACTTCGACTTGGGCGGTTTCCGGTTGGTCGAGCTTCAGATCGGCCATAACCCTACGGTACCCTTGACAGGCCCGAGATGCAAGGGTGGCGCGATCAGCGCGGGCGGGTTCGTCCAGCGCGGCGACAAGCTGCAACGGCGTTTAGCCGGCGCCGGTGGTGACGTCCCGCCAGCACTGCTTGAGGTGTTTCAGGATTGCTTTGCCGCCTTTACTCTCCGGAGTGAGGTGTGCCGCGCGGGCTTCGATTGGATTATAGACAACGACGTTCGGAGGGTCCCCTTCCTTCAAGCTCCAGCGATGGCCCTGCCTAAATGCCGAATGATACGGCAACAGTTCTAGATTTGCCACCGACCTTGCGAAGAAGGAGAGCGCTTCGCGGCGGGCGATCTTGAAGTCGTCGGTGAAGGTGTCAATGAGTCGGGCGAGGCGCCGGTGCCAGTATGAAAAGCCCGAATGCCAGGAAAACCGAGGGTTCAAGAAGATGTGCGGGAAGCTCGGGTCAAGGCGTTGCTGGAGGGTTCCACAGAGCGCTTCTCTATACTCGGGGACGCAGAATTCGCCATAGTAGTCGATCGGATTCAGGCCCGGATTCAGAGTGAGGATTACGACTCGCGCGGTTGAGACAGAGCCGAAGAAGGGTTGCGGGATAAGCGAGAGATGCAGGCGTCTGTCCTGGATGCCGAAGTCGGCTTGGTCGACGACACTAGCCCACGAGTTGTGACATACCGTGTGAGACTCCATTCGTGGCGCAAGCAGCATAGAGTCGCCGTCGAGCACTTTGGGGCCATTGCTGACCTCGAATTCGCTCCACGCTTTAACCAAGTCGTGAGTGTGCAGAGTCAAAGCCTACCCGCGCCGGTCCTTCGCGGCCATCAGCTCACCGATGTTGATCAGCTCGGTGGGATAGTTGCCGGTGTAGCAGGCGTAGCAGTAGTCGTGATTGCGATCGGCGACCGCTTCGCGAAGCGCCGCCAGCGAGAGATAGCCGACCGAGTCCGCTTCGAGAAAGCGGCGGATCTCCTCGACGGTGTTGTTGGCGGCGATCAGCTCGGCCAGGCTCGGGGTGTCCACTCCATAGAAGCAGGGAGAGATCGTCGGGGGGCCGGAGATGCGGAAGTGCACTTCGCGCGCGCCCGCGCCGCGCACCATGCGGACGATCTTGCGGCTGGTGGTGCCGCGCACGATCGAATCGTCCACCAGCACGACGCGCTTGCCCTCGAGCAGATGGCGCACCGGATTGAGCTTGAGCTTCACGCCGAAATCGCGGATGGCCTGGGACGGCTCGATGAACGTCCGGCCCACGTAGTGATTGCGGATCAGCGCCTGGCGAAACGGAATGCCGGACTCGGTGGCGTAGCCGATGGCGGCCGCCACGCCCGAATCGGGCACCGGCACGACGACGTCGGCCTCGACCGGGCACTCGAGGGCGAGCAGACGGCCCAGCATCTCGCGCGACTCCTGCACCGGCCGGCCGAACACGATCGAGTCTGGCCGCGAGAAATAGACGTGCTCGAAGACGCAATGGGCATGGTCGCGCACCGGAGCGTAGCGCTCCCGCGTCATTCCCTCATTGCCCACCGTCACCATCTCGCCGGGTTCGACGTCGCCGAGATATGTGGCGTTGATCAGGTCGAAGGCGCAGGTTTCCGAGGCGAACACGTAGCAGACGCGTCCGCCGGAAAGCTCCATCTGTCCGAAAGCGAGAGGGCGGAAGCCGTGAGGATCGCGCGCCACCAGGATGCGGTCCTCGGCCAGAAAAACCAGAGAGAAAGCGCCTTCGAGTTGCAACAGCGCCTCGCGCAGGGCGCTGGCGAGCGTTCGCTCGCGCGAGCGCGCCACCAGGTGCAAAATGACTTCGGTGTCGCTCGAGGCCTGGAAGATCGAGCCCTCGCGCTCCAGTTCCCGGCGCAGCTCGTTCGCGTTGGTGATGTTGCCGTTGTGCGCCACCGCGATGCGTCCCTTGTTGCAAGCCACCGAGAACGGCTGGGCGTTGAGAAGCACCGTGTCGCCGGCGGTCGAGTAGCGCGTGTGGCCGATGGCCAGCTCGCCCGGCAGGCTGCCGAGCACCTCCGGCGTGAAGATATCCGCCACGTGGCCCATGCTCTTGTGGGTGTGAATGTCGCGGCCGTCGCTCGAAGCGATGCCGCAGCTCTCCTGGCCGCGATGTTGCAGCGCGTAGAGCCCAAGATAAGTGAGATTGGCGGCCTCGGGATGGCCGTAGATGGCAAACACTCCGCACTCCTCGTGGAACTTGTCAAACATGCTGAAGCGTCAACTGACTTTCGAGCGCGTTCTCTGAAACCTCTCGCAGCCGATCCACGGGGGAGTCGATCAAAGTAACCGATCCTTGATCGATCAGTAACCTCGCTTTCATCGTAGCACCGATGCGCGCGGCTTCGACGCCGTGCTTGCGCGCGACGCGCTCCACCGCTTCCGGCGCGGCTGTTGATACGAGAATTCGCGACGGGCCTTCGTGAAACAGCGCCAGCTCCGGGCGGAGATCCGTCCGCAGCTCGATCGCGGCGCCGACGCCTCCGGCGCAACACTCGGCCAGAGCCACGCCGAGCCCGCCGTCGCTCAAATCGTGCGCCGATTCGGCAAGCCCTTCCGCGACGATCTCGCGGATCGCGGCCTGCACGCGTCTTTCGTAATCGAGATCGAGCGCCGGAGGCAACCCCCACAGAGCTTTCAGCACCACCTTGGCGTACTGGGTGCCGCCGAAGCGTGTGACATCGGTCGCGCCGAACCCCCCGAGCAGAATCACCGTCCGGCCTTCATCCTTGAACGGAATGGTGACGGGCGCGGCCGTCTTCATCAATCCGACGATGCCCACCACGGGCGTCGGCCAGATCGCCTCGCCCAGGGTTTCGTTGTACAGGCTGACGTTGCCGCCGGTGATGGGCGTCTCAAAGTGGCGGCAGGCTTCGGCCAGGCCTTCGATGGTCTCGACGAGCTGCGCCATGATCTCGGGGCGCTCCGGGTTGCCGAAATTCAGATTGTTGGTGGCGGCCACCGGCAGCGCGCCCACGGTGGAAAGATTCCGGCAGCACTCGGCGACGATCAGGCGCGCGCCTTCCCGAGGCGAGAGCGAGCAGTAGCGCGCATTGCCGTCGAGCGACATCGCTACGCTGGTTCCCGTTTCCTTGATGCGCACGATCGCGGCGTCGGCGCCGGGCCCGGCCAGCGTGTTGGTGCGCACCATGTAGTCGTACTGTTGCCAGATCCAGCGCTTGGAACAGACGTCGCCGGAACCGAGGATCGCCAGGAGATCGGCCTCCAGATCAGCGCTCGAAAATTGTGGCGCTTCCATCGGAGCGCTGCGTTGCGGAGCGACGTTGTGCGGGCGATCGTAGAGGGGCGCCTCCTCGGCGAGCGGTCGATTGGGAATTTCCGCGACTACCGCGCCGCGATTCTTTACACGCAGTTTTCCGTCATCGGTGACGCGGCCGATGGCGACCGCGTCGAGTCCCCACTTGCGGAACACCGCGAACACTTCTTCCTCGCGGCCCTTGGCGGCGACCAGCAGCATGCGCTCCTGCGACTCCGACAGCATGATTTCGTACGGGCTCATGCCGGTCTCGCGCTGCGGTACCAGCGACAGCTCGATCTCGACGCCGGTGCCGGCGCGGCTGCCCATCTCGCAAGTCGAGCAGGTCAGGCCCGCGGCGCCCATGTCCTGAATGCCGACGATGGCGCCGGTGCGCATCGCCTCCAGGCACGCCTCGAGCAGCAACTTCTCCATGAACGGATCGCCCACCTGCACGTTCGGCCGCTTCTGCTTGGACTCTTCGGTGAACTCGGCCGAGGCCATGGAGGCGCCGTGAATGCCGTCGCGGCCTGTCTTGGCCCCCACGTAGATCACGGGGTTGCCGACGCCGGAGGCTCGGCCGTAGAAAATCTCGTCGTGACGAAAAACGCCGAGCGCGAAAACGTTCACCAGAGGGTTGCCGTTGTAGCACGGCTCGAAAACGCACTCGCCGCCGACGGTGGGCACGCCGAAGCAATTGCCGTAATGCGCGATGCCGCCGACCACACCTTCGAGAATCCGGCGATTGCGATCGCCTGCTGCCGGATGGTCGAGAGGGCCGAAGCGCAGAGCGTCCATCACGGCGATGGGCCGCGCGCCCATGGTGAAGATGTCGCGCAGGATGCCGCCGACGCCGGTGGCCGCGCCCTGGAACGGCTCGATGAAGCTCGGGTGATTGTGCGATTCGATCTTGAAGGCAATCGCGTAGCCGTCTCCAATGTCGACGATGCCGGCGTTTTCACCCGGCCCGACCAGCACGCGCGGGCCGCGCGTCGGCAGTTTCTTCAGGTGTAGGCGCGAGCTCTTGTAGGAGCAGTGCTCGCTCCACATCACGGTGAAAATGCCGGTTTCCGTTTCGTTGGGTTCGCGCCCCAGGATCGAGCGGACTTTGTCAAGCTCGAAAGGGGTCAAATCGCTCATGCGTGGGCAGCCACCAGCGATCTCACCATGCTTTCGAGAATCACGCGCCCGTCGGAGGAGCCGACCAGCGGATCGGCGGCGCGCTCGGGATGCGGCATCATGCCCATCACGTTGCGGTCCTCATTGCAGATGCCCGCGATGTCGTCGAGCGACCCGTTGGGGTTGTCGAGGTAACGGAGCACCACGCGGTCCTCGGCGCGGAGCATCGCCACCGTGCGATCGTCGGCGAAGTAGCAGCCCTCGCCGTGCGCGACGGGAACGCGAAGAAGCTGTCCGCGCGTGGCGGCGGAGGTGAACGGCGTGTTGCTGGTCTCCACACGCAGGGTCACCTGCCGGCAGACGAATCTGAGGCTGCGATTCCGGAGCAGCGCGCCCGGGAGCAGACCGCTCTCCACCAGGATCTGGAAGCCGTTGCAGATTCCAAGCACCAGGCCCCCGCCGGCGGCGAACTTGCGCACGGCGGCCATCACCGGAGAAAATTTTGCGATCGCGCCGCAGCGAAGATAGTCGCCGTAGGCGAAACCGCCGGGCAGGATCACGGCGTCCGCCTGACCCAGGTCCGACGAATCGTGCCAGATGAATTCCGCCGGATGACCCAGGTTGTGCGAGAGCGCGTACCAGGCGTCGTGGTCGCAATTGCTACCCGGGAAAACGACGACGCCGAATCGCATGGAGGAGAAACCTCAGTTTAACAGATCCGTAATCGGTCAAATTGGAGGCTGAGGTATGAACTCGAACTTGTTGATGACGATCTCGACCGAGCTGCGATTCGCCGGCGCGTGGCCCTGAAACAGCCACAGGTTGATGCGCACGTTCTCGTTGCCGGTGGGCGGCACGCCGCTGGTGAACGTGTGCTCGATGATCAGAGGACCTGCTGCATCCAGCCCTTTCACGCTCGAAAAGTGCACGCTGCGATTGCCCGTGGCGTTCTGAAACCAGTCGAACCTGTGAGTGGACTGCGGCGTATTTGAGGGCTGCACAAAGCTGGCCTGGTTCCCCGGCGTGCTGTAGGGCTGCACCGTGTACCATCCACTCGGATTGGTAGCGGCGCCCCAGCGGGAGAATTCGATATCGAGCTCGCGGTTGTTGTAGGCGGGATCGTCGTTCCAGGTGAACAAGCCCAGGACCACATACGGATCCAGTTTGTCGAGAGGGCTATCGACATAAAATCGATAGGTGCCGTAGCCGAGCCAGGCCTGCAATACGACCTCGCCGCAATACCATCTGGAGCCGCTGCGAGAGATCTTCAGGTGGAGACCCTTGGCGTCGGTCCACACGTTGTTCTGCGAAAACCAGTTGGGCCCTGGACCAACGCGAGAGCTGGATATCTTCGCGAGCCACGTGAAGCCGGAAAAACTCAGCGCCTTGCCGTAGCCGGACTGCGCCCATCCCTCGATCGCCGTCAAGACGGACAGCAACACCAGCGCGGCCAGGCGGGTCATTGCGGCTACCCAGCCGCCACGGGCGCTGTCTTCTTCTTGGAGCTGCGGCGCTTCTCGACCGGAGGCTGGCGGTCGCTCTTCTTGAGGTTGGGCAGGATGATCGACAGGATGAATTTCTTTTCCCCGTGGTCGTCGAACTTGATCACGATGTATTCTTCACCGCAAGAAAGCACGCTCCCGAGACCGAACCTGGGATGTTCGACTTGCGCGCCTTGGGCGAAGGCAGGTTTGTTGGCCATTAGTTTGTTGAGGGGCGACAGCGCCTGGAACTATTCTAACAAAAGGCGAAACGATTCACCACCCCGGTGCATCCCAGAGGGTTAAGGGAGCTTCCTGTGTATTCCAGATCGTGTGTGTCCGCGTCTTTAAAGTCGTAACCTTCCGCGTCCGATCTTGAGAACTGGGGTATTGTAAAATTGTTTATGAATCGGATTTTTCTTCTTGTCGTCTCTGCGGTCGGGCTGGCCGCCCAGGCGATCCCGGGACGTTACATCGTGGAGCTTCAGAGCGCACCCGCCGTCTCTGTTTCGATGGCGAAGGGCGCGCGCTACGCGGCCGCGGATCTGGACGTGGTGGCCCACCGGGCCCGCATTCGGGCCGAGCACGCACGAGCGGAAGCGAGCATCCGTGGTCTGGGCGGCGCCGTCACCCACCGGTACGACACGTTGATTAACGCCGTGGCGGCGGACCTCACCGAGCAGGCCGCGGCGCAGTTGCGTCAGATGCCCAACGTCAAAGGCGTCTATCCCGACAAGCTCCACCACAAGCTGCTGGATCACGCCGTGAACGTGCATCGCGTTCCGCAAGCCTGGCAAACGCTCTCGGGCGGATCGGCCCAGGCCGGGGCCGGCATCAAGATCGGCATTCTCGACTCGGGCATCGATATCGTACATCCCGGCTTCCAGGGTTTCACCACCGCGATTCCCAACGGATATCCGGTAGTCTCGAGCGGCGGGGAGGCGGCCAACACCAACAACAAGGTGATCGTTTCGCGCGTGTACTCGGACCCGGGGGCGGGAATCTCCAACACCAGCGGCGTCGACCTGTTCGGTCACGGTACGGGCGTGGCGATGATCGCCGCGGGGCTGACCAACGATCCGAAATCTCCCGGAGTGGGCCCGCTCACCGGCATCGCTCCCGGCGCCTGGCTCGGCAACTATAAGATTGCTAACGATGACGGAATGTCCAGCGTGGTCACCTTTCTATCCGGCCTCCAGGACGCCGTGAACGACGGAATGAACGTCGTCAACTACAGCTACGGCACCCCGGTGACCGACCTCGCTGACGAGAGTGGAGTGGAATCGCGGGCGATCGCCTCGGCGCTCGCCGCGGGCACGCTGGTGGTGGTGGCCGCGGGCAACGACGGATCGGACCCGGGCACCATCACCGGTCCCGCGGTTACGCCCTCGGCGATCGCGGTCGGCGCAAGCGAGAACGAGCGTTTCTTTTGGAGCGCGGTCACCGTGGGCAATCTCAATTCCTACCTCGGGGTGGTGCCGCCGGCGTTGCTGGATTCCGGCATTACAGGGCAGATCTCAGGCGCCCTGGTCGACGTTACGGCGCTCGATAGCAACGGGTTCGGTTGCAGCGCCTTTCCGCCCAACAGCCTCACCGGCCAGATCGCGCTGATCTCGCGAGGCGGCACGCCCACGGCCTGCGCCTTCGATAGCAAGATCAGTAACGCCCAGGCCGCCGGCGCCGTGGGCGTGGTCATTTACAACAACCGGTCCGACTCGATATTCGACTACACTTTCAACCGGGAATTGTTTCTTCCTACGGTGACCACCGGCTTGCCCACGCTTTTCATCAGCCAGGCCGACGGCGAGCAGATTCAGCAACAGGTGAAAGCCGGTCCGGGCGCGCAGAGCAATCTCGATTTCGACTACATCACGTCCCTGCCGCATCCCTCTAACATCGTTTCGTCGTTCTCAGCCGCCGGTCCGAGTCCGGGCGGCAGAGTCAAACCCGACATCCTGGCGGTCGGCAACTGGTACGTCACCGCGGACACGACGCAATACGAAAGCCTGGGCGCCTATCCGCCCTACACTTTTCTCGATACGCTTGCTTTCTACGGGCTCTACCTGGACTTGGGCGCTGGCACCAGCTTCGCGACCCCCGTGGTTGCCGGTGCAATAGCCGTGGCGATGGCCGCCCATCCCGGATTGTCCGGACCGCAATACCGTTCCCTTGTGATCAATGGCGCGACGGAGCTGGATCGGTATCCCGACAATAGCGTAGTTCCTCCGCAGATCGGCGGCGGCGGCAGATTGGACTTGCTGGGAACGCTTCAGACCGGTGTGGCCGCGAGTCCGAGCATGCTCGATTTCCTGGTGACTTCCGGGAGCGGAGGCGGGTCCACCGCTCCGGCGGAGGCGGCGGCAGCCGCGGCTCAGCCGCCCAGAAGCTCGTCGGAAACCGTGACCGTTACCAACATTGGCCCGGCATCGGACACTTTCGCGGTGACCGTTAAGCCGCTCGACAACGTTGTGACGCCGTCCATCGACGCGCCTTCGTTCACGCTGGCGGCCGGCGCCTCGCGGCAAATCACGGTCTCGATCCCCGGGGCGGGTGGCCTCGCGCCGGGCCAATATCACGGCTACATCAGCATCGCCGGAACGAAGAGCCAGGCGCCGGCGCGCATTCCGTATTGGTATGGAGTGCCGGGTTCCACGGTGCAGTCCATCAGCAGGATTTCGGTGCCGTTCTTCGATTCGGCCGGTTCCACCGACACCATCCTCTTTCGTTGCATGGATCTGATCGGCCTTCCCCTAGACCCCAAAAGCGATCCGGTGGTGACCACTTCGTCCCCACGCGCCCAGCTGATCAGCGTGACCCCGACCGGCAGCCTCCCAGGAACGTTCAAAGCCAGCATTCGGATCGGCAGAGCCGATGCCGACGGCTTCAATATCTTCACCATCGCCTGCGATGGGGCGAACACCGAGGTTGATATACAGGTCTTTTAGCCGGCCCGGCGGGAACTGGAGCCGGCCGGGTGGTGTCTATAATCGTAGGCCCGCTCACTAGGCGTTCGCGGTTCGGTATAGAACCACGAGCGATGAGCGAGTGGGTCCCGATGGTGCGGTAAACTGGAGTCGGCCGTGGCAGACACTACCGTTGGCTTCCATTTCGGAGCGTTGACCCGGGTCCCCGCGCGGGACGAGGAGTCCGCCCTGGTGCGAGGATTGTGCGACGGCGATGACTCCGCTTACGAGACTCTGATTCTTCGCTACGAACAGCCGGTGTTTGGCGTGGTGAGCCGGCTGATGGAGGATCCCGCCGACGCCGCCGACGTGGTCCAGGACGTGTTCTTCAAGGTCTTCCGGAACATCGGCCACTTTCGCGGCGACAGTTCCCTAAGAACCTGGATCTACCGGATCGCGGTGAACGAGGCGCGCAACCACCGCCGGTGGTTCAGCCGTCACCGGCGCCAGGAAGTGGGGCTCGAAGCCGAGCCAGACGGCTGCCGGGAGTGGCTGCCCGATCCGGGCCGCTCGCCCTTCGAGGTCGCGCTCGATCATGAACAGCAGACGCTGATCGAGGAGGCGCTGGCGCGGATCAATCCGTCGTTCCGCGCGGCGCTGGTCTTGCGGGAAGTCGAAGGCTTGAGTTACGACGAGATCGCCGAAATTCTCGATATCTCTCTCGGCACCGTAAAATCGCGGATCTTGCGCGGGCGGGATGCGCTCCGGAAACATCTGGCGGTACGGCTGGAGCCGACTGCCGCAATCAACTGGTCCCCCGGATGGCGAACTAGAGAGTTGCTAGACGTATGACACACGATTGGAGAATGAACTGGAGTGAGGAAAGGTTGAGCCAGGCTCTGCGCGCCCTGCCTGCGCGCGTGGCGCCGCTGGGCTTGACCACGTCGCTGCGCGTGATCGCCTCGCGAGAACGCCAGCGCCGCGTGGCCGGGTCTGCTTTCCGCCCCTGGCGCGATCGCTGGGCGTTGTTCGCCAGCAACCTGATGCGTCCGCTGGCAGTGCCCGTCGCCGGCGGGGTCTTCTCCGCCGTCGCGCTGTTCAGCATCCTGGCGCCGACCTATCCGGTGCGCGTGCCCGGCAGTTTCGATGTACCCACGGTACTGACCACCGAAGTCGGGGTGAATCGCATGGCGCCGATTCGCGTCAGCGACGACGATGTCATCGTCGACGTCACCGTGGATGGCCAGGGACGCATGATCGACTATACGGTCCTCAGCGGCGCCAGCGCGCTGACCAATGTCAGGACGCGGCGCAGACTCGAAGCGGCGCTGCTGTTCACCGAATTCACTCCGGCCACGTCGTTCGGCCAGCCCATGGCCGGCAAGATGAGGCTGTCACTGCGAAACAGCCGCATCGACGTGAAGGGCTGACCGCCGCTGGGCCGCCGTCTCGGTCAGCACTTTCTCGCCCGCAAGTCTATCCTGGACCGCATCGCTGCGGCGGCGTGCGGCGCCGGCCCCTGCGATCTGGTCATCGAAATCGGCCCGGGCAAAGGCGCGCTTACACAGGCGCTCCTCGAACGGGCCCAGAGAGTCGTCGCGATCGAGGTCGATCCCTACCTGGTTCACTATCTGAACCGGAAGTTTCGCGACGCCATTGACGCGGGGCGCCTGGAGGTGCTCGAGGCGGATGTGCTGAAGACCGGCGTGAGCGCCTGGGGCCCGGCCGCGATCGCCGGAAATCTGCCCTACTACATCACTTCGCCGATCCTTGAAACGGTCTTCGCAACCGGGGCGAACTGGCTGCGCGCCGTGTTCCTGGTGCAGGCCGAGGTGGCCGCACGCCTGGCGGCCGAACCGGGCAGCCGCGACTTCGGATATCTCAGCGTCCAGACGCAACTCCACGCGCGGGCCGAAATCTTATTTTCGGTTCCACGCACGGCGTTTCGTCCGCCGCCCAGAGTGGACAGTGCGGTGATTCTTCTGGAGCCTAGGGATGCCGCCGCCGAGCTGGATCTCGCGGACCCGGCGGCGTTCCTGCGTTTCGCCTCGGCGTGCTTCCGGCACAAGCGCAAGACGCTGCGCAACAACCTGGCGCCGGTCTATGGCAAGGAGCGCGTCGAGGCGCTCGCAGACGCCCGACTCCGAGCCGAGCAGATGAGCATCGCGGACCTGGCGGCTCTATATCGGAGACTGGCATGACGTCACACGCCGCGCTCCGCATCTTGTCAAATGAGATCGTCGCCTGCGAGCGCTGCCCGCGCCTAGTCGCCTATCGCCGCCGCATCGCCCAGGTGAAGCGCCGGGCATTTCGCGACTGGGAGTATTGGGGCAAGCCGGTTCCTCCCTTCGGCGATCCCAAGGCGCGTGTGCTGGTCATCGGGCTGGCTCCGGCGGCGCATGGGGCCAATCGCACGGGCCGGGCGTTCACGGGCGACCGCTCCGGCGATTTTCTCTACCGCGCGCTCCATGAGACGGGATTCGCTTCGCAGCCGGAAAGCCGCTCACGAGACGACGGCCTGAAGCTGTCAGGCGTCCGCATCACCGGCGCGGTGCGCTGCGCGCCGCCCTACAACCAGCCGAGCCCCGGCGAATTTCGAAATTGCCGCCCGTTCCTCGAGCGCGAAATCGACCTGTTGAGAGAGGTTCGCGTGGTGGTGGCGCTCGGCAAGATCGCGTTCGACACGTACCTTTCGATTTTGCGCGACCGCGGTGTGATCAAGAGCCGCGCGGCGTTCGCCTTCGGCCACGACCGCGAATTCCACGTCGCGCCGGGCCTGCCGGTGCTGGTGAGCTCGTATCATCCGAGCCAGCAGAACACGTCCACCGGCAAGCTGACGGCGGAGATGCTGCGGCGCGTTTTTGAGCGGGCCCGGCGGTTGGCAAGCTAGACTTGATGTATGGTGGCGTCCCGACGTGCGTTGAAGCTAGCCCCGCTGTTCTTCCTCGCCGCGCATCTGACCGCCTCCGACGCGCGGTTCACCGACGACCTCTGGGCCGGGATCGAACCGGTCTACGCGAAAACGATCGAGCATCCGTTCCTCCACGGCCTGGCCGACGGAACCCTTCCACGCGCGAAGTTCGACTACTATCTCCAGCAGGACGCGCTGTACCTGGACACCTTCAGCGAAGCGCTCAAGGCGCTGGCGGCCAAGGCCCCTCGCAAGGAGTGGCAGGCCACGCTCCGGCAACATGCGGCCGACGCGATCGAGGAAAAAAACCAGTTGCACCTGACCTTGCTTCGCGGCAAACTCGCCTCCGAAATGGCGCCGGCCAACTACGCCTACACCAATCACCTGCTGGCGACGGTCGCGCGCCGGCCCTTCGCCGAGGGGCTCGCCGCGGTGCTGCCCTGTTACTGGATCTACTGGGAAGTGGGGAAGGAGCTGAAGAAACGCGGCTCGAAGAACGCCGATTACCAGCGCTGGATCGATCAGTATTCCGATGAGAGTTACCACGGATCGGTCGAACAGGCGCTCGAAATGATGAACTCGGTGAGCGGCAACCTTGACGCAGCGGCGCGAGAGCGCGCAAAGCAGTTGTTCACCCGCTCGGCGCGCTACGAGTACATGTTCTGGGACATGGCGTGGAGGGAAGAGCGCTGGCCGTGATACGCGCGCGGCTGGAACGCTATTTTGAGTTCGACCGCCTCCACACCAACTGGCGAACCGAGATCCTGGCCGGTGCGACGACCTTCGTCACCATGGCCTACATCGTGTTCGTGAACCCCTCGATTCTGCGCGAGGCGGGCATGCCGTTCAAGGCCGTGGTGGCCGCCACCTGCTTCTGCGCGGCTTTCGGCAGCATCCTGATGGGAGCTTTCGCGCGCTACCCGATCGCGCTCGCCCCCGGCATGGGCCTGAACGCGTACTTCACCTACACGGTGGTTAAGGGCATGGGCATCCCGTGGCAGACGGCGCTCGGTGCGGTGTTTCTCTCCGGGGTCGCGTTCCTGATCCTGACGCTGGCGGGCATCCGCCAGTTGATCGTCGAAGCGATCCCGGCCGAGCTTTATGCGGCGGTGGCGGCCGGCATCGGACTGTTCATCGCGATGATCGGGTTGCGCAATGCCGGGATCGTCGTGGCGAGCCCCGCGACGCTGGTGGCGCTCGGCAATCTGCGCGACAAGAACACGCTGCTCGCGATCTTCGGATTGCTGCTGATCGCGGCGCTGCTGGCGTGGGGAGTGCGCGCGGCGATGCTGCTCGGAATCCTCGCCACAACGCTGGTAGGCGCTCTGTTCGGACTGGTCACGTGGTCGCCCGATTCTTATCGCATCTCCGATATCGCGGCGACGGCGGGTAAGCTCGACGTGCGCGCGGCCTGGAGCATCGGATTCGTCGAGATCGTCTTCGTATTCCTGTTCGTGGACTTCTTCGACAACGTCGGGACGCTGGTGGGCGTGGGCAAAAAGGCCGGCCTGTTCGACGACGCCAACCGCATTCCGCGCATCCGCAACATCCTGCTCGCCGACGCTTCGGCGACCATCGCCGGATCGCTGGCCGGCACCTCCACGGTGGTCAGCTACATCGAGAGCGCTGCGGGCGTGGTGGCGGGCGGGCGCAGCGGCGTCACCGCCATCGTCACCGGGCTGTTGTTCATACTGGCGCTGTTCGTCGCGCCGCTGATCGGCGCGGTGCCCGCGGCGGCCACGGCGCCCGCGCTGATCGTGGTCGGGTCGCTGATGATGTCGCAGGTGTCCGAGATCCAATGGTCCGATCCCGGAATCGCGATCCCGGCCTTCCTCACGCTGGTGACGATTCCGCTCAGCTTCAGCATCGCCAACGGCCTGGCTTTCGGCTTTACCGCGTACGCGGCGATGCGGCTGGTGCGGGGCCAGGTTCGTCAAACGCCTTGGCTGGTGTGGGCGCTGGCGGCGCTGTTCGTGGCGCGGTTTTTCTATTTGGGGCGGGCTTGATCGGAGAGCGTGCCTATCCGGCATGGGAAATGACAGTCAGCCCAGGCACACCCCGATAGTCACTGCGATTGTGGGTTACCAATGGCAGGTCGTAGAGAAGCGCAGTCGCGGCGATCCAAGCGTCTGCACATTCAATGCGGTAGCCCCTTGCTTGTGCAGCCACGGTTACCTCAGCCCACTTCGTGCAAAGCGCCCGGTCATAAACAAGGATGGAGAACGCTCCATGTAGAGGCGCAGCCAGTTCTTTCGTGCTTCACTCCATCTTGATTGAATCGCCCAGCGATCCAGTTCCGCCACGGTCATGAAAGAAAGTGCAGCGGTCTTCCCGTCAAGGTCAGCCTCGTACAGCGCCCCGAACGAATGCCCTTTGAAGAGAAATGAGAAAACGTCGGAATCGACAAGGACCGTGCTCATGCGGCGGGATCGGTTTTCCCGCGACCACGCCATTCGCGCAGGGCCGTGAGGAAATCTTCGATGGGCTCATCGTCCGGCCGGGCGTTCTTGCGCAGAACGGAGATGTCGATGGGACCTTTTCCCTGTTGGGCGATGATTTCCTCAATCGTCGGGGTGGCCTCAAAATTGAACCGGGGATCGTTCGATTTGGCGCGCACCGAGGTCACCTGCATCAAGTATAACAACGGAGCAACGTGATTACGATTTTATCGCGCGATTCTTCTATTTAGGCCGGGCTTGATCGCTCAGCGTGACCAGATGCTGTCCTCGCGGCAGCAGCAGCACGTTGCCGATGAACGGCGGGTGCGCCTCGGCGCCGTCGATCTCGACTATGCGCGGAACGTGATCGAGCAGAGCCA
>JBGPLI010000095.1:0-20034 GCA_041486445.1 Bryobacteraceae bacterium
GCCTTCGCCGGCACCTCAGGATCAGCCGAACTGGCTAGAAAAGGAACTGCAATCTTGGTTTCGCTCACGATGATTCTCCCGGCCGCCCTGCTCTGTAATTATGGCCGCGAACTCTGTCTCATCGATGTTGGCACGGAGGGCGGTGCGCGATAAGAATGCCGCTCGTCTTTCGATCATTCGCCAGATCTCGGGCCACTGCCACAGCATCGTCCCCATCCATGGTGTAAAAAACCAGACTGCCTGCGCCTGCCATCTTGGCGAGGACCTCGTAAACGAGACGCGATTTCCCCACGCCGGCCATTCCTTGCAAAGTAATGATCGGCCTAATGGTCGACTTGAGCAGGTTGACGTGGTCTTCGATCAGCCCCTCCGCGTCGCGCCACTCCTCCACGGGAACAAACTCGGGGGTAGCTTTGGTGATACTGGGAGCCCAGGCCTCGAAGAACAGGACTGGGCCGATATCCCGCGAAAAGTGGGCTGGTATTAGGGACGGATACCGGTTCGCCCAGGAAGCCAGTTGTGAAGCGGTAGCAACTCGCGCCGCTGGCGCTTGCGGGTTAATCCCGTGCGCTGTCCTCGTGAGGATGTCTTCCCACTCCGTTTGCTTAGGCGCGACCATACTATCGCAGATCGCCAAACGGTAACCGTATCCTTGGGCGATCAGCTTGGCGGCATAAGGTTTCTGAATTTCCTTAATGAGATTGTCCTCCGATATATCGGAGTGAGACATGGCCTTATACTGCCAACACGTCGGGACGCGCAGAAACTCTGTAGAATCATTGTCCATCGCTCGCCGGACCTGCGTGTCAACTCCACCGTCCGCGACATTTGCGCGCAGGGAGGTAAGGATCTCAGCTTCGCCAACTCCGTGCACAAAGCCATGCACCCGGATGAGCGCGTCGACGAAGTGGGTGAATGGCTCCCCGCCACCACCCCGAAGAAGCGCGAAATCCTTTTGGTCAAGATTCCACATATGTTTCCGGCCCTGTTAATCGCGGCCCTTGATGCTGAATCGATTCGACTCGCTTCATTCTCGCATGTTCTATAAATAGCGCGACCGCTTGTTTCCTTTCGATGAACCAGCCTGGTCAGAACGGGAGCCACGACTGGCCGCATCGCGCACTACTCATAGATTTGACGTGATGGGAGGTTTGGTCGCCATTTACCAAATACATTAGCGAACTTCTGAAGTGGAGTACTAAGCCCGCCCCCAGCGCTTGAGACCCTTTCCCGCGATATCGCGGCGATAGTGCATGCCCTCGAAATGAATGCGCGCGACCGCAGCGTAAGTGTTCGCGACCGCGGCGGGCAGGTCGGGACCCGACGCCGTCACGCCCAGCACGCGCCCGCCGGCCGTTTCCAGGCCCCGCGGCCCGAGCTTCGTTCCGGCCTGGAAGACCTGCGCTCCGCAATCCTCGATTCCCGTGATCACGTCGCCGGTCCGTACCTGCGAGGGGTATCCGGCAGCCGCAAGGACGACGCAGACAGACGGTTCGGGTTTCCAGCGCAGTGCGGTGCCCGATAGGTTGCCTGTCGCGGCGCGCATCAGCGCATCCGCAAAGCTGTCGTCGAGCCTGTGCATTAGAGGTTGCGTCTCGGGGTCGCCCAGCCGTACGTTGAATTCGAGAACCTTGGGCCCGCCGGCGGTCATCATGAGACCCGCGTATAGAAAACCGGTGAATCCGGTGGCGTGAACCGCGGGGTGAATCACTCGCTCCAGGATGTCCCCGGTGGCGGCGGTCGCCAGGATCCGGCCGTCGCAGTAAGCTCCCATGCCGCCGGTGTTCGGTCCTGTGTCGCCGTCGCCCACGGCCTTGTGGTCCTGCGTCGCCTCGAGCGGCGTCACGTTGCGGCCATCGCACAACACAATGAAGCTGACCTCTTCCCCTTCCAGGAATTCCTCGATCACCAGCCGCGGGCCCAGCGCCCGGACCGCAGCCTCGGCTTCCCCACGCTCGCGCGCGATGATCACACCCTTGCCGGCGGCCAGGCCATCCGCTTTCACCACCACGGGGAGATCGAACTTCGCCAAGGCCGCGATGCCGTCCTCGTAGTTTTCCGTGCGCGCGAAACGCGCCGTGGGGATGCCCGTACGCCGCATGAATTCCTTGGAGTGAATCTTGCTTGCCTCGAGCTGCGCCATCGCCTGGGTGGGGCCAACGATGGGCATGCCGCGCGCGCGAAACTGATCGGCCACGCCCGCCACGAGGGGCGTTTCCGGACCAACCACCGTTAGATCAGGCTGGACGGACTGCGCCACCGCCACGTAATCGGTATCCGGAAAGACCGGTCCGATTTGCGCGATGCCGGGGTTGCCGGGCGCGGCCGAAATGCTGTGACCTTCCAGAGCCAGGCGCCAGGCGATCGCATGTTCGCGGCCGCCGCCGCCGATAACGAGAATCTTCACGGGGAAGAGGGTATTGTAGCGCTTCGCGCTAAGATAGTGGCGACGTGGCGAACCGTTACAACGTGATCGTGGTGGGCGCCGGGCATGCCGGCTGCGAGGCTGCGCGCGCCTGTGCCCGCCTGGGACTCAAGACCGCCATGGTCACGATGAATCTGGATCTGATCGCCCAGATGTCCTGCAATCCTGCCGTGGGGGGCATCGCGAAGGGGCACCTGGTGCGCGAAATCGATGCGCTCGGTGGAGTGATGGGCGAGTTGACGGACAGCGTCGGCATCCAGTTCCGGCTGTTGAACACCAGCCGTGGACCGGCGGTCTGGTCGCCCCGCGCGCAGTGCGACAAAAAACAGTACCGGCTGCGGATGCGTGAAATCCTAGAAAAAGAGCCGAATCTCCGGATTCTCCAGGCCGAGGTCGCCCAACTGCTCATTTCCGATGGCTCGCCGCGCAGGGTTCGTGGCGTTTTGCTGCGCGACGGCCGGAGTGTGGAGAGCGACACCGTGGTTGTCACCACGGGTACTTTCCTGAACGGCCTCGCTCACGTCGGCGAGCAGAAGTACAGTTGCGGCCGGAGCGGTGAACCGCCTTCGACGTTTTTGGGAGATCAGTTGCGCTCCCTGGGCCTCGAATGGAAACGGCTGAAGACGGGGACGCCTCCTCGCCTGGATGGGAGAACGATCGATTGGTCCCGGTTTGAAGCGCAGCATGGCGATCCCGAACCGACTCCTTTTTCGTTCATGACCGCCCGGATTGATCGGGAACAAGTCCCTTGTTATATTGCATTTACAACGGAAGAGACGCATCGTGTGATTCGCGAGAACATCGCCCGTTCTCCGCTCTACAGCGGGCAGATTGAAGGAATCGGTCCCCGGTACTGCCCATCCATCGAAGACAAAGTCGTCAAGTTCCCGGACAAGAAGCGGCATCAGATTTTTCTGGAGCCGGAGGGTCTGGACACTTACGAAGTGTACGTCAACGGCATGTCCACCAGCATGCCGATTGACGTGCAGTCGCGCGTAGTGGCGTCGGTACCCGGCCTCGAGGATGCCGAAATGATGCGTCCCGGGTACGCCATTGAATATGATGCGATTAATCCTACGGAACTAACTCATTCTCTTGAAGTTAAGGCTATCGATGGACTCTTTCTCGCCGGTCAGATCAACGGTACATCCGGCTACGAAGAGGCGGCCTGTCAGGGGTTGCTCGCCGGGCTGAACGCGGCCTGCCGGGTTGGCAACCGGGATCCCGTAGTGATCGAGCGCACAGAGGGATACACGGGCATCTTAGTGGGCGATCTGGTCAGCAAGGGTGCGGATGAACCGTATCGAATGTTCACCTCCCGCGCTGAATTTCGGCTCCATCTCCGCATCGACAACGCGGATGAGCGGCTGACGCCCATCGGCCGGAAAATCGGCTTGGTTTCGGACGAGCGCTGGAGTTTGTATCTTCGGAAGCAGGACCAGAAGCGACGGCTTCGGATACTGCTGGAGTCCACGCGGGTGGACACGCTTGGCAACGACGACCGGCCGACGCTGGCTGTCTGGCTCCGCCGGCCGGAAGCTCGAATCGCCGCGGTGAGCGGCTGGATTCGCGAGCGGCTCGGCGAGCAACCAGTGCACGGCGTGCTGGACACCGTTGAGACGGAGCTTAAGTATTCGGGCTACATCGCACAGCAGGAGCGTCAAGTCGAGCGCTTGCGGGGAGCGGAGCGTCGCGTTGTCCCGCGAGAGTTCTGCTATACGGACATTCCCGGTCTCTCGGCGGAGGTTCGGGAGAAGTTGGAGCGCGTCAAGCCTGAGACCTTAGGGCAGGCCGCTCGCATTCCCGGTGTAACTCCAGCGGCCGTGGCGGTTCTCGATGTGTACTTGAGCCTGAACCAGTCCCGACAGAATGTTTCGTGAGCTGTTAGCGGCGGAGTTTTCTCCCTACGGCAACCTGTCGCCTGAGCAGTTGGATCATCTGGAGAAACACTACGAACTCCTGGTTCGCTGGAACCAAAGGCTTAACCTCACTCGCATTCGCAGCTTAGAAGAAGTCGTGCGGTTTCACTATTGCGAGTCTCTCTTCGTGGGCCGGTGCTTGCCGTTGGGTTCGTTTCGTATTGCCGATGTGGGCTCGGGCGCGGGCTTTCCCGGCATTCCGGTGGCAATTCTCCGGCCGGAGTCGCAGGTCGACCTCTTGGAATCGCACCAGCGCAAAGCGGTGTTCTTGCGGGAGGCTGCCCGAAATCTTCCCAACGTTCGGGTGCTTGCGCGCCGGGCTGAGGACTGTCAGAATGGGTACGACTGGATGATCGGAAGGGCGATTCGTGCGGAAACTCTCCGGTCGCTACAGTTGGCTCCGAACTTCATGCTGTTAATGGGCGCCGATGACGCCGTGAAATTTCCCGGCGCACGTGTAGAGAGGATTCCCTGGGGTGACCGTAGGGTCATCGCTTGTTCCACGTGAAACATGTCCAAGGTAATCGCAGTAACGAATCAAAAAGGGGGCGTAGGCAAGACAACTACTGCTGTCAACCTCAGCGCGTCTTTAGCAGCCAATGACTTACGGGTGCTTTTGATCGATTCCGACCCCCAGGGCAACTCGACCAGCGGGCTTGGCATCGAGAAACATCCTGAGATTTTAACGGTTTATGGCGCACTGCTCGGTGGAGTACCTCTGGAGCAAGCGATCGTTAGGACGGCGTGTGAGGGATTAGAGTTGGTTCCTGCGGACAAGAACCTTGTCGCGGCGAATCTGGACCTGGTGGACCTGCCGGAGAGGGAGTTTCGGCTGCGGGAAGCAGTCGCCCCTGTGCGCGATCGATACGATTACATCCTGATCGACTGTCCTCCGGCGCTGGATCTGTTAACCTTGAATGCTCTCGTGGCGGCCGACTCCGTCCTGATTCCAATTCAGTGCGAATTCTTTGCGCTCGAAGGTATCTCGCAGTTGATGGATACCATTGATAAGGTTCGAGAAGGCTTCGCACACCCCCTGAAAATTGAAGGAATTCTGCTGACCATGTACGATGACAGAACGAACCTCACGCGCCAGGTGGCAGACGACTTGAAAGAATTCTTTGCCGAGGAGGTGCTTTCGACGGTGATTCCGCGAAGCATCCGGCTGGCGGAGGCGCCGAGCTACGGCAAGCCGATCCTGATGTACGACCCCCGCTCCAAGGGCGCAGAGAGCTATATCCGGCTGGCGAAGGAGATCCTCGAGAATGACCACCGCAACCGACAAGCAACGCAAAGCGCTCGGTAAGGGCCTGTCCGCGCTTCTCCCCCCACGCCCCGCCGCCGCACCTCCCGCGCCAGCGCCAAACGCCCCCACGAGCCTGCCTGTCGATGCGATTGAACCGAACCCTCTCCAGCCCCGTGTGGTTTTTCGGACGGATCGTCTGGAAGAACTCGCGGCTTCGATTCGGGTCAACGGAATCATCCAGCCACTCCTTGTCCGTCGTCGCGGAGATCGCTACCAGATCATCGCCGGCGAACGCAGGCTGCGGGCGGCGCGGCTGGCCGGACTGGCTGACGTTCCCGTCGTGATCCAGGAAGTCGCCGATCCGCAGATGCTCGAGCTGGCACTGGTCGAGAACATCCAGCGGGAGGACTTGAATCCGATCGAAATGGCGGAGGCCTATGATCGCCTCAACCGCGACCTCCGCCTTTCGCATGAGGAGATCGGCCGGCGCACCGGAAAAGATCGAACCTCGATTGTGAACACGATCAGGCTGCTGAAGCTGCCGAGGGAGGTCCAGCGCCTGCTCGCCGAGCAGCGCTTGTCGATGGGCCACGCTCGCGCGGTTCTTGGCCTTCCTTCGGCCGAAATGCAGATTCGAGTCGCGGAAAAGGCCGCCGCGCAGGGGATGTCCGTCCGCCGGGTGGAAGCCTTGGTTCAGGAACTCATGGCGAATCGCAATGAGGTGCGCAATCAAACCGAGGACAAGCTGGATCCCAACGTGAGGGCAGCCGTGGACGAGCTCGAGCGCGCGCTCGGAACTCGCATAAGAATCGTCGAAGTCAATGAGCAAAGGGGCCGGATCGAAATCGACTACTACTCGCAGGCGGAACTGGACCGTCTGTACCAGCGAATCGTGGCGGGGCCCGGATAAGAGTTGGTGCCGGCGGCAGGAGTCGAACCTGCGACCTACGGATTATGAGACCGTCGCTCTAACCACCTGAGCTACACCGGCGCACCTACCAGCGTATGCAGCCAGCTCCGGTCATGTCAACTATAAAGACAACAGGGTCTTAATATACTATTATCGGCGCGCCCGTTTCCTGGTCTACAATCTTCTGTAGTGTCCGCTCCGGCCGTCGCATTCTCGCGTGTCTCGAAGACGTATTCGATCTACGCGGCTCCGGGCGATCGCCTGAAGGAGCTGGCCACCTTCAACCGGCGCCGTTTCCACACCGATTACTGGGCGCTCCGGGAAGTCAGCTTCGAGGTTCAGCGCGGGGAAACGTTCTGCATCGTCGGAGAGAACGGATCGGGCAAGAGCACTCTGCTACAGATCTGCGCCGGCATTCTCGAGCCAAGTTCCGGCAGCGTCGCGGTCCAGGGACGCGTCGCTGCGCTCCTCGAACTGGGCGCCGGCTTCAACCCCGAGTTTTCCGGTCGCGAAAACGTCTATCTGAACGGCGCCATCCTCGGTTTTTCGACCAAGGAAATGGACCGCAAGTTTCCGGACATCGAGGGCTTCGCGGAAATCGGCGAATTCATTCATCAGCCCGTCAAGACGTATTCGAGCGGCATGGTGATCCGGCTCGCTTTCGCCGTAGCGATTCATCTGGACCCGGAGGTCCTCCTGGTCGACGAAGCCCTGGCCGTCGGCGATGTCTATTACCGGCAACGATGCATGCGAAAGGTGCATGAACTGCGGTCGCGGGGAACCACCATCTTGCTGGTATCTCACGCGACTGGCGACGTGAAAGCGCTGGGTGACCGTGCGTTGTGGCTGGATCACGGGCGCGTAAGTGTCCTCGGAAAGCCGGATCTGGTGGTTTCCAAATATCTCGCGGCAATGGCAGAGAAGGATGCAAAGTATCAAGCCCACGACGCCCTGAGCCATCGGTTGGAGCCGTATCGCCCTCCGGTCGAAGTCGCCGAGCAGATACCCAACATCGATCACCGTTTCGGCGACGGCCGCGCCGAGATCGTGGGGATCGCGATTCACGACCCGGCAGGCAACCCGCTGCATTGTCTGGCGCCGGGCTCCACGGTCGTCGTAAGAATCAGCATCCGGGCCAGGAACAATCTCGACCGGCCGATCGTCGGCTTCATGTTTCGCAATCATCTCGGCGTCGATTTCGCAGGCACCAATACCGCGCGGGAAGCCTGCCACCTTCCGCCGCTGATGGCCGGAGAACTCTGCACGGTCGACTTCCACATCGACCTGCCGGCTCTCTACGCGTCGTCTTTCTCGTTTTCGCCGGCGGTTGCCGACGGCACTCTGGAACATTACTCGATGTGCGACTGGATCGACAACGCCGTGGTGCTTCAGATGGATCCCTCCGACGGGCCGGTCTACGGCCAGTTCCACTTCCCGTGCCGCGTTGAGGTGAACTCGCGGATCGGCGCCGGGGTTGCCGTACCGTGACCGAGTTCACCGGCGAGCGGGTCCTCCCCGGCGCGGTCAACGACGATCTGTGGGCCGAGCATGTGGCCCGGTACGCCTTCGCCGCACGCTACGCCCACGGCCAGCGCATCCTCGACGTCGGCTGCGGAGCCGGCTACGGGGCGGCCCGCCTTGCCCAGGATGCCCGTTTCGTCGCAGGCATCGATGTCGCGCCGGATGCCATTACCTATGCCCGGACGCAGTACCCTCTGGCGAACGCACATTACTTGCCCGCCTCCGCCACAGCGCTCCCTTTCTGCGACGGCGCCTTCGATCTGGTGATGGCCTTCGAGGTGATTGAGCACGTTTCAGAATGGCGCCAGTTGCTCGCCGAGGCGCGCCGTGTTCTCCATCCCAAGGGCACGTTTCTGGTTTCGACGCCGAACAAGACTTACTACGCCAAATCGCGCGCCGCCATGGGTCCGAATCCGTTTCATGTGCACGAATTTGAGTTCACTGAATTCCAGGCGGCGATGACGGAGTTTTTTCCGCACGTCACGGTCTTGCTCCAAAACCGCCTGGAGGCGTTTGCGTTTTGCGCGAATGCAACGTTTCTGCCCATCGACGCCCGCCTGGATGCGGCGCCGGGCTCCGCCGAACAAGCCAACTTTTTTCTGGCGGTGTGCGGGATCGAACGTGCGCCCGAGATCCGGGCTTTGGTCTATGTACCGCGCGCATCCAACTTGCTGCGGGAACGCGAGGAGCATATCGAGCTTCTCGAAGCCGAGCTGCGGCAGACCAAACAGTGGCTCGACGACGCCATCGCCGAGCGGCAACAATTGTTGGAACTCCACCGGAACCTCACGCAGCAGCTCGAAGACCATAACCGGTGGGCGCTCGAATTAGAGCGATACTGGAGAGCCGCCCAAGAGCGTGTGGTCGAGCTTCAGGACGCTCTCACCGCGGAGCAGGCCGCCGCCGCCCGGGCCATTGCTTCGCTCGAAGACGAAAATCGCGCGAAAACTGAGTGGGCGCTCGAAACCGAGGCGCGCCTGTCGGCCGCACTCTCGGCGAAATGCAACGAACTGGCGGAGGCGGTCCGGCTGCTCGATGCAGCCGAGGCGACGGTGATCGAGCGCACACAGTGGGCACAGAATCTGGGCACGCGTCTCGAACACCTCGAAGCCCAGTTCCGGATGCTTCGCGAGTCGCGCTGGTTGAAGCTAGGCCGCACATTTGGCGTGGGTCCGCCAGTGGACGCTCAGGTGAAAGACGTTGGCTGAACCCAAGACGGGTCGTGCACTTGGGCGCCTGCTGAAGGGACTGCCTCTCGCCCTGGTCTCGCCGCTTGTGCTGCTCGCCACCGCGGCGCTTCTCTTTTTATGCGACGTGGTTTGCCGTCTGCGCCCCAAGGCGAGGTTGCCAGCCGACACCATGCCAGAGACGAGCGCCGTCAGCATCGTCATCCCCAACTGGAACGGCCGCGAGCTGCTCGAGAAATACCTGCCGTCCGTGATCGCCTCGATCGAGTCTCATCCCGACAGCGAAGTGATCGTGGTCGACAATGGTTCCACTGACGGCAGTGTGCAGTTCGTCCGTCAAAGGTTCCCGCAGGTGCGGGTGCTCGCCCTGGACCGGAACCTCGGATTCGGCGGCGGCTCGAACACGGGATTTCGCGCCGCGCGCCACGATATCGCCGTACTGCTGAACAGCGATATGCGCGTGGAGCGGAATTTTCTCGCGCCCCTACTCGCCGGATTCACCGATGAGAAAGTCTTCTCGGTTTCCTGCCAGATCTTTTTCTCCGACCCCGCCAAAGTGCGCCAGGAAACCGGCCTCACGGAAAGCTGGTGGCATCAGGGCGCATTGCGCGTGCGTCACCGGCTGGACCCCGCCATCTCCGAGCCCTACCCGTGCGCTTACGGCGGCGGAGGATCGTGCGCCTACGACCGCCGCAAATTTCTCGAACTTGGCGGATTCGATGAACTGCTGGCGCCGTTTTACCTGGAAGACACCGATATCGGCTACCTGGCCTGGAAGCGCGGCTGGAAATGTTTGTACCAGCCGGCGAGCGTGGTGCACCACGAGCATCGCGCCACCATCGGCCGCCATTTCAGCGACGCCTACATTCAGGGCGTGCTCAAGAAGAACTTCCTGCTGTTCACCTGGAAGAATATTCACGAGTGGCGCCGGCTGACAGAACATTTCTTCTTCACCTGGACCGGGGCGCTGGTGAGCTGGCTCGGCGGCGAATCCCCCGAGCGCGCCAGCTTCTCGGGAATCGCACGCGCGGCGCTGCAGCTTCCCGGCGCGATCGCTTCCCGCTCGCGGGCTCGGGCTCTGGCCGCGATTTCGGACACGGAGGCCTTCCGCCGCCCGCTGGGCGGTCATTTCCGCGACACGTTCGGGCAGTTGAGCGGCGGCCGGCTTCGCGTGCTCTTCGTCTCGCCCTACCCGATCTTCCCGCCGGTGCACGGAGGGGCCGTATTCATGTATCAGACCGTGCGCGAGCTGGCGCGGCTGTGCGAGCTGCACGCGATCGTGATTCTCGATTATCCGCACGAGCGGGAGGCGCACCGGGAGCTGGACCGCATCTGCGCCTCAACGGAATATGTGACGCGCCTTGAACCGCGCCAAAAAGCTTTCGGCTCGATGGAGCCTCACGCGGTCCGCGAGTTTCGCAGCCCGGACGTCGCCTGGCTCATCCATCGCCAGATCTTCACACGCCGGATCGACGTGCTTCAGCTCGAATATACCGTCATGGGCCAGTACGCCGGCCAGTTCCGCCGCATACCCAGCATGCTGTTCGAGCACGACATCTATTTCCAATCCATCGCCCGGCGCCTGCCGTACATGAGCAGCCTTGTGGAGAGGCTGGAAGCCCGCTGGGAATATCTCCGTTCGCTGCGCTACGAGCTGCGCCTGCTGCGGAGACCCGACCGCGTGCAGGTGTGTAGCCGGGAGAATGCGGAATACATCACTTCTTTCCTGCCGGAATTGAAAAACCGGATCGACGACGGCTACCGCGCCGGCATCGACACCTCGCTGTATGAATTTCGCGCGGAGGGACGGGAGCCGTTCACGCTTCTGTTCCTCGGCAGCTTTCGCCATCTGCCGAATCAGGAGGCTCTTCAATGGTTCGTGCGGCGCGTGTTCCCCAAGGTGCGGGCCGGCGAGCCGCGCGCGCGCTTGATGGTGGTTGGTTCGGATCCGCCGCCGCGCCATTCGCTGCCCGACGCCGCAGCGATCGACCTGGTGGGCTTCGTCGAGGACGTGCGCGAGCCGCTTTCCCGTTACGCGCTCTTCGTGTGTCCCATCCTGAGCGGCTCCGGGGTGCGCGTGAAACTTCTGGAGGCCTTCGCGGCCGGGATCCCGGTGGTGTCGACGCATCTCGGCGCGGAGGGACTCACGACGAGCGACGGCGAGATCTGTGCGCTCGCCGACGAGCCGGCGGCGTTCGCCGGCCATGTTCTGGAACTACTGAAGAATCCGGACCGGGCATGCGAGATGGCCAGGCGGGCGCGTGCGGAAGTGGCCACCAAGCGCGATATGCGGGCGATGACGGAGCGGCTGGCCGAGTGCTATCGGGCGGAGGTCCGGAGGATGCGCAGTCAGGTTGAGTGAGCTTCGGTCAATCGGCTGGCGTCATCCTGCGACGTGTTTTCAACCCGTTCGTTGCCGGTTAAAAACCGGCTGCAGCTTGAAAAGCCGCCCCACAAACCGGTTCATGAAATCTCTGAAACTGCTCTCTAGTCGCTGAGGATCATCCTGCGAGCTTCAGGCCACGGGATCGTCTTCGCCTTGCCCGAGTCAAGTTCTCGAACACGCTCGGAAATCTCTGCCGCCCAAGCCGCCTCCGCGTCTTCGTCTCCGGTCTCGTCCAGGCTCTCAATCAGCGAGCCAGCCAGAGCAGCCCGGGCTTCGACGGGAAGCTTCAACGCTTCCTCCAGCAACTTGGAGGGATTCGACACAGCTCCTGACCTAATGCTTGTCGGCCGTATGCGCCGCGGCGGCGGGTGCCGGGCCAAACGCGACGGACTCGGCTTCGAGCTTGCCGTCGTGGTTCTTCTCGGCGTGAATCACGACGCGCTCGCCGACTTTGAGGTCGTTCAAGCTGGCTTTGACGCCACTCTTGGTGATCCCCATTTTGGGCGTACAAAGGACCGTCACCATCTCATGCTTCACGGTCTCGACGATGAGGCTGTCGGGGTTGATGGTCCGGACAAAGCCTGTCACATGGATGGCGTCTCCGTGGGCCAGCAGCGGGACGGTGAAAGCGAGCGCCAGGCTCAGGGTGAGGATCGCGGTGATCATCCGGTGCGTCATGGGAATGATTTCCTTTCTAGCTAGTGTTGGTGGTGGTGCTCCTCGTGAGCGGCCGGTGTTCCACCGTTCAAAAATTCTTCTTCCTGCCGTTCTTCCTCCAGCTCGTCCGGCGTCTTCGGATTGAGCTTCTTCATCCGCTGTTCTTCCTGGGAGGATAGCTGCGGCAAATGCCTAATAAAACATACCAGTTTCCAGGAGTCCGTGTCCGCGTCGCCCGGTTCGCCGAAGGCCGGCATGCCGCTCAGCCGCACGCCGTTCTTGATGATGTAATACAGCTCGCCGTCGGTTTTCCGCTGCGACTCGTCACGGCGCATGTCGGGAGGCCTCGGATACATGGTCTTGCCGAGCATGGTTTCGCCGTTGCCGGTGTTGGCGTGGCAGGTCGAGCAGTGATCCGCCCAGTGCGCGAGGCCCTCGCCGACCGATTCCTGGGAGCATTCGACGGGGTTGCGGATTTTGTACTGCGCGGGCATCGACCAGTCGCGGATGCGGGTGGCCAGATACGACTCCATCGCGCCGGGCGCCGTTCTCGTGCTGAAGCCCTGGCTGACGAAGTAGTAGAGGCCGGCGGCGAGCCCGATCGCGACCAGCAACGCCACGGCGAGCAGCTTGCGCATGTCCCTAGTGTAATCGGTCAGGAAATGCCGATTGCGAAAAGGGAGGGCATCTCGTCCTGGTGGGAGTGTTCCGGATGTTCCGCTTTCAACTGCCGGTACCAGCCTGAGTGGAACACTAACGGCCGGCCCTCGTGGGTTTCGAAGTGTTCCACCCGGCCGATGTAGAGCGTATGATCGCCGGCCGGGTGCGCGTCGGTCACCTGGACCACGAAATGCGCCACGGCTCCTTCCACCAGCGGCACGCCCTCGCGGGTGAGGAAGCGCACTTCCAGGCCTTCGCGCGGCCGGCCCGCGAAATGATTGCTCACGGCCTCTTGATTTTCGGCCAGGACGCTCACTCCGTAGCGGCCGGTGATGGGAAGGAGCTGGTGCATACTGGCGCGATGGTCCACCGACACCAGCACCAGCGGCGGATCGAGCGATACGGACACAAACGCGCTGGCGGTCATGGCGTGGGTGCGGTCCTGGTGCCGGGTGGTCACCACGGTGACCCCGCTGGCGAAGCGTCCCAGCGCGGCGCGGAACTGGCGGGTGTCAATCACAAGCGCTAACTACGCCTTGCGGCCGTTCTTCATCACGACGCTGATATCGTCCGGATTGATCAGATCCGGCACGGTCCAGCCATTGAGATCGTATTCGTCCATGCACTGCTCGGCGAAACCGCGATACTTGGTGGACTGGCCCATCAACTCGGCCACCATCACCACTTCGGTGCGGATGTTTTCGTGGTTGCCGAAGTAATTGCGTTCGTAAAGCGAGTGCCGGCCGCCGAACTCGCTCCCCATGGCGTCCCACATCATCTTCATGAGTTTCACGCGGTCTTCGGCCGAGTAGCCGTGCGAGCCGCGGATATAGGTGTCGATGTACTGGCGGATTTCGGGCACCTTGAAATCGACGGCATGCGAGGGAAGATAGATCAGCGCGCTGGCCAGCACGTTCTCGATAATTTCCCGCAGACGGGTGTAGGCGATGTTGGCCATGACGCGGTAGGCCAGTCCGTACTCCAGATTCGGCGACACGTAACCGGGCGTCCACGGAGAGACGGTGCGGGCCATGGCGTCGGTGAGTCCCCAGAACAGATTGCGGAACGCCAGCACTTCGCCTACCTGCGCCTGCACGCCGCGGAAATCCTTGGTGCCGGTCGCCTCCACGGCTTTGAGCAGCAATCCGGCGAGGAAATCCATCTTGACCGCCAGCCGGGTGCATCCGTGGAACATGAAGCGGGGAAGAAAACCGGAGCGCGGGAAGAAGTTGTTGACCTTGTCGATGTCGCCATAGGCGAATACGTTCTCCCACGGCACGAACACCTTGTCGAAGACGATGATCGAGTCGTTCTCATCCAGGCGGCTCGACAGAGGGTAATCGAACGGGCTGCCCATGGCCGCCGCGGTCATTTCGTAGGACGGACGGCAGAACAGCTTCAGCCCGGGCGAGTTGTTGGCCACGATGCAGACGAATGCGAAATCCTTGGTCTTGATGGGGAGCAGACCGTTGTTGGCGATGAAGTTGTAATGCGTCAGCATCGAGGTGGTGGCGACCACCTTGGCGCCGCTGACAATCAGGCCCGCGTCGGTTTCCTTCTCCACGTGCATGTAGACGTCGCGCACTTCCTCGAGCTGCTTGTCGCGGTCCACCGGAGGGTTGACGATGGCATGGTTCACGAAGGTCACTTCTTCGAGCGACTTTTTGTACCAGCGCCGCGCGTTGGCTTCAAACGGCTGGTAGAACTCCGGGTTGGCGCCGAGCGTGGCCAGAAAGGCGGCCTTGTAATCCGGGCTGCGGCCCATCCAGCCGTAGGTCACGCGCGCCCATTCGGCGATAGCGTCGCGCGAGCCCACCATTTCCTCCGCGCTGCACGGGGCCTTGAAGAATTTGTGGGTGTAGCCGCCGTTGCCGGTCCCGGTGTCCGTGCACAGGACGCTCTTGCGCTCGTCGTGCAGGGCGTCGTACAACCGCGCCAGCATCCGCACGGTGTTGCGGAAAGCCGGGTGCGTGGTGACGTCCTTCACCCGCTCGCCATAGATCCAGATCTCGCGCCCGTCGCGGAGACTCTCCAGGTATTCCTGTGAAGTGAACGGCCGGGAGCGCGCCGTAGTCTCTGTTGGTTGGTTGGTCATGATGTAGCGGCCGCCAGATGCGCCCAATCGCGCTCGAAGCGGAAAACTTCCTTGGCCGGAGGCAGCGGAGCCTGGGTTTCAATCCAGCGCACCGGTTCCTGGCCGGCGTTCTCGAAACTATGAATGCAGCCGACACCGGTCCAGATGACGTCGCCGGGGCCCAGATCGTAGCTGCGGCCGTCGGCGACCGCGTTCACGCGTCCTCCGACGATCAGGTAGGATTCTTCAAACGTGTGATCGTGCGGGGCGATTTTGGCGCCCGGCATGTACTGGATCAGGAACAGCGACTGATGAATCGCGCCGAAAGAGCGGTCCACGAACATCTTGATCGCGACCCCGGTGGTCGGATTAAACCCTTCCATCTGCGACGGCCCGCCCGCACGCGGCAACTGCGATTCATCGAAGCGGCCGACAATCTTGTCTTCGGCGGAAGGCGCATGCGCTTCACCCTCGACAAAGAACGTGTCCCGCCCGTAGTCGGCCGGACGTGGCTGCGGCGCCTGCATTTCCAGCCAGCGCGCGGGTGTTCCGTCCAGGTTGCGGAACGCGTGCCGGATTCCGGTGGAGATCAGCCCGAAGTGGCCGGCTCCCAGGGTGAAACTCTGGCCGCCGATCTGGGCGATGACGGTGCCGTCCAGGATGTAGAAACTCTCCTCGAAGGAATGGACATGCGGTTCAATGGCGCCGCCCGGATCGAGGAAACACACGCCCACTCCCATGTGGACGGAGCCCATGGAGCGGTCCACATAAGTGGAGCGACGGAAACCCGAGCTGTGTTTCGAATATAGCGGCGGAGTCAGTGCGGCGCCTGCGTCGATCCTCGAAACATGATGCATGCGGAGCCAGAAACCACCATATCACGCGCGCGCGGATTGGATCGCGGCCAGGGCCGGGCGTGCAGCTCCTCGCTACGCCGTTTTAGGATTGTTCGTGCAACCCCGACCGCCGCTTGGCATCCCGTTCTGACTGGTCACGGCCCGACCAGTAACTTGGTTGTGTTCGCCTTGACTCCCTCCTGCGTAAGGACGACATCCAGACTGCCGGAACGAGCGTTTGCAGGCACGAAGAAATTGATTTGGTAGAGGCCCACTCCACCGGGCGTGAGCCCCGCGAATCGTACGTCCGCGGTTTGTCCGTCCACCGTCAACTGAATCCGGGAAGTCACTTCAGCCGGCGGGTTGAAGGGCGACGCGGCGCCGGAGGGAATCGGCGGACTGGTCGCTCCCATACCGACCAGATAGATCACCAGAGATTCACCCGGTCTAGCCGGGTTGGCCGAGTCTACCAAAGTAAAGTCCTGGTGCTGTGCGACTAACCCGCCATTGGGAAATGCGAGGGTTCCAGGAGCATAGGGTACAAGATCGAGCGGTTGAGGAAGCGAGAATTGATTGTTCACCGCGAGTACAGCATAGTGTGTCCGGTTGGGCGTCAGCTCCGAAGGAATCTGGACGGTTAGCTGAGTCTTACTGATGAAGTAGATGGGCGCGCTGAGACCGCCGATCACCGCCTCCACACCTTGAACGATGGTCTGCAACGGCACCGAGGTCGTGCTCATCGGAGCGGTTGCAAGATTGTCGCCGTACACCTGCGTCACAGTTCCGGGAGCCAACGCACCGCCAGGTACGGGATTTAGATTGTTGAGCAGGCCCGCGATTAGCAGCGAAGGCGCGGGAAGGGAGTTCGCGCTCAGGTTCCCGGAAACTTGGACGGAGTCGGGTCTGAGGGAACCGAACGTGGCATCCACCCGAACCGTTATGGCCTCACCCGCGGATCGTGGTTGCCACGTGGCGCTGAAGGACGTGGAATAGGGGTCGCTTGCCAGCGCCAAGGGAGGGTCTCCGTTGGAAAACGACGCAACCACAGAAGCGCCTCGCACGGGGTTTCCGCAGTCGTCCAGCAATTGCGTTGAAACCACGGCAGGCCATCCCGCGCGTACGGAAAAGTTATTGGTCAACCCGGTTTGAATCAGCGCAAGGGCGCTGGGAACGCAGGCCGCATCGCGTGCCCCTTGGTTCTCCGCAACACCGGTGTTGTCCAGCCTGACCAGCGCGACATTTACTGAGCGGACCGCGGCGCCAAACGCGACATTGACGCGTCCACGGTAGATTCCCGCCGGCAATTGGGCTGCCGCAACGGAAACGGATATGGACGCCGGATTCGCATTCGAGGTGCTCGCCGTGGATGGCGCCGCCAGGAGCCAGTTTGCGCCGTCGTCAGTGGACGTGGACACCGTCATGGTCAGCGCGTTCATGCTGCTTGTGTGAATGAGGACTGCCTGCGCCGCCGGGGAGCCTGCCGCGGGCGCCACAAACACCAACCCCGCTGGTGCGGGATCGGGCGCTTGATCGAAGCCGGGGTCCTCTACATTCACCACGACGGTGAGATATTGCGTGGATTGCTGGGCCTGGGGCGCGGAGATCTCGACCAGCGCGGATTTGGGCCCCGCAGTTGCCGTAGCCGCCGCAGTCAACTGAACGCCAAAGGTAGAGCTCCGGATCGATGTCGAACTGCCTTGCGGCGTGGTCAAACTGATGAGGCTTTGGCCCCTGAGGACCTGCGCCGTCCAGGTTACGGTGGTGCCGGGATCGCCTACGTTGTAAACGGTAACCGGAAAGGTTCGCGTATTCAGACTTCCCTGGACGGCAGGGATAGTCAGTCCGGCCGCGGATAAGTTTAGCGCAGCGCCTCCCCCTGAGATGAAGATCGACACGGGGACCAGTGTATCGCCCAAGGCCGTACGCAAGCGGATCGAATCTGTGTAGCTCCCGGGCTGTAGACCCACCGGGGTTACCGTTACCGCGAGAAAAGCCACCCCAGGGGCTGGCACCGAAGCGGACGAGACGCTAATACCCGAGATCCAGGGACTATCGCCGACGATATCTGCGCTAAAGGGGATGGGACCGCCCCCACCGGCGTTCCGGAGCGAGATGGATTGTTGCTGCGGCCCTGTCGAGATTCGAGTGGCCGTGAAATGAAGCAGGGTTGGCTGGACGCTCAAAGAGGGTGGTGCGTCCACCAGAGTCAAGGTCACCGGAATATCCGTCGGCGTCGAGCCCGCTACTCCCGTAAAACGAATCCGTGCGGAATAAGTCCCGGCGCTCAGTCCGGCGGGCGAAACGCCGGCCGAAACGACCGCTACCGTCGCGCCGTTGCGAATCGGCAAGACCAGCCAGGGAGGAGCAGGCCCCCCATTTCCGTCATCGACCTGTACGGAAAATGGGACTCCCGTGGACGCCGAAGTGATGACCAGATTCTGCATACCCGGCGCGTCGCCGCCGGCATTTCCACTGAAGCGCAACGAAGACGGCGCCGCAGAGATGCGCGGATGAATCGTGAGGCGGAACGCGCGGTACAACGTCACAAACCTGCCGTTCACCGTCACAAACGGTGTGACCACGTTGATGCCGATGACATATCCGCCTGGATCGGTAGGAATTCCCGAAAGGAGCCCACCTGGAGTCAGTGTCAACCCAGGAGGTGGCCGAGCGCCGATCCCCGCTAGTGCCCAGGTTCCCGCCGTGTTGGATTGCAATTGGATGGAATAGGGAAAACCCACGGTCGCGTCCGGTAAAAAAACCGGCGTGGTGATCACGGGCTCGGGAACGATGGTCAGAGAATACTGCCTGGAAGTCGTCCTGTTGTTGTTCACGTCCCTCAGGTTCACCGTGACCCCATAGACACCTGTGGTAGTGGGGAATCCGGAGATCGTGACTCCGATCATAGTGAGGCCGGGAGGCAGTCCCGTCGCAGTCCAGATCATGGGAGGAGTTGCTCCCGAAGAAGACATCGTGAAGGAGTACTGAATGTTCACTGCGCCGTCGGGCAGGGACGGAGTGGTGATCGAAATTTGCGCGAGGGCGGCCAGCGTCGCAAACGAAAACATCAGGCACGCCAACCGCATACTCGACATCGTATCAACTTGCCCCAACACGCCGATCTCGTCGAAGCACAATCGACTACGGATCCCGAAGAAAGCTAGAAGAAAGGCCAGCGTTGCCCGCCGGCCCGCGGGTAATCCATATCACGCGCGCGCGGATTGGATCGCGGCCAGGGCCAGGCGCTCCTCGCGGTACGGATCGTTCACGACCCTGGAGGGCGTGTTCCAGATCATGGTGGCGCGCTCGCTCGCGTTGAACGCGGGCCAATGGGGAATACGCTTGTGGTTCGGATTGCCCGTGCGCGCGAATGCGACCCATGCGCCGCTCATGCTTTCGGCGAGCGCGGACACTTCCTTGGTCGCGTCGCCGACCTCCGACTTCGCGATATCCACGTTCTCGAAGACGAACGGGAGATCCATGGTGTGCATCGCACGCATTCTGCCGCCGCTCACGGGCGAGTACCACTGGAAGTAATATTTGTAGACGGGCGCTTTGCCGAGGGCGGCCTTGCGTTCGGCTTCGAGATTGGTGCCGGTGCGGAAATTGGAGGCGTCCGTGCCCACGATCAGGGCCACATCGAGGTTGCCGGCCTTGGGCCAATCCCGCCGGTAGAGAGCGATGACGCGATCCGCTTCGGTGTCGTCGGTGTGCAGGGCCTCTTTGACTTGCGCGCGAAGAGCGGCGTCATTGAGAGCATCGTACTTCGTGCCCGGCAGCCAGGTGATCTCGGTCTCGGTGGACCCGATCATGAGCGGAACATTCGCCGAGATTTCCGTTGCCACCGGATCGAAGGGAACCGCGGGCAAGGTGCGGCCATCGGTTACGGGCGCGAATGGCCCCACGGCGCCGCGTCCGACAATGAGTGGAAGCAGCTTGTCGATGGGGGCCTTCTGAAGCTCCTCCACCTGATTCGCTTTCAATCCGAGCCTTGACAAAAGCGTCTCGGCCGTCTTGGTGGCGGCGGCGGCGGAGATCCCGGTGACCGCCGATCCGCTCTGCACAATTGCTCGATGGAACAGTCCCTTTGCAGCGGGCATGCCCAGCAGCGTGCTGACTTTCCCGGCGCCGCCGGACTGGCCGAACACGGTCACGTTGTTGGGATCGCCGCCGAAGCTGGCGATGTTGTCGCGCACCCATTCGAGCGACTGCA
>JBGPLI010000096.1:0-19955 GCA_041486445.1 Bryobacteraceae bacterium
GCGGAGCTGGCAATCCTGGGGCTGGTGGTTCTGTGCAGCCTGAACATCGTGTTCTGGGGCGTGTACGAGCAGAGGGCAACACCATTCAGCTTTTCGCGGACCGCAATACCGACTGGCACGTGTTCGGCTGGGAGATGCCCTCCACCTGGTTCCAGTCCGTGAATCCGATGTTCATCTTCCTGATGACGCCATTTTTGAATATTTTCTGGAGCCGGCAATCAAGCAGGGGCACGGAGCCGCCGAGCGTGAACAAGATGGCCATAGGATGCGTTCTCCTGGGCATTTCCTTCCTCCCTCTGATGTACATTACGGCTGGATTGGGCGAGGCTCAAAGAATCAGTTTCCTGTGGCTGGTGGGTTGCACGTCGGTCTACACCATCGGCGAGTTGTATCTTTCGCCGATCGGCCTCTCGCTGGTGACGAAAGTCGCGCCGGCGCGTGTGGTGAGCATGATGATGGGAATGTGGTTTTTGTCGAGTTTCTTCGGAAATTTTCTCACCGGGTATCTGGGAACCTACTACGAAAAGATGTCGCGAGAGTCGTTCTTCTTAATGCTCACGATTCTCGGCGTCGCTGCCGGAGCGGCGATTTTCGCGCTGCGGACTCCGCTCAAGAACGCGGTGGGGCATAACACTTAGCTGCGGTTGGCCTCGGCCATCTGATCCGCCGAGTTCTTGACCAGCAGCAGAATCGCCGTCGAAGCCGAGCATTTGATGAAGGAAGGCGCGAGGTCGGTGAACAGGGAAGCGACGGTCAGGGCCAGGGAAAAGTAGAAGGCGATCCTGATCGCGGTCCGGCAGCGCTCGCGGAACGGCGATTTGGGCCGATCTTCGGGCACGGGCGCGCCGCACACAAAGCACGACGTTTCACCCCTTCGCAGGCTTCCATTGCATTGCGCGCAGTGGTCCATCGTGATTCAAGTCTATCGCCGGAGCGGCGCGCGCACCATCGGGTATTCCCCTGAGTTTGCGCTCCGGATTAGGCGAAATGGCAGGAAATGGAACCGAAAGCGCCATAGTCCACATGGAAGGTATCGCCCTTGCGGGCGTACACGGGCCGCGTGAAGGACCCGCCCAGAATGACTTCTCCGGCCTCCAGGCCCTCGCCGTAGGGAGCCAGCTTGTTGGCGAGCCAGGCGACGCCGTTGGCCGGGTGATTCAGCACCGCCGCCGCCACCCCGGACTCCTCGATGACGCCGTTGCGATAGCTCAGGGCGGAGATCCACCTCAGGTCGGCCTCGAGCGGCTTGAACGGACGTCCTCCCAGCACCAGAGCCGCGTTGGCGGCGTTGTCGGAAATGGTGTCGGTGACCTTGCGCGTCGCCTTGGTTTCCGGGTCCGTCATGTAGAACCGCGAATCGATGATCTCCAGCGCGGGGGTCACGAAATCGGCGGCGTTCAGGACGTCGAAGATGGTGCAGCCGGGTCCCCGCAGAGGCTTGCCAAGGATGAAGGCCAGCTCCACTTCGAGGCGCGGAAGAATGAAGCGCTCGGTGGGGAGCTCGGAGCCGTCGCCGAAAAACATGTCGTCGAGCAGGACGCCGTAGTCGGGCTCGTTGATGTTGGAGGAATACTGCATGGCCTTCGAAGTCAGGCCGATCTTGTGCCCTCTCATCGTGCGGCCGGCGGCGATCTTAAGAGCCACCCAGCGTTTCTGAATCGCGTAGGCGTCTTCGATGGCGAACCCGGGAAACTCGATCGAAAACTGGCGGATCTGCGTGCGGGTTTTCTCGGCCTGATCCAGGCGGCGGGCGGCGTGGTCGATGGTTCCCTGATCCAAGATTCTCCATGATAGAATAAAGCCGCCAAATGATGCCGCCGGCGCCCGCTCACTTGTCGTTCGCGGTTCGGTAAAGGCACTGAACCACGAGCGGCTGGCGAGTGGGTCCCGACGTTCTCCGGTAATTTGGAGGTCGCGATGTTGTCTCTGCGAGTCAATCGGAAAGCCTACAACGTAGACGTGGAACCGGAGACGCCACTGCTGTGGGTCCTCCGCGACACCATCGGTCTCACGGGAACGAAGTTCGGGTGCGGCATGGCGCTGTGCGGGGCATGCACCGTGCACGTGAACGGGAAAACCGTGCGGTCCTGCGTCACACAGGCGAGCCAGGTGGTGGGCCGGGAGATCACCACCATCGAGGGGCTGTCGCCGAACGCCCAGCATCCGGCGCAGATTGCCTGGCGCGAAGGGGATGTGCCGGCGTGCGGCTATTGCCAGTCCGGGCAGATCATGGCGGCGGCGGCTCTGCTGGCGCAGAAACCGAATCCGACCGACGCCGACATCGAACGCGAAATGACCAACCTGTGCCGCTGCGGCACGTATCCGCGGATCCGCCAGGCAATTCACCGCGCCGCTCAAATCGCGGGGAAAGGCTAACGCCATGAAGCGCGAAATCAACCGCAGACAATTCGTCGTGACGGCGCTGGCCGCGGGCGGGGGAATGGCGCTGGGATTCGCTCTTCCCAAGAGTGCGGCCAAAATCTCGGGGCGGCCGTGGGAGTCGCTGGCCGGCAAGGGCGACATCGAGGTCGGCCCATGGGTGGTGATCGCGCCGGACGACACCGTGACACTTCGCATCGGCCAGTCCGAAATGGGGCAGGGCGTGATGACATCCTGCGCCAAGCTGCTCGCCGAGGAGCTGGAATGCGACTGGTCGAAGGTGCGCGTGGAGTATGTATCGGTGAATCGCCACTTCCGCGAAAACAAGGTGTACAAGCGTCTGGTCACGACTTCCAGCAGCTCGGTTCGCCTGGGCCGGCCGTACTTGCAGCAGGCGGGCGCCAGCGCGCGGGAGCGCCTGATGGCCGCGGCCGAGCAGACCTGGGGCGTTCCGAGGCTGGAACTGACGGTGAAAGACGGCGTGATCACTCACACGCCGACGGGCCGCACTCTCCGCTACGGACAAGTCGTCCAGAAAGCCGCCGCCATCAAGCTGCCCGCCGAGCCCCCTATCAAAACACCGGATCAATACACGCTCCTAAAAAAGCCCACGAAGCTTCTGGAGACGCCTCCGAAGGTGGACGGCAGCGCGGTCTACGGAATCGACGTGCGATTGCCGGGCATGTTGTACGCCGCCGCCAAGGCCTCGCCCGTCTTTCTCGGGAAGGTGAAAAAATACGACGCGGACGCCGTCAAGAACCGGCCCGGCGTGCATTCGGTGGTGGCATTCAGCGGTCCGGAGATCGAAGCGGGGGTCGCTGTGGTGGCGGACAGCTACTGGCACGCCAAGTCCGCCTTGGACCTGCTGCCGATCGAGTGGGATGAGGGAGCCCACGGCAACGACAGTTCCGAAGACTACTTCAAGAAGTCGCGGGCGGCGCTGGATCAACCCGGCGCGAAGGTCGTCACGAAGACCGGAGACGCCGAGGCGGCGCTCAAGAACGCCGTGAAGGTGGTGGAGGCGGTGTACGAAGTTCCCTACCTGGACCATGCCGTGATGGAACCCTACAACTGCGCGGCTCAGGTCACCCCGGATCGGGTGGACGTTTGGGTGGGATCGCAAGAGCCGGAACGGGCGACAGAGGATGCGTCGAAAATAACGGGGGTTCCGGTCGAGAACATCTATCTCCACAATTGTTTCCTGGGCGGCGGGTTCGGCAGGCGTGGAAACCAGGACGACGTGCGCCAGGCGGTCGCGATCGCCAAGCAGCTGGGCGGACGGCCTGTCAAGGTGATTTGGAGCCGGGAGGAAACCACCCGGCACGGCTACTATCGCCCGATGCGCGTATCGAGATTTCGCGCTGCCCTGGCGCCGGACGGGACTCCGCTGGCATGGACTACGCGGCTCATCGGCGTGGATGAAAACTATCCGGGGGATGAGCAGGCCATCCGGGGCCTGCACCGTCTTCCCTATCGGGCTCCGAATCAGCTCTTCGATTATCACCTCCAGAGGACGCACGTCCCGACCGGACCCTGGACGTCGGTGGGGAGATCTCAAAACGAGTTTTTCCTCGAAACCTTCGTCGATGAGCTGGCTCACGCGGCGGGGAAAGATCCGTATCAGTACAGGCGCGCCTTGCTCGACCCCAGTCCGCAATTCCCGCTGGGGAAGGCCTGGATCCAAGTGCTGGACGCTGTCGCGGAGAAGTCCGGCTGGGGCAAGCCACAGCCCAAAGGAACCGGAATGGGAATCGCGATTGGCGATAGCCGCCGGGTCAGTCGAAAAGAAATCACGATTTGCGCGGTGGCGGCCAGGGTCTCGGTGAGCCAGAAAGGCGAGGTGCGGGCCGAGCGGTTCGACGTTGCCATCGACACCGGCCCATTTCTGGTGAATCCGCTCGCGGCCGAACGGCAGGTGGAGATGCAGGTGGCGATGGGGCTGGCCGCGACATGGAAGCAGGAAATCACCATCGAGAAGGGGCGCGTGGTCCAGGGCAACTTCGATAGCTACCCGCTGTTACGGGCGACGGAGATGCCGGAGGTCAACGTCCATTGGGTCCGGGCGACCGACGAGCCGATCGCCGGCCTGGGCGAGGAAGTGGTCGGATGGGTTGCCCCGGCAATTTGCAATGCGATCTTCGCCGTCACCGGCAAGCGGATTCGTTCCTTGCCCCTCAAGAAGCACGACCTGAGCTGGACCTAGCGATGCTCTGTAAGTAACGCGCGGCGGAGCGCTCGATCACCGCCTTGGCGTCCCTTGCGACAGTTCTGTGCGGGAAGGCTCCATAAATGCGGTCGAACGGATAGGGCTCGAGCGTACGCACGATTCGCTCGATCGCGCCCGGACCGAGCGGGATGAAGTTCGGATAGCTGTACATGAACGACACCCATTGCCGGTCCATGCAGACCTGCGGCTGGTCGCCGGACATGAGAACGCCACGCCCCTCGGCGCCGCGCGGCCAGTGCGCGACCTGAAATCCGTCGAAGTGTCCGGGCGTGTGGACGAGCGCCAGATCCGAGAGGATCGGCATCGAGCTGTCCTGCCAGAAGCGCACGTTGGCGTGCGGGCGCATCACCCACTGCTGGTCCGCCGCATGAAGATGGATGGGAGGATTCCCGAACGCCAGGCTCCAGTCGACCATGGTGGTGTAGTAGTGCGGGTGCGAAATCGCGATGGCCGCAACGCCGCCCAGATCCTTGATCGCTTCGATGGTCGGTGGATCAAGGAAGGCGATGCAATCCCACAGCAGGTTGCCCGCAGGGGTCTGGAGCAGGAACGCGCGCTGCCCGATCGCGAAAGCCGGCTGTGTGTGGATGGAGTAAAGGCCGGGCTCTTCCTGAAGGATGGTGTTTTTATGCTTCTCGCGGAGCTCCTCGGGAGTGGTCCACTTCTGCCCTTCGAAGCCGACGTACTGCCGGGGCTCGAGACAGATGGGGCACTCCGGCGGAGGTTCCCGCGACTCCTGGAACTGACTGCCGCAGGTTACGCAAATGAAATTCGTACCGCTATCCCCAGATGTGGCTCTATCAACAGCAGTATACTCGTTCGCGAGCGGCTTGAAGGAGCGATCCGATGATCGACGACGCACTATTCTGGCACCGGCTCCACTTTGCGTTCACCATCGTGTTTCATTACCTTTTTCCGCAACTCACGATGGGGATTGCATGGTTCCTGGTGGGCTGGAAATGGCTCCACCTGCGGACCGGAGATGGCCGGTACGGCGATGCGGCCCGGCTTTGGGCGCGTATCTTCGGCATCAATTTCGCTGTGGGAGTGGTGACGGGCATTCCGATGGAGTTTCAGTTCGGCACCAACTGGGCCGCCTTCTCACAATACGCCGGCGGCGTGATCGGCCAGACTCTCGCCATGGAAGGGATGTTCGCTTTCTTCCTGGAGAGCGCCTTCATCGGCGCCCTGGTCTGGGGTGAAAAAAGGTTGGGCCCGAAGAGCCATTTCGTTGCCGCGCTGGCCGTAGCGGTGGGTAGCTGGACCTCAGGTTATTTCATCCTGGTGACCAACGCCTTCATGCAGTACCCCATCGGCCACTCCTTCGCGGCCGATGGATCGTTGCGTATCCAGAGTCTGAGCGCGTTTCTGCTGAGCCCGTGGGCGCTGATCCAGTTCGGTCACAACCAGGTGGCGGCGCTGGTTACCGGTTCGTTCGCGATCGCTTCGGTAGGCGCGTTCTACGTGCTGCGCGACGCAACATCGGAACAGGGCCGGCTGTTCCTGAAATGGGGCGCTGCCGCGGGCTTGCTGGCATCTTTGCTGGCGGCGTTTCCCACGGGAGATGCGCAAGCGAAAATGGTGGCGCGTCACCAGCCGGCGGCGCTGGCCGCGATGGAGGGCCGCTTTGAAAGCGGACCGATGGCGGAGATCACGCTCATCGGCCAGCCGGACGTGCGGCGCCGGACGTTGGACAATCCGATCCGCGTGCCCGGCGCGCTGAGCTTTCTGGCGTTCGGAACCTTTCATCGGGACGTGCCGGGTCTCGGCGCATTTCCGCAGGACGCCTGGCCGACCAATATCGAGCTGCTGTACTACTCGTTCCATGTGATGGCAGGGCTGGGAACCATCTTCATCGGGCTGATGGCGCTCGCGAATCTGCAGCGAATTCGCGGCCGCCTCGAATCGAGCACGGCGCTGTTATGGGCCCTGATGCTGGCGTTTCCGTTCCCCTTCATCGCCAATACGGCGGGATGGATGACCTCCGAGCTCGGGCGCCAGCCCTGGCTGGTGTACGGACTGCTCCGCACCAGCGAAGGCTATAGCAAGGCGGTCGGTTCCGGCGAGACATTGTTCACGCTCATCGGCTTCACCGGCCTTTATTTCCTGGTGGGTCTGCTGTATCTCTTCCTGGCAGGCCGCGAGGTGATGCAGGGAGCCTCTCATGACTGAGCTCTGGTTCCTCATCCTGTATTTGATGATCGCGTTCTTCGCCGTGCTGGAGGGCTGGGATTTTGGTGCCGGCGCGCTGCATTACATCGTGGCCCGAAACCAGGAGGAGCGGCGCGTACTCATCGCGGCGATCGGTCCGCTCTGGAGCTGGCACGAAGTGTGGCTGGTGGGAACGGGCGGCGTCCTCTTCGTGGCGTTCCCGCGCGTTCTTTCCACGGCATTCCCGGCGTACTACCTGGCGCTGTATCTGGTCCTGTGGACGATCATCCTGCGTGGCATCTCGCTCGAATTTCGAGGGCACATTTCTCACGCGCTGTGGCGATCTTTCTGGGATGTGGTCTTTTCCGCTTCGAACGTGACGCTCGCGATCCTTTTTGGGGTGGCCATCGGGAACGTGATACGTGGAATGCCGCTCGCTCCGGATACGCCGCTCAGTCTTCCCCTCTTCACCGATTTCGGCGTGCGCGGAAAGGTGGGACTCCTCGACTGGTACACCCTGTCGGTGGCGGTGTTCACCCTGGTTTGCCTCTCGGCGCACGGTGCGTCGTACCTGACGATGAAGACCGAGGGCGAAATCCATCGGAGAAGCAGGGAGCTTGCGAAGTGGCTGTGGCTATCGGCATTTCTCCTGCTCATCCTGGTGAGCCTGGAGACGTTCTACGTGAGACCGCAGTTGTTGACTGGCATGTCCGACCGGCTCTTGGCATGGGGCGGCGTAGCTCTTGTAGGCGGCGGGCTGATCTCGATTTTCACCAGTTGGCGCTCTGGCGCCGAGCGCGGGACGTTTTTGGGAGGATGCTTGCTGATCGCCGGTCTTCTGGGCGCAGCCGCGGCCAGCGTGTATCCCGTGATGCTGCATTCAACCATCGCGCCGGAGTATTCGGTGACCGCCCTGAATGGTTCCTCCGACGCCAGCAGCCTGCGCGCCGCGGCGTACTGGTGGCCGGTTGCCTTCGCACTCGCTCTCGTTTATTTCAGTTTTATCGGCAGACACTACCGGGGACGCGTGCAGTTATCGAAGGATACACAGCGGCCTTATTGACGGGATTATGATAAGAGGACTGGGGACGTAGCTCAGATGGATAGAGCGGTCGCCTCCTAAGCGACAGGTCGGCAGTTCGAATCTGCCCGTCCCTACCATAGCTTTCAACTAGGAGGATCATGAGAATACAAATTGCGTCACTGTTGTGCCTTGCGCTTGCGCAGACGGTGAACATGCGCGCGCAGGACCGGATGCCGATGATCCCTGCCGAAAAGATGACCGAGGCGCAAAAGAAGGCCGTGGCCGAATACAAGGCGATCCGGAAAGCGGATCTCAACGGGCCGCCGTGGGCGGTCCTGCTGCGCGTTCCGGACCTGGTGGTCCCTTCGCTCGAAATACGCCTTCACAATCTCAACAACAGCGCTCTTAGCCAGAAGCTCACCGAGTTCGCGATTCTCATCGCCGCGCGCCAGTGGACCAACAACTACGAGTGGAACGCCCACAATCCGCTCGCGCTGAAGGCGGGGCTCAGCCCGGCGATCATTTCGGCCCTGGCCGAGGGACGGCGCCCCGAGCATATGGCGGACGACGAAGAAATCCTCTACGACTTCTGCACCGAGTTGTTGCGTAACCAGAGCGTCAGCGATCCGACGTATGCGCGCGCGGTGTCGAAGCTGGGCGAGCCCGGCGTGGTGGAGGCCACGACCCTCGAAGGCTATTACGTCTTCCTGTCCATGGTGATGAACACGGCCCGCTCGCCGTTGCCCGCTGGAGCAAAACCGGCGCTGCCGTCATTGCCGCGGAATTAGCGTTATGCGACTCCTCCTGTTGATCTCCGCTGCCGGGTTTGTCTCCGCGCAAGACGGCGCCACTCTCTATAAGCAGAATTGCGCTTCCTGCCACGAGACGGGCCTCGATCGGGCTCCGAGCAGAGAAGCCCTTGGGACTTTGTCGCCGGAACGCGTGCTCGCGGCGATGGAGACTGGACCGATGATCTCCATGGCCAGCCGCCAGAACGCGCCGCAGCGCCGCGCCATCGCGGAATTCGTTAGCGGAAAAACTTTCGGCAAGGCTCTGTCGATCGTTCCTCCGCCGCAGGCCATGTGCCCTGCCGCCTCGGGCGGCTTCTCGCTCACCGGCCCCGCATGGAACGGCTGGGGAGTCAACACCAACAACACGCGTTTTCAGGAAGCGGCCACCGCGGGATTCACGGCCGCCGATGTACCGCGTTTGAAGGTCAAATGGGCCTTTGGTTTTCCGGGCGACCTGATCGCCTACGCGCATCCCACCGTCGCTGGCGGACGCGTGTTCGTGGGCAGCCAGGGCGGCAAGGTCTACTCCCTCAGTGCTTCCACGGGCTGCGTCCACTGGTTTTTCGAAACCGGAGCGGCGGTGCGCGCGGCGATCAGCATCGGCCGGATCGACGCGACTTCCGGATCCGCGTACGCGGCGTTCGTGGGCGATCAGGCGGCCAACGTGTACGCGATCGACGTCGAGACCGGGAAGCTGTTATGGAAGATCAAGGCGGACAACTATCCCGTCGCCCGCATCACCGGCTCTCCGGTGTTCTACGGAGGACGGCTGTACGTGGGAGTGGCCTCGGGCGAGGAGCTCGCCGCCGGCGGATCGCCGGCCTATCAATGTTGCCGGTTCCGCGGCAGCCTGGTGGCCCTGGACGCTGCCACGGGAAAACAGATCTGGAAAACCTACACCGTTCCGGAACCCAAACCCACTAAGAAAAATAAGGCGGGCACGCAACTGTGGGGTCCCTCGGGCGCGCCCATCTGGAGCAGCCCGGCCATCGACGCCAAACGCAACGTCGTGTACGCCACCACGGGCGACAACTACAGCGATCCGGCCACGCGCACCAGCGACGCGTTCATGGCGATGGATCTCGATTCCGGGAAAATTCTCTGGACCCGCCAGATGACGGCCAAGGACGCCTATACCTCCGCGTGCCGGATGCCGGACAAGACCAACTGCCCCGACTCGGCCGGTCCCGATCTCGATTTCGCCTCGCCGCCGATTCTGGTCGCCTTGCCCAACGGTAAACGCGCGCTGGTCGCCGGCCAGAAATCCGGTGTGGTCCACGCCATCGATCCGGACCAGCAGGGCGAAGTGCTGTGGCAGGTTCGCATCGGCCAGGGCGGCACCATGGGCGGCGTGCAGTGGGGTTCCGCGGCCGATCAGGCCAACGTGTACGTGGCGCTGTCCGACATCGGGCGGATCACGCTCCCATACAGCCTGAATACGGACGCCGATCCCAAGCGCGGCGGAGGCATCTTCGCTCTCAACCTCGCCACGGGCAAGCAGGTCTGGTACACGCCGCCGCCCGGTTGCGGCGAGAAGAAACGTTGCAGTCCCGCGCAATCGGCCGCCGTCACCGCGATTCCGGGCGTGGCCTTCTCGGGCTCGGTCGACGGGCACCTGCGCGCCTACTCCGCCAGGGATGGAGCGATCCTGTGGGACTTCGACACGATTCGTTCCTATGAAACGGTGAACGGCGTCGACGCGCGGGGCGGATCTCTCGACGGGCCGGGTCCGGCGATCGCCGGTGGGATGCTGTTCGTCAATTCCGGCTACCCGACCGCGGGCGGGATGCCAGGCAACGTGCTGCTGGCGTTCTCAGTGGACGGCAAGTAACCTCGTGGTGAGGCTCGACCTTGACATCCCCGCCAGGGCTGAAATAGACTCACGATCATCAGGGGAGGTAGTGGGCATGAAACTCGTTTCCATTTTCGCGCTCGCGTTTGTGCTCGGTTGCGCCGGCGCGTGGGCGCAGGCAATTTCCACGTCGCAGATCAACGGCGCGGTCCAGGACGCAAGCGGGCTTGCCGTGCCCGGCGCTGAGGTCAAGGCGACACAGACGGCCACCGGTCTGGTCCGAACCGTCACCAGCGGGGCGGACGGCGGTTTTGTGCTGACCAATCTGCCCATCGGGCCGTACCAGCTCGAGGTCAGCAAGCAGGGGTTCGCCAAGTACGTGCAGGCCGGCATCGTCCTACAAGTGGGCAGCAACCCGAACATCGAAGTCGCGTTGAAGGTGGGCGCGGTAAGCGAGCAGGTGCAGGTGGAGGCCAACGCGGCGATGGTCGAAACGCGCAACTCGGGCGTCAGCGGCGTCATCGACAATCAGCGCGTGCTCGAGCTGCCGCTCAACGGGCGCCAGGCGACCGAGCTGATCTTTCTCTCCGGAATGGCGACCATCGTGAACGGCGCGGGCCTGAATTCGGGTGTCCGGAACTTCCCCACCGTCGACATCATGGTAGCCGGCGGGCTGTCGAATGGACTGACCTACCGGCTCGACGGAGGCACACACAACGATCCTTACAACAACCTGAACCTCCCGCTCCCTTTCCCGGACGCGCTCCAGGAATTCAAGGTGGAGACCAGCGCGCTGCCGGCGCAATACGGGCATCACTCCTCGGCCGCGGTCAACGCCGTCACCAAATCCGGCACCAATGAATTTCACGGCGATGTATTCGAGTTCATCCGCAACGGCGCGGTGAATGCCCGCAACACCTTCGCGGCCACGGTGGACCAGCTCAAGCGCAACCAATTCGGGGGAACCGTCGGCGGGCCGGTGATCCGCAACAAGCTGTTCTTCTTCGCCGGCGAGCAGAGCACGATCCAGCGAACCGCTCCGGCCACCAACACCGCCTTTGTCCCCACGCCCGACATGCTGAAGGGTGACTTCAGGGCCATCACCGCTCCGGCGTGCAACACCATGCGCCGGCAGATCAATCTGCCGGCCTCGCAGGGGTTCGTGGACAACCAGATTTCCCCGTCGGCGTTCTCGACGCCCGCCATCAACATCCTGAAGTTCAAAGGATTCCCCACCACCAACGATCCCTGCGGCACGGTTCAATTTGGCCGGCGCACCAACAGCAACCAGTTCGATTCGCTCGCCAGGATCGACTACCAGAAGAGCGAGCGGCACTCCTTGTTCGGCCGTTACCTGCAAGCGCGCCTGGATCAGCCGACCGACGCCGATCCCGCCAATTTGCTCTCGGGTTCCACGGCAAGTCTGAATTTCCGGACGCAATCGGTGGTCTTGGGCGATACGTACCTGATCGGCTCGGGCACGGTCAGCAACTTCCGCGGAACGCTGAATCGCTCCGCGGTACCCAAAGTGAACCCGCAGATTTTCTCTCCGACCGACGTGGGGATCAATATCTGGAACGGAGTGCCGGGACTCACGCGCGTCACCATCACCAACGGATTCACGCTCGCTTCCAACAACGAGACTCCCAGCACCTACAACACGACCAACTTCGAATTTTCCGAAGATGTGAGCCTGGTTCGAGGGGCGCATCAGATCGGGTTCGGCGCCGACTTCATTCGCGGATACCTGAACGGCTCGTCCGGACTCAACGCTTCCGGCCCCTTTACGTTTAGCGGTGGGGTCAGCGGCCTGGGGCTGGCCGACTTCCTGATCGGGAAGCCGTCCGCTTTCACGCAGGCTACCACGACGCTGGTCTACGATCGGTTGAACTACATGGGTCTGTATCTGCAAGACGCGTGGAAAGCGACGTCGCGGCTCACCATCAGCGCCGGCCTGCGGTGGGATCCTTACCTCCCGATGGAGGCCAAGTACGGCTGGACCGGGCATTTCGATCCTGCGTTATTCACGCAAGGCGCGCACAGCGCCGTGTACGTCAAGGCGCCCGCCGGACTCATCTTCCCCGGCGACTCGGCATACCCGGGTGACGCCGTTGCCAATCACCGGTGGAACAATTTCGCACCCCGCCTCGGAATTGCGTGGGACCCGCGAGGGGATGGACGCACGTCCATCCGCGCGGCCTACGGGAGATTTTTCGACATCCCGGCGCTCAACAATTACATCGGATTTTCTCAATCCTCGCCGTTCGGGAATAACACGACGGTGCCTTTCCCCGCGAGCTTTGCGAATCCGTGGCAGGGCATCGCGGGAGGCAATCCTTACCCGCTGGCCATCAGCAAGAATGCGCCGTTCATCAACTTCGGCTCACAAGAGAACTTTCTCTTCGACGCGAAGACGACATATTCGCAGCAGTGGAATCTCAGCGTCCAGCGGCAGATCGGGACGGATTGGCTGGTGTCGGCAAATTATGTCGGCTCGAGCACCATTCATATTTGGGGCGGCGACCAGGCCAATCCCGGCGTGTACACTCCGGGCAGTTGCGTGATCAACGGCGTCACCACCAACCCGTGCTCCACCGCCGCGAATGTTAACCTCCGGCGGAAACTGTATCTGCAAAATTCTTCGCAAGGGACTTACTTCGGATCCATCTCGCAAATGGACGACGGTGGGACGGCCAGCTACAACGGACTGCTGCTGATGGCGCAGCACCGCGCCGCGAAGGGTTTCACGGTGCAGGGCAGCTACACCTGGTCGCACTGCATCGCCGATGTGGCGAATCCCGAGCTGGCGGTGGCCGGCTCGAACTTCATGATTCCCGGCAATCGCGGTTTGGATCGATCCAATTGCGTGTTCGGGGACCGCCGGCACCTGTTCAATTTGTCGGCGGTGTATGAGACTCCGAAGTTTTCCAATTCGAAGATGCGCTTGCTCGCCAGCGGCTGGCAGGTTTCGACCATCATCCGGCTGGAAACCGGTCCATACATCACCGTGGTGAGCGGGCTCGATCAGGCCTTGACGGGACAGACCTCGGGGACAGGCGCGGGAACCAGCCTCGAGCGGCCCAACCAGGTGCTCGCCGATGTCTATCAGCCGAATCGAACTCCCACCAGCTACCTCAATCCGGACGCCTTCCGTCAGCCGGCGCTGGGGACCTACGGGAACCTGCGCCCCGGCAATGTTCTGGCGCCGGGAGGCGTCTACATCAACGCGGGCGTGACGCGAACGTTCAAGATCCGGGAGCGGCAGAGCATCCAGTTGCGGTTCGAGGGGTTCAACCTTCCCAACCACGTCAACCTGGGCCCTCCCAACGGCATGTCGGGCAACGGCACGGCCACTTCGACGGCTGGATTCATCACTGCCTTCGCACCCTTGAACAGCCCGAACTTCGGGAAGATTCTGTCCGCCGACGATCCCCGGATTCTCCAGGGCGCCTTGAAGTTTGTATTCTAGTTCTGAACCGCGACCGTGAGGGAGCGGACAGGCGCGCCGGGGAGGCGATGCGTTGCGATCCCAGATCAAGCTCGGCAAAATCTTCGGCATCGAGATCGGGCTGCACTATAGCTGGTTCCTGATCGCGCTGCTGATCGTGGTTTCGCTTTCCTCCCAGTTCCACACGAGCAATCCCGAGTGGGGCGACGCCGTGATCCTGGCCCTCTCCATTACGACCGGGATTCTGTTCTTCGTCTCGCTTCTGCTGCATGAGCTCGCGCACTCGCTGGTCGCCGCGTCCAACGGATTGCCGGTCCGGGAGATCACCTTGTTCGCCCTGGGTGGCGTGTCGCAGATCGAGAAAAATCCAACCAACGCGAAGCTCGAGTTCTGGATGGCGTTCGTCGGCCCGCTGACCAGCGCCGCGATTGGCGCGATCTGCCTGGCAGCGGCGGCCGTGATTGGCGGAGCCTCCTCCAGTCCCGCGATGGCCATGCTGAGCTGGCTCGGATATATCAATCTCGGGCTGGCCGCCTTCAATATGATTCCGGGTTATCCTCTCGACGGCGGCCGCGTGCTCCGGGCGATCATCTGGTGGAAGACCGGGAATGCCGATCATTCGACCAAGATCGCCGCGAGGGTCGGGCAGGCGGTGGCGTTCGTCTTCATCGCGGTCGGGATTCTTCGATACTTTGGCGGCGCCGGCATCGGAGGGCTGTGGATCGCCTTCATCGGCTGGTTCCTGCTGCAAGCTTCGCGGGAAAGCTACGTTCGCGTGAATCTGGTGCACGCGCTCGAGGGCGTGCGAGTCGCGGACGTGATGACCAGGGATTGCCCCACCGTGGAAGGATGGTTGAACGTCCAGAATCTCGTGGACCAGGAAATCCTGCGCACAGGGCAGCGTTGTTTCATCGTGATGGAACAGGGCAAGGTCGCCGGCCTGATTACGCCGCAGGAGGTGATGCCCCTCGATCGCGCGAAGTGGCCCTTCACCACCGTGAGCGACATCATGCGCCCCCTGGAGGATTTGCGCTCTTTGACGCCGGACACTTCGCTCACGACCGCACTCGAGGCGATGAGCCGTTACGATCTGAACCAGCTCCCCGTGCTGTCAGACGGCCACCTGGAGGGCGTGTTGTCGCGCGCGAGTGTGCTCAGCTTTCTGCAAACGCGATCGGAACTGAGGGTGCCCTAATTGGACGCCGACGCCGACGGCGTCAAGCCCTCGGTCAGCTCGATGTAGGTGCCCCAGGGATCCATGATGTAGGCGATCCGCAGCTTGGGAGCATTCGCGCTGGGCCGGATGGTGGTCTCGATGGGAATCCCCTCGCCTTCCAGCTTCTTGACGAACGCGTCGATATTCTTCACCTCAAACCCGATGTGATCGATCGACCGGCCCTTGGTGGGCGCCTGGGCCTTGTCCTGCTTGGCGAACGTGATCTCGGCGCCGGGAACGGTGGCCGTATCGAAATTGCCGCGCTTGCCCGCAACCGCTCCGAAATTCTTCACGTACCAGGCCTGCGCCGCCAGCGGGTCCGTAACCCACAGGTGGATGTGGTGCATCGCGACCGGACCGGGGATCGAGGCGTCCTCGATGATCTCCAGCCGCACTTCATCGGGCGCGATCAGGTACAACTGCTTGGGATTGTTTCCCGGCTCGATCGTGAGGTTTGCGGCCTTCCATTTGGGCATCCATTCATCCAGGTTCTTCACGTGGAGCCCGAAGTGGTTGACGATGGTTCCGGCCGAGCCGCCGGTGGAATCCTGCTGGCGCAGGATGACGTAGATGCCCGGGAATTGCATCATCACGAGCTTCCCGTTGCTGACCGGCTTGCCGCCGGCCTGGGTCCAGAAGCGCTGGTGCGCGGCGATGTCCTTCACGTTCAGGTGAACGTGTCCGATGGAGTCGCCGGTGCTGTTGGGGGAAGCAAGCTGCGCCGGCAGAGGAGCCACGGCGAAAATCGAGAGAGCGAGAAGAGTTTTGATACTCATAGGAACCTACTATAACAGGGTTGGGGGTTCACATCTATGCGCATCGAGAAGGACGCACTCGGCGAGGTCAGCGTGCCGGCGGATCGTTTGTGGGGCGCGCAAACCCAACGCTCTCGCCTCAACTTTCCAATCGGCGTGGGACGGTTTCAGTGGGGCCGCCCCGTGATTCGCGCGCTCGGCATCTTGAAGAAGTGCGCCGCGCTCGCCAACGGGGAGCTCGGCCAGCTTCCCCGGGAGAAAGTCGACCTGATTGTGCGCGCGGCCGGGGAAGTGATCGCCGGCAAGTGGGACGGCGAGTTTCCGCTGGTGGTCTTCCAGACCGGCTCGGGCACGCAGACCAACATGAACGCCAACGAAGTGATCGCCAACCGGGCCATCCAGCTCTTGGGCGGCGTCGTGGGATCAAAGGAACCGATCCACCCTAATGACGACGTGAATCACGGCCAGTCTTCAAACGACGCCTTCCCCTCCGTGATGCACATCGCCACCGTCGAGCAGCTCGAGAACGTGCTCTTTCCCGCGGTAGGGCGCCTGCGGGACACTCTGGAGGCAAAATCGAAAGCGTTCGAGGGCGTCGTCATGGTGGGCCGTACCCACTTGCAGGACGCGACGCCGCTCACGCTCGGTCAGGTGATTTCGGGCTGGGTGGCTCAAATCGATCAAGCGACGGAGGCCATTCAGCGCGCGATTCCGGCGCTCTGCGAGCTCGCCATCGGCGGAACCGCGGTCGGCACAGGTCTCAACGCCCATCCCCGCTTCGGCGAGCTGACGGCGCGCAAGATCGGGGAGGAGACCGGCAGGCCATTCGTCGCCGCGCCCAACAAGTTCGCCGCCCTCTCGGCGCATGACGCCATGGTCGGCGCGAGCGGCGCCCTTCGCACTCTTGCCGGAGCGCTGATGAAAATCGCCAATGACGTCCGCTGGTACGCCAGCGGCCCGCGGGCGGGTATCGGCGAGCTGCGGATTCCGGAGAACGAGCCGGGCTCTTCCATCATGCCGGGGAAAATCAATCCGACCCAGTGCGAGGCTCTGACGCAGGTGGCGGTGCAAGTCTTCGGCAACGATCACGCCGTCGCCTTCGCCGGCTCGCAAGGCAATTTCCAGCTCAATGTCTACAAGCCGGTGATGCTCCACAATGTGCTCGAGTCGATCGAACTGCTCGCCGCCGCGGCCCGCTCGTTCGAGGAACGCTGCGCCCGGGGCATCGAGCCGGACCAGCGGTCGATTCGCGAGCATCTGGAGAATAGCCTGATGCTGGTGACTGCGCTTACGCCGCACATCGGCTACGAGAAGGCGGCGCAAATCTCCTTGCATGCCTATCGCGAGGAGATGAGTCTGCGCGATGCGTCGCTCCAACTCGGCTACGTGACGGCCGAGCAGTTCGATCGGTGGGTGAAGCCCGCCGAGATGACCCATCCGCTCGAAAGCTGAGCCCTACGCGCGTTAACGATGGCGACCGTGCAGATTGGAGGGGCGATACGGTCGCCGAGCCTCGTTCCGCCGTACCAGCGATTGCCAAAGACGAACCAGCCAATTCCACATAGCTGACTCCTATGAGGCACACTATCACAACCGTGGGGCGGAGTCACCCCGGTCCCTCCCCCTTTGACCTGTGAGAAACCGGCATGCTAACATCCGTCACGAAGGAGATTCTCCCGTGAAGAATCCTGCCGTTGCTCTTATCATCACAGCGCTGCTGGTCCTGGCGCTGGCAGCGCCTGCCGCGGCGCAGTCTGGCGCGAAGTCGCCGTCCGGGCCGGCGCCGCGCATGCCGGACGGCAAACCGGACCTGAGCGGAGTCTGGCAGATCCCCTACACTCCCGATATGTCCAAGGCGCTGGGTGGCACGCTTCCCTACCTGCCCTGGGCGGCCCAGAACTTCAAGGAGTACGATCCCGGCAAGTTCGACTACACGGCGCATTGCCTCCCCGCCGGCTGGACCCGCCAGATGAACACTCCCATGCCCCTCGAGATCCTTCAAACCCGCAACAAGGTGGCGGTTCTGTTCGAGGCTTTCAGCACCTACAAGGTGATTCCCATTGACGGGCGCGAGCACGCCAAGAACCCGGATCCGAAGTGGATGGGCGACTCGGTCGGCAAGTGGGACGGCGACACGCTGGTCATCGACACCATCGGGTTCAACGATAAGACGCGCCTCGATACCATCGGCCATCCGCACTCGACCTCATTGCACCAGATCGACCGGCTGACGCGCACCGACCTCGGTCACATCACTTATGAGGTCACGATCGACGATCCCGAGGCTTATTCCAAGCCCTGGGGCAACAAGCGCGTGTTCAACCTCAGGCCGGACTGGGAGCTAATGGAGTACTCCTGCGAGGAGAACAACAAGGAAGTCACAGAGGGCCACATCAAGTAGGCCCGCACAGGCAGGAATGGGCAATAGTATAGTTGACTGACGGACCTTTGTGTCGTCTACTTCGCCGATCCCGACAACTGCCACGCTTTCATGGTCGCGCTGCGCTGGTCGGACGGGAAGGTGCTATGTCCCCATTGCGGATCAGACGGTGTAGACCACCTGCCCAACGCCCGCGTCTTCAAATGCTACCAGCAGGTCCTGATCTGTCACAGAGGCCACGAGGAAGCAGATGTCTTCGCTCTTCGTAGATGACGATGAAGAGTTCGATCCGGTTCGTGCACTCGTGGAACTCTGTCTGATCGCTGCGATCGGGGCGGGCGTGTATGTCGTTAAGCGCAGCTTCTCCTCCTTCCAACGGGGAGATCAGATCTCCGAAGAGGACATCGAAGACGCGAGGGATGAACTAGAACCCCTGTTTGAGCCGGTCGTTACTTCGATTAGCGCGCGAGAATGCGATTACTGCTGTAGAACAGATGTGCGATACTGCCCCAACACCTGTGGTCGTTGGGTCTGTCCGGATCATCAGTGCCATGTTTTCGGACATTGCCCTTCGTGCGGCGGACCTTATTACAAGGGTGATTGTATGATCTGTGATGACTAATACGGTGGCACTCATTTGACACTTTGTGCCCACGTCGGTAAGATTCGGCTCAGAAAGAATTTACCATACTTCACCCGGTGAGGACGCGCTTCAACGCCCATGAGTAACAGAATGCTAATTGACATCTTGCCTTTCGTCGGCCAGGCGGAAGATCACGAGTTGCCGATCGGCTTGTGGCGCAGCGACGAAAATCGGCAAAAGTTCTCATTGAAGATGGGAACCGTATTCGAGGCTTCTCCGCTCGGTCCGGAAAAATGGCTCCCGGTGATGTGGATGCTGGTGAATTGCAAGAATGGCGTTTCGTCCTGGGAAATTCACCGAGCCATCGGCGTGACCCAGAAGACCGCATGGTTTATGCTCCAGCGCGCACGGCTGGCCCTCCAAGATCCGAAGACCGGCGGCAAGTTGGGCGGCGAAGCGGAAGTTGATGAAACCTACATTGGAGGCAAGGCCCGAAACATGCACAAGCGCGTCCGTGAGCGGCGCGTCATGTCGCGCGGTCCAGAAGGGAAGGCCATCGTCATGGGTGTTCTTGAGCGGCACGGTGAGGTGCGACCGCATGTGATCCCCACCGCTGGCCAGCGTGTTCTCCAGGGGCGAGTCCGCGAGCACGTTGAGCCCGGCTCGGAGGTCTTCACTGATGCGCATCCAGGCTACATGGGATTGGGCGGCGAGTACGCTCACAAAGTGATCGACCACGCCGAAGCCTACGTAAAGGGCATCCACACCAACGGGCTTGAGAATTTCTGGAGTCTCCTGAAACGTGGTATCGGCGGAACCTATCTCAGCGTAGAGCCGTTTCACCTGTTCCGGTGCGTCGATGAACAGGCATTCTGATACAACAACCGGAAGGACATGAACGACAGCGACCGCTTTGTCGCCGCTATGAAGCAGGCTGTGGGCAAGCGTCCGACCTATGCCGAAGTCACCGGCAAGGTGTCAGCGACGCAAGTCAACTAACGTTAGAAACTTGCCGCGCGGGCCGAGGCGGAAGAAATAGACCTGCGCTTCGGTTTCGGGCCGGGCCGGTTAGGGCCTGCTAAACAATAATATGTACAATATGCGGATTCAGCGGGTTCTTTCGTTAGGCGCGGGGCAGGAGTGTGTAGTTCCATTCCGGGTGTAGTTTGTGGCGCTTGAGTCTCAGTTGATCGATCTTCTCGTCTGAGA
>JBGPLI010000097.1:0-19915 GCA_041486445.1 Bryobacteraceae bacterium
GGATATCTTCGCGTCTCTGGGCCATCAGGATAACCGGGCACAATACGAGCCCGAAGACGAGCAGCCGTGAAGCGTTCATTCATCCCTCCTGCGGAATCCGCTCCCTCACGGTCGCGGTTCGGTAACAACACTCCTACTGCGCCGGCGCCAGATGGGCCCGGCGATTGCGCTGATAGCAGTCCTCGGTCGTGTCGGTGCACACGGGACGCTCCTTGCCGTAACTGATGGTCCTGATCCGGTCGGCCGGGACACCGAGCTGCACCAGAAAATCCTTGGCGGCGGTGGCGCGCCGGTCGCCCAAGCCGAGGTTATACTCGGCCGAGCCGCGCTCGTCGCAGTGTCCCTCGAGCACCACTGAAAAGCCCGGGTCCTGCGCGAAGATCCGCTTGAGCAGGTCGGCGTTGCGCGTCAGCGTCTGGCGCGCGTCGTCGCGGACGTCGCTCTTATCGTAATCGAAGAAGGCGTCCTGTCCTTCCCGGCCCAGCATGTCGGCGCCGGAGATCTTCGGCGCGGCGGGTTTCGGCGGAGGCGGCGCGATGACGGCCACGGTTGCAGCGCGCATGTCCATTCCGCCGGTTCCCCGCGCGATCAGCGTGTAGGTGGTCGTGTTGCTCGGGAACACCTGGCGCGTTCCGTTGGCCTGCACGGCGCCCAGGTTCTGATCGAGAGAAATATCGGTTGCATTGGCGACGGACCAGCGCAGCGTAGCGGCCTGGCCACGCTCGATCGAAGCCGGCTCGGCGGTGAACGCGTCAATCCGCGGGGCTGCGGGCTTCGCCGCGGGCGGCGTCTTGACCTCGGTCGGTGCATTCGGAGCCGGTGGTGGCGGCGGGGGTGGCGCGACAGCCACTTTTTTCTTACATCCGGCCGCCAATACAAGCAGCGCCACGGCGAATACGGCTGCAACGAGCGTTCTCTGGTTGATTCGCATCCTCTTCATTGGCCTCCTCAAGCGCCAATCCTAGTTTATCCCTTTCGCCCACACCGGCTGAATATTATTTCCCTGCGTGGTGAGCTGCTGGACGTTGGTTCCATCGGCCAGCATCGTGTAGATTTGCGTCACCGTGCCGCGCTTGGAGGAGAACACGATGTGATTGCCGTCCGGCGCCCACCAGGGATTCTCGTTGCGCCCGGTCCCGTGCGTAAGCTGGATGGGGACGCGCTTGGCGATATCCATGAGGAAGATGTTGAAGCCGCCGACCTCGTAACCGCGGGTCCAGGCGAAGGCGATCATCTGGCCGTCGGGCCGCCAGGAGGGGTTGGCGACGTCGCCCTCGCCCGTGGTCAGTAGCCCCAAGTCGGCGCCGTCCAGGTTCATATGCCAGAGCTGCTGCGCTCCGCCGCGCCCCGAGATGAACACCATTTCCGCGCCGGTTTTTGGATTCACCTTGGGGGAAACTTCGATCGCGCGCACGTTCGAGATCCGGCGCATGCCGCTGCCATCGGCGCCGGCGATGCAGATCTGGACCCATCCGTCGATGGAGGTGGCGAACAGGATCTGCTTGCCATCCGGCGTGAATTCCGGAGTCTCGACCACCGACGAAACCGGATTATAGAAGGGCAACCGCTTCCCCGTTTCCACCGAGTGTATCATGATCCGCGGATTTGACCCGCCGGGGTAAGTTGTGAACGCAAATAATTTTCCGTCGGACGACACGGCGGGCATGCTGGAGGTCGATTTGTAGCTGGTCAACTGGCGTTGATTGGAGCCGTCGTAATCCATCGACCAGATTTCCTTGGCTCCGCTGCGGTCGGAGACGAAATAAATTTTTGTGCCGGCCAGGCTCTGCGCGCCGAACTGCTGAAGAATGTCGGCGGCGAATTCGCGCGCCACCTTTTTCGCGCCTGCGGCGTCAGGCGTTCCGTAATACACCTTGCCGATGACCTGCGCGGTGGCCGGATCCGGCTGGCCCACGTTGTACAGCCAGCCAAACAGCGCCAGCCTTCCCTCCTGCACGGCGGTATAGCCGAAGGCGAGGAAATTGGCGCTGGCCGGCGGACCGGACCAGTCGGTGAGCCACGGCCCGTTTCGAACCGGCTGTGGCGGCGTCGCCGGCACGCGCCCGCGCAAAGGCGCCGGCGGCGGACTGGGCGGCTTGAAGTCGGATGGCTGCTGCGGGACATCCAGGGGGTACAGGCTCTTGGCCACCATCTTCAAGATTCCGGAGCCGGCGAGCTCGTCCCAGAGCGTGGTGTTGAACCCGTTCATGAGCTTCTGGGCGTCGCCCGCGCCGCGGAAATCCGGCACCGCGATCTTGGGCTGTTCGCCCCCGGTGATGAGGCCGCTGATCTGAGGCTGCTGGCCGGTGAGCAACACGGCGCACGCCGCTAAGGCAATCCCTGCCACGGAAATGGGTACGAGTTTGGTTTTCATCGTTTCAACTCAAACGTGAATTCGACCTTGGCCGAATCCTTTTCAAAGCCCGGCGGAATCGGCGGAAACGGGCTTGCTTCCAGGATCGCGCGTTGCACGGAAAAGTCCAAGGCGGAGATCCCGCTGCGCTGGAGGATCTTCAGATTGCGGATGGTGCCGTCGCGCATCAGATCGAAGTCGGCGATCACCAGCGGCGCCGTCTGAAGGCTGGCGTCGATATCGGCCGTGCGCCATTTCTGCGCCACCAGTTGCTGGATCTGTTGCGCGTATCCGGCAAAGCGCGTGCCGAGCGTGGTGTTCGCGCCGGTGCCGATGCGGCCCGATCCGGGCATCGCCGAAAAGATCGGATTCGACACAGAAGGCGCCTGGGGACTGAACACCTGGTTCTGCTCGATCTCCTTGAAGGGCCGGAAGCGCTGGCGCTCGCTCGCTACCTGCGCCAGTGGCTTTTTCGCCTTGCGGCTCTTGAGCGCGATCGCGTCCGGCGGAGGCTTCTCTTCCTTCTGGCGCTCGATGGGCTTGGCCGGCTGCTGCGGGACCTCGGATTTGGTGTCGTTGGCGAGCGGATTCGGCATGCCGCGGTGCTGCAAGGGAATCGACTCCACCGCCTCGATCCCGATCGCTCCGCCGCCGGCGTCCTTGGCGCCGAAAGACTCCGGATTTACAGCCATTAATCCATAGATGGCGACCGCGGTGACCACCGTTACATGCAGGGCCACGGCGCCGAGGAACGGCCCGCGCATCGAGTCGTGCTCGTCGAGGATGTCGGCGTGCTGCGTCATGGTCCTTTGGTCGAGGAATCTTCGGGCTTGGCCACCAGCCGGATCTGGAGCTTGGCTTCGTTGAGCGTGCTGATCACCTGCGCCAGCGCGTCATAGGTGGTGGCGCCGTCGGCGCGGACGTAGACGGCTTTGGCGCCCTTGAACCGCTGCGACACGTCGGCCGCGATCCGGTTGATGTTCACCGGCTGCTCGTTGAGGAACAGCTTGCCGTTGCGGGTGACGCTGATCACCGGGAGCTCCTCGGCCGTATCGCGCACCTGCTTCACCTGCGGGACGTCGACTTCCAGGCCGAACTCCATCACGTGCGCGGTGAGCATGAAGATGATCAGCAGCACCAGCACGACGTCGACCAGCGGCACGATGTTGATCTCGGAGAGCGTGCCAGTGCGGCCGTGCCTCCGTCTGCCCAATACGCTCGATCCACCCAGTTGGAAGGCCATACGGTCAATGCCTCATTCCTCGAAATTCCTTTCCGCAAGGTTCAGGAACTCCAGGGAAAAATCGTCCATCCGCGTGCCCATCTCGCGGATGTTCTGTCCGAAGGCGTTGTAGGCGATCGCGGCGGGAATGGCCGCGGCCAGGCCCAGGGCCGTCGCCACCAGCGCGCGCGCGATGCCTGGCGCGACCGTGCGCATGCTGGTGGAGCCGGTGAGCCCCAGCGCCTGAAACGCGTCGATGATGCCCCACACCGTTCCGAACAGGCCGATGAACGGCGTGACCGTGGCAGTGGTGGCGAGCCAGTTCATGCCTCGCTCCAGGCGCGTGACCTCTTCGCTGATGCCCAGTTGCAGCGTCCGCTCGAGCGCCACCGGGTTGGTGATTTTGCCGCGGGCGGTCGCCTGGCGGCTCACCTCGCTGTAGCCGAAGTCGAACACAGCCACCAGCGGCGAGGTGCGGAACTGTTCGGCGGCGGCGGCGATCGCGTCCAGGCGCGCGGACTTGCGGAAGACGCGCAGGAACTTCCGGTCGGCGCCGCGGGCGCGCCGCAGAGTGGACAGCTTCGACAGAATGACGGTCCAGGAGACCAGCGAAAACATGATCAGGAACCCCATTACCGCCAGGGGCACCGGGTCGGAACTCTTGACCATGTCCCAGAAATTTACGTCCGCCAAGACGCCGCCCCAGTGTCCCGATGTCAACCGTTCCCCTTCCGATTCTTACAACTTGCTCCACTTCCATTGTAATAGACGCGCTGGTGAAACAAGAACGATGAGAAATGTTTCAGGGCAAGGATGGGGCGCATGGCGGTTAGCCCAGGGTTAAACCGTCTCTTGCGCGACCCGAGTATCATAAAGGGGTGACCATTCGACGTGTCGGTTTGCTGCTTCTGGTTGCCGTACTCTGTCTCGCCCAGGAGGCTTGGCAGACGGCCACAACGTTGCCTGGAGTCGATCTTTCCGGGCTCTCGCCGGCCGCGCAAAAGGCTGCGCTCGCCATTCTCCGGGCGGAGGGCTGTTCCTGCGGATGCAACCAGAAACTAGCGGAGTGCCGGATGAAGGATCAGAGCTGCGGGACCAGCCGCCGCCTGGCGGGGTTCGTCATCCAGGAGCTTAATGCGGGCAAATCAGCCGAGGTCACCCGAACCGATTTGCACAAGTACGCAGCCCAGCCGCCGCCGGTGCTGGAAAATCCGGTGAAGCTTTCGATCGCGGGCGATCCGATCCGGGGACCGTCGGACGCGAAGGTGACCGTGGTCGAGTTTTCCGACTTCCAGTGCCCCTATTGCGCCATCGCCGTGGGCGAGATCAACAAGGTGATGCAGAAGTATCCCAAGGATGTGCGGCTGATATTCAAGCAGTACCCGCTGGAGTCTCATTCGCAAGCCGCGATGGCCGCCGAGGCCGCGCTGGCCGCGCAGGCTCAGGGCAAGTTCTGGGAGATGCACGACCGCATGTACGCCAACTTCCGCACCATCTCCTCGGCGCGCATTATGGTTTGGGCGAAAGAGATCGGTCTCGATATAAACCGTCTTCACGCCGATCTTGCCAGCCGCAAGTTTGCCGCGAGGGTGGCGGCGGAGGAGAAAGAAGGCGAGGATGCGGGCGTCGAAGGAACGCCGACCTTCTTTTTCAACGGCAAGAAATTCAACGGCGTCTTCGATGTCGAAACCGTGGCTCCGCTGATCGCGGAGGAGCTAAAGCGCAAGTGAACGACAAGGCCCTGCGCGAGCATCTTCTCAACCTTCTCAAAGGCGGCAGCGCGCACGTGAGTTTCGAAGCGGCGATCAAAGGCTTGCCTGCGGCCATGCGCGGCAAGCGGCCGAAAGGCGCCGAGCATTCCGCCTGGGAAATCCTGGAGCACATGCGCATCGCGCAGTGGGACATCCTGGAATTCAGCCGCGACCCCAAGCACGTCTCCCCCGAATGGCCCGGCGGCTACTGGCCGCGAACCAAAGCTCCGGCTAGCGCTCGGGCGTGGACCAAGAGCGTCCAGGGATTTCAGGCCGGCCTGAAGGCGATATCGAAGTTGGTGGCCGACGAGTCGACGGACCTGTATGCGCGGATTCCCCACGGCGACGGCCAGACCATCCTCCGCGAGGCGCTGCTGGTGGCCGACCACAACGCCTACCACATTGGCGAACTGGTGCTGTTGCGGCGTATGCTCGGGGCCTGGCGGTAACGCCGGTTTGGCGTGGCGTGCGCACTTTGCGCGCCGCGTCCCCACTTTGGGGACGCTGGTTTCGAGCGGCCACAGGTGTTCGCACGAGTGCGAACACGGCACGTTAAGAACGTACGCCACATCGGTTCAGTAACAGGGGTTGCTATCGCTTCAGCCCCGCCTGCCAGTTGAGCACCACCGTAAGCGGTGGCCCGGTCCCTCCTCCAGCGACGTTGGGAATCAGGAACCGCTGACCATCATTGCTCACAGCGTAACTGCGCGCAGGCGCGGTAGGGACGGCGGCAGGGGGTAGCGCCATCAGAGGCTTTGGCACGTACACCTGAAAGGACTCCGAACCCGAACGGCCCAGCTTGACCGGCACCGCCATCAGCATCTGATCGGCCGCCAGGTAGAACAACTCCGTGCCGTCCATCCGCCATTGGGGCTCGGAACCGCCGCCCGAAGAAACCTGAAACTTAGCGCCGGAAGGCGGAAATGCCTGCACGTAGATCTCATCCCGGCCGGATTCGTTCGAAACGTATGCGACCCACTTGCCGTCGGGAGAGAACCGGCCCTCCTGCTCGTCGAACTGCGTCTGCAAATATGGAAACGGCTTGCGGTCTCCAAACTGTGGAGCGATCCACAGATCCTGCCCGGTCTTCGCGTCCGGCATCTCATACAGGATGAATCTCCCATCCCTGGACCAGTCCGTGCCCCAACCGGCACTGCCACCAGCACCCATTTTGATCAGCAGTTCCTCCTGGCCCGTGCCATTTGCCGATTTGATATACAGGTCAAATAGGCCGTTCCGGTTGGAGCGCCACAGGACACGGAGGCCGTCGGGGGACCACATGGGAACGGTGTCCACGGCGGGATCGAATGTCAGCCGGGAGGTCACGCTGCGAACCGAATCGAGGACCCCGATGTCCAGGCTGGGGTACTCGAACGCGATCCGCTTTTCGTCCGGCGCCAGCCGGAATCTGTTGTAAGGTCCAGGGGGGCCGAACAATCCCATTGGTTTGCCCGTCCGGTCTGTCCAACCCAACTGGATCGCGGTCGAGCCACCCGCCCCATAGGCCAGGGTCCCATTCTCCGATAACGAAAAGGCCCCAAGGCCAACATATGCGCTAATGCCGACCCGTTCCGCCACTGGAAACAGATCTCCACTCATCCGAAGCCGGGCGAGGTCGAAGGGCTGGGCCATCAGCGTGTCTCCACGCCGGAAGAGCAGGTGCCCGCTTCGGCCGGCCGTGCCCGGCGGGGCGTAAACCGCATTGGATACGTCGGGCAGCAGGCGCACGGGCGGCTTGCCGTCCAGCGAGCCTACGTAAATCCCGGACTCCTCTGTACCACTGTAGAGAACCGTATAAACAAGGTGGCGGCCATCCGGCAGGAATTCCGGGTAACGGTGGGACACCGCAGAGATTGATTTTGCGGTCACCTGGACCGGCAAGCCTCCCGCCGCAGGAACCCGAAATAACCCGGATGTGAACGTCGGCGTGAAAAGAATGATCCCGTCGCGGTTCCAGGCTCCTCCCGCGCCGTTGGGGGCATCACAAACGATCTGCGGCGGACCGCCCGAAGCGGCGATCTTTTTCAGCTTGCCTTGAGCGAAGAAGCCAACGAAGGCGCTATCTGGAGACCAGAATGGGTACGTCGCGCCTTCCGTTCCCGGCAGTCCTTCCGCCTGGAGTGAATCGAGCGCGCGGAGCCACAGCCGCCCGTCCCCGGCGGTGAAGGCCAGAAGGCGGCCGTCCGGTGACAGCCGGAAGAATTGAAGAGTCGATTTCTCCGGCGGCGGGATCTGGAAGCGGACGCTGCGCTGTTCCGGGGGCGCCTCGCGGAGATGCACGAACGCGAGCGCAGCCACCGCGACCAGCAGCACAGCCGCCGCGATCCAACCCAGTGGCGCGGGCGATCTTGTCGCCGGCGATGGCATGGCCGGCGACAAGATCGCCGGCCCCACTGAAGCCAACTCCAACGCGTGCTTCAAATCGCGAGCGCTCTGCCAACGGTCCTCGGGATCTTTCGCCAGGCAAGTCCTCACCACGCGATCGAGCGCCGCGGGCGTGATCGGAGGCGGCTGCGAGGTCATGATGGCCGTGATCAGGCTGGCCTGGCTGCTCCCCTCGAACGCTTTCCGCCCGGTCACCATCTCATAGAGCACGGCGCCGAAGGCGAACAGGTCGGTGCGCGCATCGGCCTCCTTGGCTTCCAACTGTTCCGGCGCCATGTACTGGAAGGTGCCCAGAATTGTGCCGGGATTGGTCATGGCCATGGTAACGGTGTCGCCATCGACCGGAGCTTTGTGGGCCAAGCGCGCCAGCCCGAAGTCGAGCAGCTTCACACCGGCCTTGGTCACCAGGATGTTTCCCGGCTTCAAGTCCCGATGCGTGACGCCCTTGCGATGCGCGGCGTCCAATGCGTCGGCGATTTGCGTGGCCAATCGCAACGCCTCGACGAGCGGCAACGGGCCGGGCTTGTTTTCAGAAAGGAGCGGCTGGCCGTCGATGTACTCCATCACCAGATAATTGGGCCCGACGTCATAGAGCGTGCAGATGTGCGGATGGTTCAGGGTGGCGATGGCCCGCGCTTCCTGCTCGAAGCGTTGGCTGAACTGTTCCTTCGAGACTTTGATGGCGACCGTGCGGTCCAGGCGCGTGTCGCGCGCCTTGTACACTTCTCCCATACCGCCCGCGCCGATGGGCGCGAGGATTTCGTACGGCCCGAGTCTGTCACCCGCTGAAAGCGGCATAGGCGTTGAACCAAGTCTACCCCAGGCAATAATGGAGTATGTCTCTCCACACTCAACTCTTCATTAACGGCGCCTGGACCGGGAGCATCGCCGGCAAGACTCTCGCCGTACTCAATCCCGCCACGGGTGAACAGGCCGGCACGGTATCACACGCCGAACGCACCGATCTGGATCTCGCGCTCGAGGCCGCCGAGAAGGGCTTTCATGCGTGGCGCAAGGTGTCCGCGTTCGACCGCTCGAAGATCATGCGCAAGGCCGCCGACCTGGTGCGCGCGCGCGCCGACGAAATCGCGCGCGTCCTGACCACGGAACAGGGCAAGCCGCTGGCGGAGGCCAAGGCCGAGGTGTTGGCGGGGGCAGACGTGATCGACTGGTTTGCCGAGGAAGCGCGCCGCACCTACGGCCGCGTCATCCCGGCGCGAGCCGAAGGGGTCTACCAGTTGGTGGTCAAGGAACCGGTGGGGCCGGTGGCGGCGTTTTCGCCGTGGAATTTCCCGATCAATCAGGCGGTGCGAAAAATCTCGGCGGCGCTGGCCGCCGGATGCTCCATCATTCTGAAAGGGCCGGAGGAGGCGCCGGGCCCGTGCGCGGAACTGGTTCGCGCCTTCGCGGACGCGGGCGTGACAGCGGGCGCCATGAACCTGGTCTTCGGCGTGCCTGCGGACATCTCCGATTACCTGATTCCGCATCCGGTCATTCGCAAGATATCCTTCACCGGATCGACCGCCGTCGGCAAGCGTCTGGCCGCGCTCGCCGGGCTGCACATGAAGCGCGTCACCATGGAATTGGGCGGCCACGCGCCGGTCATCATCTTCGACGATGCGGATCTCGACGTCGCGACCAAGATCCTGGCGGCGACAAAATATCGCAATGCCGGCCAGGTGTGCGCATCGCCGACGCGTTTCCTGGTGCAGACGAAAGTCTACGACAGCTTTGTCGACAAATTTATTTCCGCCAGTAAAAAGGTGAAAGTGGGCGACGGTCTCGCCCCGGACACGAGAATGGGCCCGCTGGCGCACGAGCGGCGCTTGCACGCCATGAAGGGGTTCGTCGCGGATGCGGTCGAGAAAGGAGCGGCAGTTGAGACCGGAGGCGGCCAGATCGGCGATAAAGGCTTCTTCTTCGCGCCGACCGTGCTGACTCACGTGTCCGAAAAGACACGCGTGATGAATGAGGAGCCGTTCGGCCCTGTCGCGATCATGACGCCGTTCGCCGAATTCGATGAGGCGGTGAAGGAGGCCAACCGGCTGCCCTACGGCCTGGCCGCCTACGCCTACACGAAGTCCGCCAAGACCGCGAATCTGATCGCGGCGGCGGTGGAGACCGGCATGATTACCATCAACCATAGCGGTCTCGCGCTGCCGGAGGTCCCGTTTGGAGGCGTGAAGGATTCCGGCTACGGATCGGAAGGCGGCTCGGAGGCGATCGAGGCTTATCTGAACAGCAAATTCGTTTCGCAGGCCGGACTGTAGGGCATGCGCACACAGGTCGGGATCGTGGGCGCCGGACCGGCGGGACTGTTGCTCTCGCACCTCTTGCACCTCGAAGGGATCGAGTCCGTCGTGCTGGAGGCGCGCAGCCGCAGATATTGCGAGGAGCGCGTGCGCGCGGGCGTGCTGGAGCAGGGAACGGTGGACCTGATGGTCGAGAGCGGCGTCGGCGAGCGGCTGAAGCGCGAGGGCTTGATCCATCACGGGATCTGGCTGAATTTCGGCGGACGGCGGCATCGCATCCACCTGACCGAGCTGAGCGGCGGGAAGTCGATCACCGTGTATGCACAGCACGAGGTCATCATCGATCTCATCAAAGCGCGCCTCGACGCCGCGGGGCAAGTTCTGTTCGAAGTGAGCGATCTCGCGATTCACGATTTCGACGGCGCGTCGCCCAAGATCCGCTTCCGCGCGAAGGACGGCGAGCCTTGCGAGCTCGCCTGTGATTTTATCGGCGGATGCGACGGCTTCCACGGCATCTGCCGCCCGTCGATTCCCGAGGGCGCGCTGACGGCGTTTGAGCGAACCTACCCGTTCGCCTGGCTGGGGATCCTGGCCCAAGCCGCGCCGTCCTCCGACGAGCTGGTCTATAGCTACCACGACCGCGGCTTCGCGCTGTTCAGCATGCGCACGCCCGAGATCACTCGGCTCTACATCCAATGCCACCCCGACGAGGACATCGCCAACTGGCCCGACGACAGGATCTGGGAGGAGCTGCTGACGCGGCACTCCACCAACGACGGCTGGGCGCCGGCCCAAGGGCCAATCCTTCAGAAAGGCATTACGGGGATGCGCAGTTTTGTGGTCGAGCCGATGCAGTGCGGCAGACTTTTTTTAGCCGGGGATTCGGCGCACATCGTGCCGCCCACGGGCGCCAAGGGGCTGAACCTGGCGGCCTCCGACGTCCGAGTGCTGGCCCGCGCGCTCGCCGATTTCTATGCGACCGGGCGAAAGACGCTGCTGGATGAGTACTCACGCACCTGCCTGCGGCGGGTCTGGAAAGCTCAGCGCTTCTCCTGGTGGATGACGTCGATGCTGCACCGCTTCGACAGCGATACCGGATTCGACCGGCGCCGGCAGATCGCGGAACTGGACTACGTGACCAGCTCGCTGGCCGCCTCGACGAGCCTGGCGGAGAATTACGTTGGATTACCGATGGAGTGAACAAGTGCTGAACGATCTGATCGATTACACCGATTGGGAGCGCGGAAGGTGGTTTGACTGGCTCCGCAAGCACGGCGATCAAGGTTTGCAGATCAGCGCCGGGCCGCATGGCGATGGCCGCTTTCAAAGCGTGGGGGAGTTGGTGAAACACATCTTTTCCGCCGAAAGGCGGTATGTGGAGAGGCTCTCGGACCGACCGCTAACGGATACCGCTTCCATCCCGAAGGACAACATCGAAGCGATGTTTCAATTCGGCCGGCAAAGCCGTAAGGAATTAAGGGAACTGGTCGCAACGTTTCCCGCACAGGAGTGGGATGCGCCGAAGGATTTCAAGATTCTCAGTTATGTTGTAAGGGCGACTTCCAGGAAAATTGTGACTCACGTCCTGATGCACGAAATTCGTCACTGGGCGCAGGTTGCTACGCTTCTCCGCTTGAACGGCCTGGCCGTCGAGTCTCACGATTTTCTGATGAGCCCGGTGATGGGCGGCGAGGTCAGGCAGGAGTAGTCTTGGTGAAACCTCGAAGGGAAAATAGTACGCCCTGAGCCAACTCGCCAGTTCGAGCTAGTTTTTCCAGTTTGCGGTAGATGTTTTCCGCCGACTGCGGGGAGCGCAAGCCCACTCCGACCACGGCGACAGCCTTCAAATCGTCGAAGATCTTGTAGACGACGCGGTAGTCCTGCCATGTGAAGCTGCGGTATCCGGCCAGGTCCCCATGGAGTTCATGCGAACAGCCGAGGGGATCGACCGCCACCGTCTTCAGCAGTTGCTTTCGAAGAGGGTTCTTGAGCTGTTTCGGAATTACAGTCTTGATGTCAGCAACTGCGTTGCCGGTGAATTTGAGTGCGTACACTTACTCCTCCGCAAAGGCATCCTCCAGCGAGTGGAGCTTGCCCAAGCGAAGGTCTTCTTCCAGAGTGTCTGCTGCCGCCAGGATCTGATTGAACAGCTTCCGATCCATAGCGATTTCCAGCGTTTCAACAGAACCGTTTAGCTTCCTGCGGATCTCATCGAAGTATTTCTTGTCGAGAACCACCCTGTCTTCGTCTGCGTCGTTGGACTTGATGAGAAGCACATGCCGACCGCGAGCCTTCTTGAGCCACCTACTCTGGTGCTGCCGGAGGTCAGATCGATTGACTTCGAGTACCTTCGCCTTGTCGCGCACCATTGTACATCCTCCAGTTACAAACTGTACATCACGATTGTACATGAGATGTCGCGTGCCCTGCAAGTCTGGCAGGGCTCACGCGGCCGGCAGCGTCGCGTACACTGCGCGCTCGAAATCGTTCAGCACGCCGATGGCATCCCGGTCCACGAACGGGAGGAACTGCATCATCAGAACCGCGCACACGCCGCGGCGCGGGTCGATCCAGTAGAACGTGTTATAGATGCCCGCCCAGGCCAGGCTCCCGGCCGACCGGCCGCCCTCGTAGGCGGCCTTGTTGATCAGGAAACCGAACGTGAACCCGTCGGTGAATCCCGGATGGAACAGGACCTCGCTCGACCGGTCCGGCCGGAACGACTTCATCTTGCCAGCGCTCAGTTCGCCGATCTGATTCGCCGTCATCATCTCGACCGTCTTGGGATCGAGGATCCGTTCCTTGCCGCTCCCGCGCCCGCGACGCAGAATCATCTGCATGAAGCGCGTGTAGTCTCCGGTAGTCGAGTACAGCCCGCCGCCGCCGATGTAGAGTTTCGGAGGCGCCGGCTGCTGGCGGGGATTCTCCTTCATCAATCCGTCGCCCTGTCTCTGATCGACGCTCACCAGGCGATCGAACTTCTCCGGCGGCAGAATATAGCTGGTGTCCTTCATGCCCAACGGCCCCAGGACGTTTCGCTGGAAGTACTGCTCGAGCGTCAGGCCGCTCACCGCCTCCACCACGCGGCCGGCCCAATCGACGCTGGTTCCGTATTGCCACCGCGTTCCCGGCTCGAACATCAGCGGAGTCACGGCGTCCGGAGCGATCGGCCCTGCCTGAGCCGCGTATCTGAACATCTGCTCGTCCCAAGCGTCGTAGCAGAAACCCGAGGTGTGCGTCAGAAGATGCCGCAACGTCACCGGCTTGCTGGCGGGACGAAGGATCGGTTTGCCGGTATTCTTGTCGAAGCCGGCCAATACATCCAATTTGGCCAATTGGGGGAGGTGCTTCGCCGCAGGCTCGTCGAGGGTGACCTTGCCCTGCTCCACCAGTTGCATGGCCGCGGTCGAGGTGATCGCCTTGGTCATCGAGGCGATCGCAAATATCAAGTCCGCGGTCACGTTCACGCCCGAGGCGGAGTCGCGCTTGCCGAAAGCGCCTGAGTAGATCGTCTTTTCCGCGGTCGCGACCATCGCCGTCGCCGCGGGGATTTTTCTCCGCTCGACAGCTGAGCGCAGAGCGTCGTCCAGCCCAGTGGCTCCGAGCACTCGCGCTCGCGTTCCCAGAAGCAGCGCCGCGGCGCCGAACTCTCTGCGAGTGATTACGGTCATAGTCTTCCTTCCTAAAATCCCAATAACGTGAACTTGCCCTCGATCTTCTTCTCTTTGCTCCAATCATGATACAGGTGGCACTCCGAGCACCGAGCGTCGGCGAAATCCGCGCCGGAGCGGTGACACGTCCGGCACGTCTGAATCCCTGGCAGCAGGATGTCCGAGGTCTCCTGGCTCTTGGTGGCGCCGGCGTGGCACTCCGCGCAGTTCACCATCTGGTGAGCACGGTGCCCAAACTCGGCGTGCGGCATCCACACCGCCGGAATCGCCGCCTTGGGTATTTCCGGCAGCGATGAGCCCGGGCCGAAATTGAGCGTGTGGCATTCCTTGCAGGTCTTCCGCCAGAGAAGGCGCTCGGAATCGTCGATGCGCCGCGCGATCCACTCCGCCGCATTCCTGGCCGGCGGCAGCGGGGGCCGCATGGTCCTGGGGTCGCCTGGGTCGGCCGTACGGACCTCTTCAGGATGCGCGCCGATGTACTCGGTGAATTTGGCCGTCATGAACTCCCGCTCGACGTCCGGCTTCTTGTGCGGCACCGATTCAACGAAGCGTTTGTCGAACTGGAGCGGATGGCAACTCAGGCAGTGCTTCTCGAAATTGACCGGTACGATGTCAGCCTGCTCTCGCGGATGACAATCGGCGCACTTCACCTGGACGAGCGTGCCGTTTGGTCCGCGCAGGTCTTTTTTCAGATGAACCTGGTGATTCAGCCGGACGGTTCCAGGATCGGTGTGGCCGGGACGCAGCGGCGCAAATTCCGGGTGTTGTCCATCGAAGCTGGCGATCGCGGTGACGTAGCCCGCCGGCTTGCCGTCGGTCTTCAGATCGCGGTGGCATTGCGTGCAGCTCGCGTCCCGGGTGCTGGCCAGCCGAGGGGAACCCTGGTGCTCGACGTGACAATCCATGCAAACGGGCGTGAACGTTTGCGCCGTCTGGTGCGCGGGCGCATCGTGACAGGTCAGGCACGCCTGGTCGGTCACCTTTCGTCCGAAGACCGCTTGAGCGACGTGGCAAGCCGTACAATTGCGAGTGAGCAGCGCGTGGGCGTGTGATACCGGGCCGGCGTTGTAGGGCCGCTGTTTTCCGGAGAGCGCTTCCCATCCCAGCCACAACAGTCCAACCAGCACCAAACCGAAGGACAGACGGCGGCGCCAACTGGGTATCGCGTACAGCCTCTTGAAATAGTTGAGGTCGATGCGCTGCGCGAGCTTCTTGGTGGTTCGTGAGCGCCCGGGCATGTTTTAGTACCGCAACGCCATCACGGCGTGCACGCCTCCCAAGACCAGCAGGGCGATCGACGATGGCACGTGGATCAGCAGCCACGCGTGCAGCCAGCGATACAGGCGAATCTGCCGGTTCAACTGGCGCTCCTCCTCGCAAATATTTTCGAGGTCGTCCAACACCGGATGAAACGCCGCGGGGATCACCACGCGGAGCGAGTCGAAGATCTCGGCAGGCGGCTCGGCGCCGGGTTTGTCCGGCGTCTCGAGAAACGGCCGTATCTTTTCCTGATACATCTCGCGCAGCATGACCTTGTCGTCGTATTCGGCCTCCACACCCGCCATCACCAACTCGTCTGCCTCGTCGCGAAGCTGTTCGCGCACGTGCGGGATCTCCTCGTAGATGGTTTCCATAGGCACTTCCGACAGCATGATCCGGGGCAGATAGTGCTGAAAGGCCGCGCCCGCCACGCCACTCACGATGACGATGAAGAACAGAATCATCAGGACGGCGGTCAGCGGCCCCCGGAACGCGAATCCGCCGTGGAACAGAATCAGGGGGAAACTCAGCAACCCCAGCCAGAGATGCCCGCGCATCCACGTCTGCGCCCGGCCAATGCGCCAGACCGGCACCTTCTTACGCGCACCCAGCAGGCCCGCGTACAGCATCAGAGCGTAGCCGGCGATCCCGAACGTGAGACCCAGCGCCGTGCCTCCGCGCGGTCCGCCCGGCGAGCGGACGGCGTAGGCGATATACACGATCGACGCGAACACCAATGCAATGATGGTCGCCGTCGCCCATGCGCGGTGGGTTCGATCGATCCTCATGTTCCGGTCACCGTCTGCTGCAAAACCGCGCTGAAGAACTTGGTCGGATCCACGCGGTGCGCGGCATCGTGCGGACAAGCATACACGCAACTGGGCTCGGCGTGTTCCGTGCAGAGGTCGCAGGAGGTGGCCTTCTGCTTGATCGCCGCCATGCGCCGTCCAGGCGACTCCGGACTATCCACCATCACCGTGAATGGATGCATGTTGATATTGCCGTACGGGCAATTCCTGGCGCACAGCCCGCAGCCGATGCACCAGTCCTCGATGATCACCTCCAGCGAATTGCGGCGGCGGATGGAGCCCACCGGACAGCCGACCATGCACAGAGGGTCGCGGCACTGGCGGCAGGAGGTGGCCACCAGGTACTTGTCGAAGCGGAGCCCCTCGCGAATCAGCCGGGTGACGCCGTCATGGGCGTCGGCGCAGGCGCGCACGCAGTTATCGCAGCGAGTGCATTTTTCCAGGTCCAGGATCAGCAGGCTCTGCGCTTCCATCAGTCCCTGCGTCAGGAACTGATTCAGCGGCACGTTGCTGGTGACTGCCATGCGCTGCTGGTTCTGCTCCAGATGCGCCTGCGCCACCAGCTCCAGGCTTTGCCGGACGTCCGGGAACTCCTCCATCATGCGATGGAAGTCCTCGCCGTGGATGCGCACCACCTCCACGTGATCGAGCGCGGTGCAGGTGGCGGTGCGCCGCCCTTCGCCCAGCAATCCGATCTCGCCGAAGTACCCGCCGCGGCCCAGGTAGGCGAGCACCAGATCGTCGTCCGGGTAGACTTCGGAAACCTTCACGAATCCGATGCGAATCAGGTAGAACGCGTCCGCGATGTCGCCCTGGTGGCAGATCATGTCGCCCTTGTTGTAGCGCACCAGCTCCACCCTGTCGCGCAGCGAATCGATGAATTCTTCGGTCAGGGAGGAAAAAATTGGCACGCTGCGCAGATGGTCGTCGAGAGCGCGCTTGCGATAGTTGGCGTCGAGTTGCGCCTTCAGTGTCTTGTTGCGCTGCATGATGTCGAGCACGTTGCGCAACATCTCGAACATGACGCAATCGGTCGCGGCCTGCACGGTGGCCGAGCGCGGATACAGACTCATGCAGGTCATCTCGCCGAACAGGTCGCCCGGGCCGAGCTCGGCGACGGGATTGTCGTAAGGGAGATCGACGGAAGCGTCGATGGGGATCTTGCGGCGTTCGTTCTCCCCTTCGCGCCGGTCCTGCTGACGGCCCGCCAGGCGGCTGGTGAGTTTGCTGAACAGGCCCGTGGCGCCGCCACCTGTCTGCACGTGAGCCATGGGCGCGGACAGAAACACGTGGGCCGTGCCTTCGAGGATGTAAAACGCCGTGGAACCGTACTCGCCCTCGCGGCACACAACTTCACCTTTCCGGAAATGGCGGCGGACGACAGCGTTCTTGTTCAACTCCAAAAAAGTTCCCGACACCTTTTCGAAGTAGTGCAACTGCTTCAGCTCTTCCGCCTCCACCGGCTCGCCTGGCAGGACCGTCCGGACGACGCTCTTGTTGGTCAAAGCGCCGGTGGGACAGGAGACCATGCATTCTCCGCAAGAGACGCAATCGGAGTTGCCCATGGGGTTGTTGAGATCGAAGGCAATCCCCGCATTAAATCCCTTGCCGCGGCGCCCCAGGACGTCGTTATGGCGGATTTCATCGCACCCGCGAATGCAACGGTCGCACAGAATACAGGCTTCGTGATCGACCGCGATCACAAGCGACGAGTCGTCCTGGCCGCGCGGCGAAAGGCGACGCGGATATCGCGGCGCGGTGACGCCTTCGAGCGTCGCCAGGTGCTCCAGCTCACAATCGTTCGATTGCCGCTGCCGCGCGCAGGGCGACGGATGGTCCGCCATCAGCAGTTCGAGCAAGGTGCGGCGCGCACCGCGCACCTTTTCCGAATTGGTGGACACTTTCATCCCGTTTTCCGCGGGACGAACGCAAGAAGCCGTTAGAACGCGGCCTCCCGCCTCCACCACGCACACACGGCACACGCCCACGGGGGTTTCATTCTGCTGATGGCACAGCGTGGGAATCGCGATCCCGTTCATGCGGGCGGCGTCGAACACGGTGGTTCCGGCCGGAACGGTGACCGGGATGGCATCGATGGTCAGTTGAATCTGATCGCTCACTCCGGCCTCGTTTTCAGAATCGCGAACATCCCGGTCGACACTTTGAATGTGCCGGTGGGAACCTTGAACGCTCCGGTCGGCACTTTGAAGGTTCCGGTCGACGCGCGCGCGTCGCGCATCGGGCACACACCCTCCGGGCAGCGGTGCTCCAGAACGTGCGCCTCCACTTCCGCGCGAAAATGTTCCAGCACCGAAGTCAGCGGAGCGTGGGCGAACTGGCCCAGACCGCAAATCGAGGTCAGCTTCATCGCCTCGGAAAGCTCGTCGAGCAGCTTCAAATCGGACCGCGACCCCTCGCCGAACGTCCAGGACGTGAGAATGTCCACCATTTTCTGCGAGCCCATGCGACACGGCACGCACTTGCCGCAGGATTCGTTGCGGAAAAACTTCACTGCGTTCAAGGCCATGTCGAGCATGCACCGCCCCTCGGCGCACACCACGATGGCGCCCGATCCGAGCATGGAGCCGATCGCGGCCAGCGACTTGAAGTCGAGCCGGACGTCCACCATCGAAGCCGGCAGATATCCCGAGGAAGGGCCGGAGGGCGCGAATCCCTTCAGCTTCTTTCCGTCGATGATTCCGCCGGCGTGGTTGTACAGCACCTCCGACATCGGCGTGCCCATGGGGATGATGAATACGCCGGGATTGCGCACGTCGCCGCTGACGCCGACGAATTTCCATCCCGCGGCTCCGCCTTGCCCTTGGGCCTTGTACCAATCCACGCCGTTCATCAGAATTTGAGGAACGTTGGCGAAGGTCTCGACGTTATTCAGCGCGGTCGGCTTGTTCCACACTCCATGCGTCACCGGGAAGGGCGGCTTGTTCCGGGGCTCGGCGCGCTTGCCTTCGATCGCTTCGATCAGAGCCGTCTCTTCGCCGCAGATGTATCCGCCGGGGCTGATGAACATCTCCAGATCGAAGGCGAGGCCGGAGCCCAGAATATCCGCGCCCAGCAGTCCTTCGGCGTAGCAGCGATGGATCTCGGCTTCGAGAGTCTTTTCCTGCGCTTCGTACTCGTGACGCAGATAAAAGATGCCGCGCTTGGCGCCAGTCACAAGCCCGGCGAGGATCATGCCCTCGATCACCAGATGCGGCAGATGCTCCATGATGAAGCGGTCCTTGATAGTGCCCGGCTCGCTTTCGTCGGCGTTGCACACGACGTATTTCTCCGGGCCGGGCGCGTTGCGCACCGCCTCCCACTTGATGCCGGTGGGGAAACCGGCGCCGCCCAGGCCGGGCAACCCGCTGGCCTTCAACTGCGCGATCATTCCATCCCAATCCTTGGTCCGGACGTACTGCCGCACCGCGCCGTACTGCGGCGAGTTCCGGTAGGGATCGGGCGCCAGCCCAGTCTTTTTCTCTTCGTGCGGCATTTCCGGCATCTGGCTTCCGCCCAACGCGGTCAGCACCAGAGCCTCGGCCTGGAGGGAATTCACGTTGCGATAGATGTGATCGTTGATCGAAACCGCCGGCGCGCCGTCGCACTGCCCCAGGCACGATACCTCCCCCACGGAAACCTCGCGCTCGCTCATCCCGCGGAAGTGTTGTTTGAGTCCCATGCGCAGCGCGTCAGCGCCTCGCAGGTGGCACGACATGTCGGTGCAAATGTTGGCGCGCACTTTGGGCGGCGGCGACAGGTGGAAGTGAGGGTAGAAATCGGCGACGCCGTGAATGCGGTAGAGCGGCGTGCCTGTTTTCTTAGAAAGCGCCTCCAACTGCTCAGCGGGGAGATAGCCGTACTGACTCTGGATGGCCCTCAAGTCGTCGAAGATCAAGCTCCGTCCTCTTCCCGGTTCATTATAGAATAGGTTCATCCATGAAACTGGAGAACGCGACCATTCGTTTCCTGGTGACCGTCGGTCTGTCCGTTCTCCCTGCCGCGCCCCAGGGGGAGCCGCCGAAATACAACGGGCCGGGTTCCTGCGCCGCGCCGAGCTGCCACGGTGGCGTGCAGCCGCGCACCGAGACGTCGGTTCAGCAGACCGAATACAGCACCTGGGTGGTGAAGGACAAACACGCGCAGGCGTACATGGTGCTGTCCAATCCGGTGGCCACGCGGATGGCGAAGATCCTGGAACTGCCGCGCGCGGAC
>JBGPLI010000098.1:0-19695 GCA_041486445.1 Bryobacteraceae bacterium
GCCGCGAGAGCAGGAGGAACCGGTCCGGGCCGCAGGTGATATGATAAGAACTCCCCGATGAGAAGGGGACCAGGAAGCCACAATTTCAGAGTTAAACCTGAACGACGCGGCGAAGGGGAACGGTAACGTTCCCCTTCTCACAGATGGTTCGGTCCCCAGTCCGGTATAATCGGCCCCGGGGGGCGGCGATGAAAATTCTCCGGCGTATTATTTCTGCGGGTCTATTTCTGTGCCTGTGCGCCGCCGTTTGGGCGCAGGCCGTGGACACGGCTCAGATCAGAGGCATCGTTCAGGACGCCAGCGGCGCGGCGGTTCCCGGCGCGCAGCTCAAGGTGACGCAGACCGCGACGGGCATCGTCCGCACGGCCACCAGCCGCGCGGACGGCGGCTACGTGCTGCCCGAGCTTCCGGTCGGGCCCTATCAGATGGAAGTGACCAAAGCGGGCTTTTCCACCTACCAGCAGACCGGCATCGTGCTCCAGGTGGCCAGCAACTCGACCGTTGACGTCGCGCTGAAGGTGGGCGCGATTTCCGAACGGGTGCAGGTGGAAGCGAACGTCTCGATGGTGGAGACCCAGAGCAGCGGGGTGGGGCAGGTGGTGGATGCGCAGCGGGTTCAGGAGCTGCCGCTGATCGGGCGCAACGTCACGGACCTGATCACGCTGGCCGGCGGCGCGACGCTGTCGTCCAACCCCGCCCTGAACTCCAGCCGGAATTATTCCACTGCGGCTATTTCGGTGGCCGGCGGCATCGGCTCCGGAACTGCTTACGTGCTGGACGGCGCGATGCACAACGACCCGTATACGAACCTCACCTTGCCGCTTCCATTCCCGGATGCCATGCAGGAGTTCAAGGTGGAAACCAGCGCGCTGCCGGCACAATACGGGCTGCACTCGGCCGCCGCGGTGAATGCGGTAACCAAGTCGGGGACCAACGCTTTTCATGGCGACGCCTTCGAGTTCGTGCGCAACTACAAATTCAACGCCCAGAATTTTTTCACCAACGCCACTCCCGGCACGGCGCACGACTCTCTGAAGCGTAATCAGTTCGGGGGCACGCTGGGCGGACCCATCCGCAAGAACAAAATTTTCTTCTTTGGCGCCTATCAAGGCACCATCAGCCGCCAGAACGCCATCACCAACACGATGTTTATCCCCACCGCCGCCGCCGCGGCGGGCGACTTCACGGCGCTCGCTTCGGCCGCCTGCAATAACGGCCAGGCGCAGACGCTGGGGGCTCCCTTCCTCAACATGGGCAGGGATGCCAATGGAAATACCATCTGGAAGGCGCCGCCCACCTCCTTGAGTGTACCGGCGGTCAACCTGGTCTCCAAGCTTCCGCAGACCTCGGATCCGTGCGGCAAAATCGTCTTCGGCGTCGCCAACATCGGCGACGACCGCCAGACCGCAGGCAAGACAGACTGGCACGTCAAGGACAACCACTCCGTGTTCGCCCGCTACGTCGCCGCGAACTTCGTGGCTCCCAATCCTTACACGCTCTCACCCACCAACGTTCTGGTAACGGGCGTGACCAGCGTGACCGGCGGCGGCACGTCCTTCGGGCAGGACATCCTGGCTCAGGCGGCGACCTTGGGAGACACCTACGTGCTCGGCTCCAACATGGTCAATTCGTTCCGAATAGGGTTTAACCGGTCGGGCGTGCAGCGCGTGGGAACGAATTTCTTTTCCGCGTCGGATTTGGGCGTCAACATGTTCAGCTACTACCCCAAGTACACGAACATCACGGTACCCGGCGCCTTCACCGTCGGCACGAATACTTCGTCGGATTCGAGTTATCACACGTCCACCTGGCAGCTTGGCGACGACTTCAGCATGATTCGAGGCGCTCACCAGATGGCATTCGGGATAAGCGCCGCGCGCTGGCAATCGGAAACGCTGGCGGGCGTCTACAGCTTCGGCAATTTCCAGTTCACTTCTCTTGCGAACTTCATGACCGGCGCTGTATCCAACTTCCAGCAGTCCCAGCCCAACACGCTGTTCATGCATCAAGCCTACCTGGGACTCTACGCCCAGGATTCATGGAAAATCAGGCCCCGGCTGACGCTGAGCTACGGGCTGCGGTGGGAGCCGTTTTTCCCGCAGCAGCTCACCGACGGCCACATTTATCACATCGACCCGGTCGCCTTCGCGCAGGGACAGCACACCACGGTGTTCAAGAATGCCCCTAACGGTGTTTTCTATCCGGGCGATCCCGGTTTTCCAACCTACGCCGGCATCAACAAACGCTGGGCCCAATTTGCGCCGCGGGTGGGAGTGATCTGGGATCCGACCGGAAGCGGCAAGATGTCCATTCGCGCTTCCTACGGGGTCTTCTACGATGTCCTGCCGGCGGAAACGAACCTGAATACCGTAGTGGCAGGCCCGTGGTTCACGCGGCTCAGCCTCACCGGCGTGAACTTCGCGAATCCCTACGCCAACTACCCGGGCGGAAATCCGTTTCCCAACACATCGACTTCGACGTTTGTGCCCTTCTCGACCTGGGTAAGTTTCCCCACCAACATGCACCCCACCATGGTCCAGTCGCGTAATCTCAGCATTCAGCGGCAATTTGGAGCGGACTGGCTGGTGTCGGCCAGCTACCTGGGAAGCGAGGTCAGCCATTTGGTGTCGCCCCAGGAAATGAACCCGGCCGTCTTCCTGGGACTTCCGGCCTGTACCATCAACGGGGTGAGTTACCCAGTCTGCTCCACCACCACCAACACCAATCAGCGCCGCCGTTTCTATTTGCAGAATCCCTCGCAGGGGCAGTACTACGGCGTGGTCAGCTACGCCGATGACGGGGGCACGGGCAGCTTCAACGGCTTGCTTCTATCGGTGCAGAAGCGAATCAGCCGCGGGTTTACCGTGAACGCAAACTATACGTGGTCGCACTGCATCAGCGATTACGTGGTCGATTCACAGCTCAACGCCCAGCAGGATTACACCAACCCCAACAACCGGCGTTTCGACCGAGGGGACTGTTATTCGTCGGCCACCGATCGCCGGCAGCTGCTGAATATTTCCTCGGTTGTGCAAACGCCCAAGTTCGCGGACCGCCGCGTGAACTGGATGGCCGGCGGCTGGCGCGTTTCCACCGCCATCTCGGGTCAGTCCGGTGCGTCGCTGAGCCTGGGCAGCGGACCGAGCGGGAACATCACTACCGATGTCGCGCTCAACGGGATCCTGAATCAGCGGCCGGACGTGCTCGCGAGCAACATTTACGGCACGGGCCTCGACCATTATCTGCTCCGATCGGCCTTCGCCACGCCCACCACGGGAAAGCTGGGGAATCTGGGCGCGGGCGTCATTCGCGGCCCCGGATTCGTGACGGTGAACATGAGCCTGTCGAAGATCTTCGCGATCCGCGAGCGGCAGAATCTCGAGCTACGCGCCGAAGGCGCCAACATCATGAACACGCTGAATGCCGGGAATCCGCGCCTGCTTCTGTCCGCGCAGACTTTCGGCCAGATCAACGCCACAGCCGCGGGCACCACCGGCGGCGGATTCATCTCGCCCGGGGATCCGCGGATTCTCCAGTTTGCGCTGAAGTATATTTTCTGAGCCGTCTCATGCCTGGTTGGCCAGCGGCGATGCGTGGCCTCGCGCGGTGACGCGCTCCAGCGCAACAATCCGGCCATCGGAGACGATCAACGCATCGTCGAAGTTATTGACCGTCGGGCAGACGTGGCGGGGAATCAGGTACAGCGCCTCGCCGATGGCGGGCGCCTCAAATCCGCCGGTCACGTCAATCGGCAGATGCTCCTCGCTCGGCTTGAGCGGCCGCAGGTCCGGCCTGCCGGCGACCTCGCAGGTGGGGACGCCCGAATCGGCCGACACGCTCTTGTGCCCGGCGTCGCACGTCACACGGTTGGGCTGGGGATGGCTGACAACCGTAGAAACCACCACCGCGGCTGGCTGGTAACCCCACTCCTCGGGCAACTGCGCGCGGCTGGTCATGTCGCCGTAGATGACTGTGCCGGGCGAAGCTCGATGAAGGAATTCTCCCGACCGGAAGGGCGCGTAGGTGGCGGCGGCCGGAAACGCCGGCGTGCCCGAGGTGATTACTTCTTCCATGCGAAATCCCGCGCGCCCGGCAGCCGCGACGATCTTCATCAGGCGATCGTAACCGGCGTGCGCGAGAGATTCCCGCTCGGCCAGGGACTGCGAGGTCAGGTGGCCGTCATAGTAATGCAGGCCGCGGAACGTCAGCCCCGCATTTTCGATGGCGCGCGCCAGGGCGAGGATCTCCTGGATGTGCTCCTCGCCGACGCCTGTGCGGTTCATGCCGGGGTTCACGTCGATGAAGATGCCAATGGGGCTGTCGCGCCACTGCGCGGTTTGCTCCGAGTTCTCCACCAGCACGGAGACGCGCGCGTCCGGATGGCTCGCCGCGATCTCGCGAACGCGCCGGGCGTTGGCCCCGACCACGGGACAAGCGAGCAGGACGTCCATCATGCCGGCCTCGCACGCCGCCGCCAGCTCCACCGTGGTCGAGCATTTCGCGTGTACGATCCCGCGGGCGGCCATGCGCCGCATGATGAAGCCGAGCTTGGCGGTTTTCAAGTGAGGACGCCAGCGATTCGCATCGCCACCCAGCAGGCGCAACGTGCAGTCGATGTTGCGATCGACGATTTCCGGATAGATCGCCAGCGCGGGCGTCAGCAGGGCTTCGACGTTCTCGATGAAGTAGGGAGTTTGGATGGATCGAAGCACGGTGAACCGCCAGATGATATCGAGTCTAATTGTCGAAATGTTTCTGCAGCATGACGGGATCGCGCGTTTTGGTCAGCGCCAGCAGAAGCAGAACACGCGCCTTCTGAGGGCTGAGATTGTCGGCCAACACGCATCCTATCTGCTTCAGCGAAAGCGCCGATCCTTTCCCGGCAGACAAGGGAAAGACGCGGCCGGTGGGAACGCGCGTACTCATGACGACCGGGATACCCCGCGCGCGGACCTCCTGGATCGCATCGAACATGGACTCGGTGACGCCACCGAGACCAAGGCCTGAAATCACCAATCCATTCACGGCGCCATCGCGGACCAGCGATCGAATCAGGAGCCCGTCTGCCCCGGCGTAGTTCGCCACGATATCGACCCGCCCAAGCTGAGTATGGGAATCGACGGGGAAAGTTTGACGCCGCGTTGGAGCACGGTAGAAGCGGACCCGTTCCACATCGACCGTCCCAAGCGCGCCGAACTCCAGACCCCGGAAGGTTTCCACCTGGCTCGTATTGGTTTTTGTCACGTCGCGGGCGGAATTGATCTGCCCGTTCATAACGACCATCGCTCCCTTCGCAACGGCCTCGGGTGCGGCAGCCACTCGGATTGCGTCCAAGAGGTTTCGCGGGCCATCCGAGTCTGGATCGGAAGCGGGACGTTGCGCTCCGACCAGGATCACCGGCTTGGTGCTGATGGTTGTCAGGTCGAGAAAGTATGCGGTCTCCTCCAGTGTGCTGGTGCCATGGGTGACGACGATTCCCGCGATCTCAGGTCTTCGAAGCAGCGCGTTGACCCTTCCAGCCAGACGAAGCCATATCTCCGGCGTCATCTCCGTACTTGAAATATTGGAGATCTGCTCGACCTGAATCCGCGCCACCTTCTTTATAGCCGGCACGGCTGCGACGAGATCTTCCCCCGACAGGGCGGGTAAATAGCCGCCTTTTGCCGGATCGTGCTTGCTGGCAATTGTGCCTCCAGTGGAGAGCACAGCGACCGACGGCAGCTTTTGTGCTGCCGCGGCGAGGAACATGAGCGGCAATAAACCAACCGTGGTCAGCTTCATAGAACGATCATAACCAAGCACTGCGGTACGCGCTTCCATTATGCTCACGTGTATGACCGAATTTTCCATCGCCGTGATCGCCGGGGACGGCGTGGGCCAGGAAGTAGTCCCGGAAGCCATGCGGGTGCTCGATCACATCGCTCCGCGAGCCGGCGCCACGTTCCGCTATCTTTCCTTCGATTGGGGCGCCGAATATTATCTGCGTCACGGCCGGATGATGCCGGCCGACGGGCTGGAGCTGCTGCGCCCCTGCGATGCGATTCTGCTCGGCGCGGTGGGCCATCCCGATATTCCGGATCACATCACGCTGAACGGACTGCTGCTGCCCATCCGCCGCGGCTTCGACCAATACGCCAACGTGCGTCCCGCGATTCTCTACTCCGGCGTCCAGTGTCCTCTCGCGGGGCGCGCCGGGGGCTCCATCGATATGGTGGTGGTGCGCGAGAACACCGAAGGCGAATACGCGCAGGTTGGCGGGTTCCTGTACCATAACCAGCCGGAGGAGGTCGCGATTCAGACGGCGGTCTTTACGCGGCGCGGCATCGAGCGCGTGGTGCGTCACGCCTTCGAGCTGGCCCAGAGGCGCGGCGGCAAGCGCAGAGTCGCATCGATTACCAAGTCCAACGCGCAGGGCTTCGGGATGGTTCTCTGGGACCGCGCCTTCGCGAAGGTCGCGGCGGAGTTCCCGGACATCGAGACCGAGTCGCTGCTGGTGGACGCGGCGGCGATGAACTTCGTGCGGCGGCCCGAAAGCTTCGACGTCGTGGTTGGGTCGAATCTGTTCGGCGACATCCTGAGCGATCTCTCGGCCATCATCACCGGCAGCATCGGCCTGGCGCCCAGTGCGAACCTCGATCCGTCGCGCCGCTATCCTTCGATGTTCGAGCCCGTGCACGGCTCGGCCCCCGACATCGCGGGACGCGGCGTCGTCAACCCTCTGGCAGCGATTCTTTCGGCGTCGATGATGCTCGACCACTTGGGTCTGGCGGAGGCGGGGCGCTCCGTCGAACGGGCCGTTGCCGCGGTGCTGGCGGAGGGGAAGACGCGGACTCCCGATCTGGGCGGCTCCAGCTCGACGCGCGAAGTGACGGACGCGGTGCTTGCGCGGTTGAGTTAGGGGATGCTGTGCGCAGCGGGTCTTTGTCATTCCGAGCGCCCGCGCCGCTTGTTTTTCATGCGCGAGAACACCCTGATGGTCCAGACGTTTGATGCCGGACGCCTGGCGTTGACCGGCGAGCCCATGCCGGTTGCCGAACAGGTGGGGATCGAGGGGTTGCGCGGATTTTATTCAGTCTCTCCCAGCGGCGCTCTGGCGTATCGTGCCGGCGCCCCAGCAGCGGGCTTCCAACTCACCTGGTTCGACCGGCAGGGAAAGGCCCAGGGGACGTTCGCGGAGGTCAGTCCCGACAGGGGCATTGCCCTCTCCGCGGACGGAACGCGGGCAGCGGTCCGCGATGCTCCCCCAAATGTGGTCGGAGATATCTGGACGCTCGACTTCGCGCGAGGAGTCCGCACGAGGTTCACCTTCCGCCAAAACGCGGGCTCGTTTGCCGTCTGGTCCCCGGACGGGAGTCGCATCGCTTTTGCCGGCGGCAATTTGTTGGACACACTGTATGAAAAGGCCTCGAGCGGCGCGGGCGAGGAGAAGGAGCTGCTAAAAAAACCGGGCGAGGTCAAGGCTCCTACCAGTTGGTCGCGCGACGGGCGCTTCTTGCTGTATTACAACTTCCTGAAACAAGATCTGTGGGTGCTCCCGCTCGAAGGAGACCGGAAGCCGGTTCTGTTACTGGGAACCGAGTTCCAGGAACGCGAGGGGAGCTTCTCCCCTGATATGCGCTGGATCGCATACACTTCCAACGTGTCCGGCCGGGCCGAAGTGTATGTCCGCCCGCTCACGGCCTCCGGACCTTCGCTCGGCGAGGGCAAGTGGCAGGTCTCAAAGGACGGCGGAACGCTGGCGAAGTGGCGTGCCGACGGGAAGGAGCTGATCTTCCGCGCTCCCAACGGATCGCCGATGGCCGTGGACGTGACCACAACCGGGGCGGCATTTCAGGCCGGAGTTCCCAAACAGCTATTCGCGCTACCGCCCAATGTGGGCGATTGGGATGTGACCGCCGACGGCAAACGATTCATCGCAGGGGTGCCACCGGCGCAGCAAAACGTCCAGACCCCCATCACCGTGGTGCTGAACTGGGAAGCGGCGTTGAAGCGGTAGAAGCCTGTGGCAAGAGTCCGCTCCCTCACGGTCGCGGTTCCGTAAACGCCGATCAGCCTTCCACCGCCTGCACCAGACGCCGCGAAGGCACGGGTTTTGCCAGGATCTCGTCCACCATCGCGGCCTCAGCCCGTCCGTCCAGATCGGCGCTCCATCCGGCGAGCACGACGATGCGCACTGCCGGCGACGCGGCCCGAAACTCGCGAATCAACGCGAGGCCGTCGGCGAGCCCGGGGACGCGCAGATCCAGGATCACGATGTCGGGCCGGGTCTGCTGGAACAATGTGCGGGCCGTTTCGGCATCCGCGGCCGTCATCACTTGATGAGCGTTGCGCTCGAGCACCAGTTTGCGGATGGGGAGGCCGTCGGCATCGTCATCCACCAGCAGAACTCGCGCCATCAGGAGAATTTGACGCCGGCGATCACCAGTTGCGGCATCTGCTGGTTCCAGCTCTGCGGGATTTCATCGAACGGCAGGCGGAAGGACTTGGTCTCGCCCGGTTTCAGTCCGCCCATACGCCCGCTCACGATGGGAATGCGCTTGCGCAGCACCAACTGCCCGTAGGCATCGTAGAACACGCAATAGATCTCGACCGCATCGACGCCGCGGTCCCCTCCGTTGCCGATCTTGCCTTCGATTTCCACCACCATCTGCTTCAGGTAGCTTTCCGTGGCTTTCATCTCTACGTCGCTGAGCTGTAGATTGCGCACGTAGGCTTTCGCTTCGGGCGTGACCGCAGCCCCTTGCGCCGGTCGCGTCGAAGCATATTGGAGGTAGCCGAACAGGGCCACGCCGGCGGCCGCGAATACCGCGACAATATACGTTCCCGGCGTTATTCTACTGGCCACTGACCGTCATCTCCCCAATCAGGATGGTCGGAGCGGCGATGGACCCCCGAAAGTCGAGGTCCGATCCGATCTGCTCCACGTTTATCAGCATCTGTTTGAGATTGCCCGCAATGGTGATACCGGAAACAGGATATGCCAACTCGCCGTTCTCAATCCACAGGCCGGCCGCGCCACAGGAGTAGTCGCCGTTGACCGTATTGGCGGTCTGGCCGATCAGCTCGGTTACGTACAGCCCGTTGCGAATCCCGGCGACGATCTGTTCCGGCGTACGCTCGCCCGCTTCGATGAAGAAATTTCCCGGACCGACGCCGGCGTTGCCGGTGATCCCGCGCGACGCGTTGCCGGTGGTCTTCATCCCCAGCTTGCGCGCCGAGTAAGTGTTGAGCAGGTAGCTCTTCAACACGCCGCGCTCCACCACGATGGTGCGGCGGGCCGTCACGCCCTCGTCGTCAAATGGCGAGGTTCCGAACAAGCCGGGCAGAATGGCGTCGTCGATCACCGTGAACTTTTCCGACGCAATCTTCTCGCCGAGTTTTCCAGCCAGGAACGACGCGTGCCGGTAGACAGCGGATCCGTTCACCGCGTCAAACAGGTCGCCGAGCAGCGACCGCGCCGCGCGCGGTTCGAAGATCACGGGGACCTTCTGCGTGGGGACTTTGCGCGGATTCAGGCGGCGCAAGGCGCGCTCGGCGGCCCGCCGGCCCACCTCCTCGGGACTCTCCAGTCGCGCGGCCGCGCGCGCGGCCGAGTGCCAGTAGTCGCGTTCCATCGATCCGTTCTGCTTGGCGACCGGCACCACGCTCAGCCCGCAGCTCGACGTCCGGTAGCTGCCAACGAATCCGCGCGAGTTCGCGAACACGCGCCGCCCGAGATGGGAGTTGAACGCCGCGCCTTCCGAGTTCTGAATGCGCGGGTCGAAAGCGAGCGCGACTTCTTCGGCCTGCCGCGCCTGGGCGATCTTCCGTTCCGTCTCCATGCCGGCTATGGCGTCGTCATAGAGGCCCAGATCGGCGTGGATGGAGCCAAGCTCCTCGGGCTCCGGCAGTCCCGCGTGCGGATCTTCGCTGGTGATCTTGGCCAGTTCGATCGCCGCGCGAACCATGGTCTCGATACCTTCGCGCGAAAGATCGGACGTATAGGACGACCCGGCGCGTTGGCCCGCCAGAATGCGAACTCCGGCCCCGCGCGAGCCCGCCTCCTTCAGGCTCTCCACCTGCCGCATGCGAACGCTGGCGGAGAACTCCTCGCCTTCTGAAATCGTGCATTCGGCGCCGGTGGCGCCCAACTCCCGCGCGCGTTTTACGACATCGGCGGCCAACTGCTCCAGATCCGTCACGCCGCGGTGCCCCCCACCGTCATGCGATCGATCTTCACCGTCGGAATGCCGACGCCGACCGGCACGCTCTGCCCTTCCTTGCCACAGACGCCGATGCCTTCGTCGAGCTTCAGGTCGCTTCCCACCATGCTCACGTACTTCAGCGCCTCCGGACCGTTTCCGATCAGCGACGCGCCGCGCACCGGGCTCGTCAGGCGGCCGTTCTCGATGAGATAGCTTTCGGTGGCGGAAAAAACGAAGTTGCCGCTGGTGATATCCACCTGGCCTCCGCCGAAGGTGGCGCAATACAGGCCTTTGGGCACGGAACGGACGATCTCTTCCGGATCGCTCTCGCCCGCCAGCATGTAGGTATTGGTCATGCGAGGCATGGGGATGTGCTGATAACTCTCGCGGCGGCCGCTGCCGGTGGAGTGCGCGTGCATCAGGCGGCTGGAGAGCTGGTCCTGCAAATAACCGCGCAGCACGCCGTTTTCGATCAGCACGTTCCGCTGCGTCGGGACGCCTTCATCATCCACGTTGAGCGAGCCGCGCCGGTTGCCGATGGTGCCGTCGTCGATCACCGTGCACAGAGGGCTCGCCACCTGCTGCCCGATGCGTCCACTGAAGGCGGAAACGCCCTTGCGATTGAAGTCGGCTTCGAGACCATGCCCGACGGCCTCATGCAGCAGGATGCCGGGCCAGCCCGGCCCGAGCACTACCGTCATTTCACCGGCCGGCGCGTCCACGGCGTCAAGCTGCACGATCGCCTGGCGCGCGGCTTCCCGCGCAAAATGCTCCGGCGGTTTTTCGTGGAGGAAAAAATCCAGCGTCACGCGCCCGCCTCCGCCGGAGTAACCGTGCTGCGGAACGCCGTCACCCTCGCGCGCCAGTGCCATCACGCTCAGCCGCGCCATGGGCTGGCGGTCGAAGCTCAGCCGCCCGTCGCTGGTCGCGACCATCACGTGCCGCAGGCTGTCGGCGTAGGTCGCCTGCACCTGGAAGATCCGGCGGTCATAGGCGCGCGCCGCCAGGTCGGCCCGCTTCACCAAATCGACGCGCTCCGCCAGGCCCATCTCGTGCGGTGACGCCAGCATCGGATAGAGGTCGTGCTTCCGGGCTTCCTCGAAACCGGTTTTGATTACGCTCGCCGGCCCTCGCGCTATGAGCGCGGCCACCCGCGCCGCTTTGCGAATCTTCTCGGGGCTCAAATCGTCGCTGTAGGCGTAGCCGGTGCGTTCACCCGCGATCACCCGCACGCCCACGCCGAGCGTCACGCCTTCGGTCGCACTCTTGACGATCTGCTCGTCGATGCCGATCGAGCTGGTGGCGAGATATTCGAAGTAGAGGTCGGCGTAGTCCCCGCCGGCCGAAAGCGCCTCGCTCAAATACGATTCGAGGTCGCGCTCCACGAGGTTGAATTTCTGGGCGAAAAAGCTCTGGGTAAACCCCATGCTTCGAGCGTATCATGCGGGGTTGGCGATGCTACGCTGTCAATAGTGGCATCGCATCCCGTTTCCAAACTTACTGAAGAACAGTACCTGGCCATCGAACGCGCCGCCGAGTTCAAGAGCGAGTTCTTCGACGGTGAGATGTTCGCCATGTCGGGCGCGAGCATGAACCACGGCCGGTTGCAGAGGAACATCCTGGTTGAGCTTGACCACGGTCTCAGGGGCAAGGGATGCGAAGCGTTTCCCTCCGATCTTCGGGTAAGGGTTTCGAGTCGGATGTACACCTATCCAGACATCTCCGTGGTCTGCGGAGACCCGTTGCTGGCCGACGAGCATCAGGATAATCTTCTCAATCCCGTGGCGCTATTCGAAATTCTCTCGCCGTCCACCGAGAAATACGATCGAGGTGTTAAGTTCCGGCGCTACCGGACTATCGAGTCCCTCAGAGAGTACGTCCTGGTGGATCAGGAACAAGTCCGGATCGAATGCTTTAGCCGCCGGCTAGACGGCACTTGGACTCTCCGCGACTATCAACGTTTAGAGGAAGAGCTGGCTCTCGATTCCCTCGGCATCTCGATCCCGCTGAGCCGTATTTACGATCGCGTTGAACTTCCGGCCGCGGAGTAGCGGGATTACACGCGACCGAACACGCGAGCCATCCATGCCTTGACAATCGGGCCGGCTTTCGATGGAAAGCGATGCTCGCCCGGCAGCATGTGGAATTCGACGTCGAGGGCATGGCGCCGCAGGCGATCGGGGAACCCGCGCGCGACCTCGGCCGGAAAGAACTCGTCCTCCGACCGGGCGATGTGAAGGATCGGCGCCGCGATGGTGTGGTACTTGTCCTCCTCCCAATCCTTGGGCACGCCGCCACAGATCGCGATGACTCCGCCGGCTTCTTCCGGATAGGTTCCCAGGAACCGGTAGTTCAGGCCCACGGGCTGCGAGAAACCCATGAGCAGCGTTCGCCGCGCCGGAATGGCGAAGCGCGCGCGAAGCTGCGTGGCGACCGCGCGCACGATGTCGTGGTGCAGGCGGATGTTCAGATCCGGATGGCGGCGCGTGCCCCAGTTGTAGCCGATCTCTTCGCTAGCCGGATTCGCCGACAGATAGTGCTGATTGGGCGCGCGCAGGCTGGCGACGATCGAGGTGTCGCCCACCGCCGGTACCGAGAGGCGCAGCATCGCCTCGGGATTCGACCCGAAACCGTGCAGCGCCAGCACCAGCAGGGTGCGCTGGTCCACGCGCGGCGGCACATGGAGCAGATAAGATACGGGGAGCGTTACGCTTGCCGATTCCAGATTCCTCATCATAATCCGTCGCGGAACGCCGATAGGAATAGCAGATCCGGTAAAATGGTGAACGGATGAGTGCGCAGGTGGTGGAAACGATATTCGATCGGGAAGTGGCCTTGTCGAACGTGGACGGCGACGCCGCGTTGTTAAAGGAAATCGCCACTCTTTTTCTCGGCGAGTATCCGAGGGAGCTGCAGGCGCTGCGCGACGCCGTTGCCTGCGGCGACGCCGAACTGGCGGCGCGCACGGCTCACGGGCTGAAGGGTTCGGTGTCGAATTTCGGGGCCCGCGCGGCGCGGAAAGCGGCCAGCGAGATCGAAGATCTGGGCCGCGCGCACATGCTGGCCGAGGCCGCACCGGCGCTGGATCAGCTGGAGACGGCGCTGGCCGCACTCCGGCGCGAGCTCGAGAGTTTGTAACGCGGACGCGGGCGCCTGCTATCATCGAGGTAAAGTTCCTCCTCAAGCAGCATGCCCGACGCCATCGAAATCGCTTGCGCGCACAGCCCGGATTCAGACGACGCGTACATGTTCTACGGACTCGCGACGCGGAAAATCCGGTCCGAGCTGGTGCAGTTCCGCCACGTGCTCGACGATATTCAGACGCTGAATCAGAAAGCGCGCGCGGGCGAGTACGAGCTCACTGCGATTTCCTATCACGCCTATCCGTGGGTGGCTGAAAAGTACGCTCTCATGGCCGCCGGCTCGAGCATCGGCGACGGATATGGTCCCATGGTGGTGGCCACGCGGCCGATGGCGCCGGAAGAGTTGAAGGGCAAACGCATCGCCATTCCCGGCAAGCTCACCACCGCGTACCTGACGCTGCGGCTGATGCAACCCGATTTTGAGGCGGTGGAGACGCCTTTCGACCGCATCCTGGACGCGGTCCGTGAAAACCGCACCGACGCCGGCCTGATCATTCACGAAGCTCAGCTCACCTACGGGAAAAACGGATTCCACAACGTCGTGGATCTGGGCCGGTGGTGGAAGGACAAGTATCAACTGCCGCTGCCCCTGGGCGCCAATGTTCTGCGCCGCGATCTGAGTCCCGCTGTCACCGGCGAGTGTTGCCGCCTGATGCGGGAGAGCATTCAATACGCCCTCGATCATCGCGAGGAGGCGCTCGGTTACGCCATGCAATTTGCCCGCGATATGGAAACGCCGCTGGCGGAGAAATTCGTGGGCATGTACGTCAACCACTACACCGTGGATTGCGGGGAGTTGGTGCCGAAGGCCGCGCAGAAGCTGCTCGACCTGGGGCACGAGGCCGGGCTGATCCCGCACCGCGTTTCCGTCGAGTTTGTGCGGTGAAACACACAATTATTCTCTGTCTGGCCGCGATTCTGGCATTCTCGCAAGCCCCGGAAGCCGACTCCAAGCAGCGCGCCCGCACGGTGCGCGATTTGGGCAAGCAGGGCGACGACGCGATTCCCAAGATCGTTCCCTACGTGGGCGACACGGACCTGGCGGTTCGCCTGGAAGCGGTGAAGGCGCTGGTGGAGATCGGCGGGCCGAAGACGCTCGATCCGTTGGTCCGCGCCGCGCGCGACAACGATCCCGAAATCCAGATCCGCGCGACCGACGGCCTGGTGAATTTCTACCTGCCGGGCTACGTGAAGACCGGATTGAGCGGGTCCCTGCAACGGGTCGGCAATTCGGTTAAGGGCAAGTTCACCGATACGAACGATCAGGTCATCGATACGTTTGTCCAGGTGCGTCCCGACGTCATCGAGGCGCTCGGCAAGCTAGCCCGCGGCGGCGCCAGCCTCGACGGCCGGGCCAATGCGGCGCGCGGGGCTGGCATCCTGCGCGGGCAAGCGGCGATTCCGGATCTGATCGAGGCGCTGCATTCGAAAGACGCCCAGGTAATGTACGAATCGCTGGTGGCGCTGCAAAAGATCCGCGATCCGTCGGCGGCGCCGCGCATTGCGTTCCTGCTGCGGGACCTGGAAGAGAAGATCCAGGTGGCCGCCCTCGAGACGACCGGCATCCTGCGAAACCGCGAGGCTGGCCCGGACGTGCGCGATGCGCTCGAGCGCGCCCGCACCCCGAAGGTCCGGAAAGCCGCGCTTACCGCGCTGGCGATGATCGGCGATCCGGCCGATCACGCGGCGTTCCTGAAGTATCTTCCGGACAAAGACGATAACCTGCGAGCCGCCGCGGCCGAGGGTCTGGCGCGGCTGAAGAATCCGGCTGACCGCACCGCGGCCGACAAGGCTTTTGTCGAGGAACGCAAGATGAGCCCGCGCCTGTCGGACGCTTTCGCCATGGTGTCGCTGGGGAACCTGGACACGGGCGAGTTCGGCCCGCTGCGCTACCTGGTGAATACGCTGAACGTGCGGTCCTACCGGGGCGTCGCCATCGCGTTTCTGACCGAGCTGGGGCGCGATACCCCAGTGCGCCAAGCCATCTACCCGCTGCTGCCGCGCGCGACCAAGGACGAAAAGATCCAGCTCAGCATCATGCTGGCGCGCTCCGGCGACCGGGACAGCGTGCCCTATCTGGAGACGCTGTCGATGGATCCCGATCCGGAGGTGGCGCAGGAAGGAATCCGCAGCCTGCGCACGCTGCGGGCGCGGCTGCCGTAGGGACCGCTCCCTCGCGGTCGCGGCTCGGCTTACTTCGCTTTTTTCTGCTTCTGTTGGCCGACGCGGATCTTGAACTGCTTCGTCTGGGCTTCCTGGTGGGCTTTCCAATCGAAACGCTGGGCGGCCTCGGAAAGATACGTATTGACGTCGATGTTTTTCGGCAGCACGGCCATCAGGACGGCGCTCATCGATCCGTCCGGACTGGTGATGCGATACCGCTTTACGTTCGGAATGGACATAACATTTTCAGGGTAACATAGGCAGTCACAGCCGCAGAACCATGTGGTCCTGATCCACGTACTCTTCCCCAAGCTTGAGCGCGTGGCGTTCCAGGCCGTAGATCTCAAATCCCAAAGAGGCGTAGAGCCTCCTGGCGGGATTCTCCTGGACGCCCACGCTCAGAGTAATTTGCTCGAGACCTGGCTGCGCGCGCGCCCGCCGAATCAACTCCGCGAGCATCGCCCGTCCCACGCCCTTCGCGCGCCATTCCGGGGTCACGTAAACGCCCCAAACGTGGCTCTTGTGCCTGGTCTTCCGGTGCGCGGTCCGGATGAACCCAACAGTGCCTACCAGCCGGCGCCCGGTAAAAGCCCCCAGCACGAAACTGCCGCTCGCCGGACCGTCCCGCAGCCTCGCGGCGACGATCTCCACGCCGACGGCCCTGTGCTCCTCCGCGGATTGACCGAACGCGTGGGGATTTCGCTCGAGCGCCTCCAGCCGCAGATGCCAGAACGCCTCGGCATCGTTTTCGGTGAGCGCCCGAATCTCGACGCTCTTACTCATTCTTCTTGAAGAACCACAGCCAGAATTGCTCTGTGCCGGCTCCGGTGCGGTAGCGCGGCTCGAATCCGCATCGTTCCGCCATGGCCACGGCCTGCGCGTCGGAAAAGGATACGCCCAGCCAGGTATCATCGGCAGGCGCATCGAGCGCCACGTAGCCCTGAACTTCGAACCTGAACAGAGCCTCCGGCCGCAGCAGACGCGCCACCTCGCGCACATAGCTCTCGATCACGTCGCGCGACGGGATGTGTTGAAAACAGCAGCTTGAAAACGCAAAATCGAGAACCCGTTCACCGATGACGCTCAGATCGGTGCCATTGTTGTGATAGATGAACACATTGCTCCGGTCCGCGCATGCGGCGCGGGCCAGCCGGACCATCTCGCCGCTCACGTCTACCGCGTGCACCTCTCCGAACAGGTCGGCCAGCGCGCGGGTGACGCGGCCGGCCCCGCACCCGATCTCGAGAATCTTCATCTGCTTGGGGTCCCGGCCCTGGCAGACGTTGATCATGTCGGTGAGAATTTCGTTGGCGACGGTTTGCCGCCCGCCGCGATAAAACTCCTCGTCGGTCCAAGTTGGCTGGGAATTGACGATATAGTAGCGGGCGTTTTCCCGTGCACGATCGTCCCAATCGCGCTGCATCTTCCTGAGTAAGTCGGGAGGTTCCACGTCTCACCGCTTTAGGGGATCTTCCACCCAGGGAGGCGTCGCGTCGATCAGCCGGCCCAATTCCGGCTCCAGCTCGTCCATCTTTTGCTTCATTTCCCAAGCCACCTTGCGATAGCTGAAATGGCCCTTGACGCCGCTGCGCAACCGCGAAATGTATTCGGCTTCGGCGAAATCCATCTTGAACAGGAACCGGGACCGCGCGCCGAACGGCAACAGATAATGCGCCGCCGGATGAGGCAGCCGCGACATTGCGTCGAGCGCTTCCCTCATGACTCCCTCGTAGCTATCTTTCAGCCCCGCGCCGGCAATGGCGTCCGGCGTGTCGTAGCCGAGCCGTCCGTTATAGGCCTGGCGAAACTGCTGGCATCGGCGGTGCCGGTGCAGGTCGCGGTAGGCGCCGATGTCCATCACGATGTCGAACGCGTAGAGTCCGCCGCGGAAGCCGCGCAGCAGCTCATCGCGCCGTGTGCGCGAGCGAAGCGCCACGTCGATCACTTCATTGCGGCGCGCCGGGCTCCACGCCCGCGTCATTTCGTAAAGCTCGCGAAAGGGGCGATCGGTCACCGGATAGAGCAGCGTGGCCACGATATCGGCGTGCGTGTCGATGGGGTGAACCAGGTCCACCGTACCGGCCTGCTCCCGAACCGCCGCGGACGGAAGATTCTGGCGCGCCCAGCACTCCAGATCGCGCCGGGACTGCGTGGCGTGCTCGTCGGCGTCCACGTGACGAGCCAGCGTGGGAGCCACCGGCTCGGCGGCCGACGCTCCATCCCAGACGCACGCGGGAGGGGACGCGCAAGCGGCGGCGATCTCATCGGCGACCTCACGGACTTCCGCGTACTCCGACGCTTTCAGTCTGCGGATCTGCCGCTCCAGCGTCCGGATGCTGGTCGCCTGGCCGACCCCGGTCGGGATGCCGAAGAACAACACGTATCGCGCGACGTCGAATGCCCGGGCCGCGATGTTGCGCTGGTATGCGTCTGGTTTCATCTCGTCCGGGCGCGGCAGGCGCTCGCTCAGATGCGAGCACATCCTCTTATGGATCTCGTGATAGGCGGCGAGGAGCCGGGCGGCCGTGGCGGTGTAGAGCTCCGCATCGGCGGCGGCGAGCTGGGGCGGCGTCACGAACCCGGAGCGGGAGAAATCCTGGTAGCGGGAGGAGCGCGCCTGGCCGTCCCAAAGCTGCTCGTCTTCAATCTCGGTGGCCGCCAGCTCCGAGACGCCCTCGAAACAAAGCACGACGTGACCCAGGTCGGCGATGGAAGCGTGGCCGTACTGGAAGTAGAAGCTCTCGAGGAATTTCGCGGAGTCGTGCGTGCGCACCCACTCGATGGAGTCGCGGATGGAGTCGGGCGAGCGGCTGTAGCGCGCCAGCGCGTACGCGCTCTTCTCCGGAGGCATGGGCGCCACGGCCAGCACGCGCGAACTTTTCGGGGAGCTCAAACGGTTATCATAGCGGGTTCCCGCCATGCGAATCCGCATCAAGAGACTTTCGCCCGAAGCCGTTCTGCCTGCTTACGCGCACGGCGCCGCCGAGGACGCCGGATTGGATTTGCGAGCGCTGGAACGCGTAGTACTAAGGCCCGGCGCGGCCCAGGCCGTGCCCACCGGGATCGCCATCGAGTTGCCGCCCGGCTGCGAGGCGCAGGTGCGGCCACGCAGCGGCATGGCGCTCAAACACTCAATCACCGTGAACTTCGGGACCATTGATCCGGGCTACCGGGGCGAAATCCGCGTGGTCATGTTCAACCTGGGGCGCGCCGATTACACGGTCGAAAAGGGCGATCGGATCGCCCAGTTGATCGTCGCCCGTTACGAACCCATCGAATGGGAAGAGGGCGAGCTGGGCGGTTCAGCCCGCGGCGAGGGGGGCTTCGGGTCGTCCGGCCGTTGAAACGTTTTGCCCGGTGTTGTATCTTCACTTGGTATGAGAAACACTGCGACGATCGCTACGAGCGTCCTGTTGCTGGCGCTCGCGGCCTGTCAGAAAACGGGGACGGAGGCGAGCACGGGAGCACCGCCGGCGGCTGACGCCAAGCCAGTCCCGCCGGTTGTTCAGACGGTGGAGATTCCCGCAGGAATCGTGATCGAGGCGCGCGTGGACCAAGCGCTATCGACCGAGCGGAATCGTGCGGGAGACAAGTTCCAGGCCACACTGGAAGTCCCGGTGGAGATGGGAGGGCGCGAGGTGCTGCCGCGTGGCGCGCGCATTGAGGGTCACGTCACCACCTCGCGGCCGTCGGGACGTCTGGAGGGCCGCGCTGTACTGGGGATTACGCTCGACGCGATCGAACACCGGGGACGGATGATGCCGGTGGTGACCTCGCTCGACACCAGGACCAGCGACGCGCACAAGAAGCGCAACATCGAGGTGATCGGCGGAGGCGCCGGGCTCGGAGCGCTGATCGGCGCGATCGCGGGCGGAGGGAAAGGCGCCGCCATCGGAGCGGCCGCCGGTGCGGGCGCGGGAGCCGCAGGCGCGGCGGCCACCGGAAAAAAGGAAGTCGAGATCCCGGCCGAGACGGTCTTCCGGTTCACACTGAAGCAGCCGCTGGAGATCCGCGGATAGCGTAGAGCCGCTCCCTGCCGGTCGCGGTTGTGTGTCAGCTACTCGCTCTCACAGAACCGCATCCGGCGCAGGTTGACCTTGGCCGATACGAGCAGTATGCGGGACAACCGCGCGCAACACAGGAGATTCCTGATCGCTAGGGTCGAGGTGCTCTGGGTCCAGCGCCGCAGATGAGCGTTAAAAAAC
>JBGPLI010000099.1:0-19677 GCA_041486445.1 Bryobacteraceae bacterium
GCCAGCGCCAGCACCAGCGAACGCCATGCCAGCAGCCACATCACTTTGAGGCTCTCCTGGTAACCGAGTCCGAACGAAACCGCTCCGCCGCGCAGAACCACGATCCGCGACCCTCCATACTCACGCCGCAACGCCCGCCGGATCACCCACGGCGACACCAGGAAGAACGATGCCACGGCCCAGATGGCGTCCCCCGTCTCACCACTCACCGCGAGGACGCCGTGGAGCAGCAGGACCACGGAGAGGTCGATCAGAGCGAAGGGCCAGGTCAGCTCCCATGCCAGGCGAAAGCGCTTGCGGAAGGGAAAGGGGATCACTCGGGAGGCCTGTCGTAGAGGTCGGCCCAGGCATGTTCGATCGCCACGGTGCGCTGTTTCCGGTAGCCGGCGAGAGACTCAGCGATGCCGGGGGCCAAGGGCATGCCCTCGAGGCGCAAGACCCAGACGCGGGAGGCGGGATTCTCACGCGACGCACGCCCGTAATCGGACGCGACGATGTGGAACCGCTCGGGCGGCAGGTACCAAAGGATGGGAGTCGTGGACCAGCCGATTTGGTAGAAGATCAGGTCGGTGCTGGCGATCTGCGGGACGATCCGGGCGGCGAAGCCCCGCTCGTCAATGGGATCGACATTTCGCCGCGCATATTCTATTACGCTCCAGGCGTGAAGGGACACAAGCGCCACCAGGAGCGGCAAGGCCACCCAGCGCCTTTGGCGGGTAACTTCGAGGATGCCCGTCGCCAGCGCGTAGAGCACGAACGGCGCGGCGACCGCCAGGCCGCGGTCCGTCAACAGCGGGCGAACCAACACCGAGAATCCCGCGACCAGCAAAGCAGGCAGGAAAGCGGCCATGAAGATCAAGCCGGCGCCTCCCTTGCCCAATACGGCCGAGAGGGCGGGGCGCCGGATTCGGTCGAGACGTCGCCAGATCCCCGGTAGCAGAACCGCCACCAGCACGGCGGCCAGTGGCGTAAGGCTCATCAGTTTCGTCGCTCGCATCACGGCCGGTGATTTCGGCGTAATCCGCAGGATCGCTTCCAGCAACCCAAGGTTCACCGCCATACCGAAGGCCGCGGCCGCGAGCAGCGTTCGGCGAGAAGGCCAGCCGCTCGCGATCGGTAACGTCCCGGCTTGCCGCCCCGCCGCTCGCACGGCCCCCATCAGCAACCACACGGAAAGCAGCAGGAATCCGAACCATAAGAAGTTGTAGGGGCTGGCGTTCGCCATGGCCTCGGTCCAATCGGGAGAGAAAGCGTCGAGCGGACCGTTCATGCGCGGCAACAGGAACGCGAACTGGACCAGGTTGCCCGCGAACAACACAGCCCGGTCCGACATCTCCGCCACGGGATTGCCGCTCTGGTAGGCGGCGATGGCCAGCAGCGGCGTCGCGGCGATAGCCACCAGCGTCTGCACGCCGAGGATGCGCGGCAGAGGGAGTTTCTGAAGCCAGGCGTTCAAGGAGACCCACATCATGTGCGCCGCCAGCATAGGCCAGAACAACACGTGCGTCCACAACCCGAACCACACCAGCGCCGCGTAAGCCGCGTGCAGCCATCGCCGGGCGGGGCCGTCTTCCCCGAGCGCGCGAATCAGAAGCGCCGTGGCCAGCAACTGAAGCAGGCAGACCAGGGTGTACATGCGCGCCACCTGGCTCCAGAACGCGTGATATCCGTTCAGCGCCAGGAGCGCCGCCGCGAGAAATCCGGCAGCCCGCTGGCGCAGCAGGAACCCGAGCCAGAGCAGCGCCGCCACCGTCGCCACGCCGAACACGACCGAGGGGAGCCGGATGGTCCAGGCGCTCGCGCCGAAAATCCGGGTCACGAACCACATCAGCGCATAGTAACCGGGGGGGTGCGTATCGAGCGCGATGGCGTCGGTCACGGCGCGCCACAACTCCAGACGCGGCGGAGGATCGCTGAGCCCTTGCGGCAGGGGAAGCCCGGGAACGTACATCTCCGGATGCGAGAGGCTCCGGCCGCCCACCTGCCCGAGACGCACAGCAGCGGCCACCAGCACGATCAGCACGGCCCCTGCCGCCATGAAGCGCCGGTTCCGAGCGCCGATGAGCACGTCCATACGGCATTCGATGATATCATCTCGCCGATGGGCGCTTATTCGATCGGTGTCGACCTGGGCGGTACGAATCTCCGCGCCGCGGCGGTGGATGAGAGCGGCAAGATGCTGGACAAGGTCTCCGGCCGCACGGGGGATCTCGGCGGCCCCGACGCCTTGACCGCGGGAATCGTGGAGTCGATCGAGACCTTGCGCGCGCGCCTGGAAGGGCACACGCTGACGGGCGTCGGGGTAGGCGTGCCCGGCTTCATCCTGATCGAGAAGGGCGTGGTGGTTGGCTCGGCCAATCTGCCCTACCTGGTGAACTACCCGATCCGCGACGAGATCGAGCGCCGCCTGGGAACCCAAGTCATCCTGGAAAACGACGCCAATGCGGCCGCGCTCGGCGAGAAGTGGATGGGCGCGGGCCGCGACGTGGACGACCTGGTTCTGCTGGGCCTCGGAACCGGCATCGGCGGCGGCATCATCATCGGAGGCCGCGTGCTTCACGGCTACCTTGGGATGGCCGGCGAGCTGGGCCACATCACGGTATCGCCGAACGGCAATCCGTGCGGCTGCGGCAACACAGGGTGCGTGGAGAAGCACGCTTCGGCCACGGCCATCTCGGGCATGGGGAGGATGCTGGGCCTCGGGCTGGACGTCACGGCCGAAGACGTCTACAAGCTCGCCAAGGGCGGCAACCAGCGTGCGATGTCGGTGTTCACTTCCATGGGCTCGGCGCTGGGGATCACGCTCGCCAGCCTGATCAATATTTTCAATTTTCCGCTGTATCTGATAAGCGGGGGGCCTCTGGCGGCCTGGGATCTGTTCGCGCCGTCGATGTTCGCCGAGGTCGAGCGCCGCTCCTACACCTATCGCAACGCGCCGACGCGCATCGAGAAAGCTACGCTCGGCAACGAGGCGGGATTGTACGGAGCGGCGTATCTGCCGTTCCAGCGTTAGAAGAGGCAGGCGGCGCCTTAGGCACCAGCCGCCTCACGGGACCAGCGATTCGAGCTGTTTAAGCCAATCGTCGAAATGAGGGCACTCGGACCGAATCCGGTCCAGCCCGATCTCCAGAACCGCCAGTGTGCCGAGAAGGGGCTTCTCGTAGCCGTGCACGAGATCCTCAACACGTTTCGAAGGAGCGGTATCCGGCGAGTCATTGATTTCCTCTGGCGTTGAAAATTGGTCGCGGATCTTTCTGAAATTGGGTTCGAGATCTGGGCGGGAGATGCCGCGGCTGAAGGCTGCACAATCACTGAAGAGTAAGCCCTCGAACTCGTGCATCACTACGAAGGGAACGAAACGTCCGGCGTTGAAGCTACCGCCGATCCCCGCAGCCAAGTCGTCCAGCAACGCGTCTTCAACGCACGCTGCCTTCTCGGTGGTGCTCAGACCAGCGGCCTTCGCGCGTCCCGGCCACGCCCTGTCTCCTTTTTGAGGCAAGCCATAGTAATCGACCATGGTGGTCGCGATACAGGTTGCGTCCTCCTTGAGGTGGTTGATGATGTCCTTCTTTACGGAAGGCCACGACCGAATCCCACCGCGCCGGCCGCGCAGGCGTGCATTGCCGACGATTCGAGCGCTGACCGCATCGTAGCCCTTTGCCGCCAAGTAATCCCGAAGCGCTTCGTTCACGAAGTCTTCCTCGGTCTGGCCTTCGACATGGATCAGGAGGCGAGGCATAACTCTAGTCCGGAACGGGCCTCCCTCCAAATTCGTTCTTTTCCCAAAGCTGGCCGAGGCTGTAATCTTCGAGCCACGCGGCCAACTGCGCGGTGTCCAGACGAGTGAGTTGGGTTGCGCCGTCTACACGGTTGGCAACCAGTATGTCCTCCGGAGCAAAATGATCCAAGAGCAGCGACGACTGCGTGGAGACGATCACCTGAGTGTTGACCGAGGCTTGCCGGATGAGAGAGGCCAGCATCTCGATGGCGTATGGATGCAGGCCCAACTCGGGCTCATCCACGAGGATCACCGAGGGGCGATGGTTTTGGGGTTGAAGGAAGAGCGTCGCCAAGACGATGAAGCGCAGCGTTCCATCTGACAGGGAAGAAGCGTCAAAGTACTGATCCGATCTCTTGTGACGCCACTCCAGCTTGATGTCGTCAGGTTTGAGTTGGAGCGGATCTAGCCGGAAGTCATCGAAGAAAGGGGCCACTCGCTGCACAGTGCGCACGATCAGAGCGTACGAGTCCTCGTGCTTTTCTCGGAGATAGTAAAGAAAAGCGGGTAGGTTCGCTCCGTCGGTGCGTAGAGAACGATTGTCATCGACCTTGGCGGTCTTTCGTATTGGCGAAGTGTCTTGCAGGTGATAGAACCGCCAGCTCAGGAGGTAATCGTGCACCATCTTGGCTTCGGGTAGGACATGAACCTTGCTGATACCGGCCTCTCGGCCGTTGTTTTCAGGGAGAAGCACTATATGGTAGTTTCCATCGCCAATTTTCGCGTGGGCGCACTCATGGATTGGATAGAGTCCGTCATCCGCTGTTGGACGGAGCCTCAGATCGTATTGGTGCTCTCCATTCGTGAACGAGAGGTCGAGGTAGACCTCCTTCGTCGTCTTCGAGCCGAAGTGCAACACCTTCTCAGCTCCGCCCGTCGCAGTGACGTAATCCCTCAAATGTCCTTCGCGGATGGCGTGGAGAAAAGAAAAGACGCCAACGAAGTTCGACTTCCCGGAGCCGTTAGGGCCGATCACCACGTTGATTGGTTTCAGCGGCAGCCTCTCCACTGAAGCGATGCTCTTGAAACCCTGAATGGTGATGTAGTCCAGTGCGTTTGAAGGCATGAGATTGCGGCGATCGTCCCGGTTGGCTCGTGGCTTCACCCAGTGTAGCGCTCGACAACCGGCCGCTCGTCTTGATCCCGATGTATCATACACTAACGCTATGAGCCACACACGCTGGTGTTTGTCCCTGGGTTTGCTCTTTGCGTTCAGCGCCGCCGCCCAGCCGCACACGATGTTCCCGCCGGTGCGCGGCACTCACGAAATGATCGGGGCCGGCAACAGCATGGAAGTCGAAGCCGGCTACCGGATGCTCGAGCAAGGCGGAAACGCGGTGGACGCGGGCGTTGCCGCCGTCCTGGCCGCCGCGGTAACCGAGCAGGATCACTTCGGCTTGGGCGGCGAGATGCCGCTGCTGATCAAGATGGCTGGCCAGCCCGTCATCGCCATCAGCGGAGTCGGCGTAGCGCCGGCGAAGGCCACGGTGGAATATTACTCGCACCGGCCAGCCGGATCGTGGGAGAACCCCTCCAACAAGCCGCCGATTCCGAGCGAGGGCATCCTGGCCGCGATCACTCCGGGCGTGCTCGACGGCCTTCTGCTCGCTCTCGAAAAGTACGGAACCATGTCGTTTGCGCAGGTGGCGGCCCCGGCCATCGAACGCGCCGAGGGATTTCCCAGTCCGGAGATTTTCTCCGAATATCTGCTGAACGATCAGAAAATGATCGAGCTTTGGCCGGCGTCGAAGCAGTTCTTCCTGCCCAATGGAGTGCCGGCCAAGCCCGGCGAGATGGTCCACATGCCGGACCTGGCGCGCACGCTGCGTGAGCTCGTGGGAGCCGAGAAAAGGGCTCGCGGCAGCCGCGTCGTGAAAATTCGCGCGGTGCACGATCTTTTCTACAAAGGGTCCATCGCCAAGCGCGTGGCTGCGTTCAACGAGGCCAATGGCGGTCTGATCGCCTACGAGGACCTGGCGAATTTCAAGGCCGAGACCGATGAGCCGCGCTCGACGACATATCGCGGCTTCACCGTGCACAAGCCCGGCTTCTGGACGCAGGGGCCGGTGATGATCGAAGCGCTGAACCTGCTCGAAGGCTACGACCTGAAGAAGATTGGCCACAACAGCCCGGAATATCTTCACACGGTGTTGGAGGCCGTGAAGCTCGCTTTTGCAGACCGCGACCGCTACTACGGCGATCCCAAGTTCAGCAAGATTCCCGAAGAGATCCTGCTGTCGAAATCGTACGCGGCGGAGCGCCGCAAGCTGATCGATCCCAACCACGCCTCCCTGGAGAGCCGCCCCGGCGATCTGGGCGTCGGCGCGCCGATGACCACCGAAGGCGGCGGCACGGCCAACCGCGATACGACCAGCGTGGACGTGGTCGACCGCCAGGGCAACGCATTTTCGGCGACGCCGAGCGGGGCGTGGCTGCCATCGGTGATCGCCGGTGACACGGGCATCCCGCTATCGACGCGGTTGCAGTCGTTCGTGATGACGTCCGGTCACGCCAACCAGCTCGGAGGCGGCAAGCGCCCGCGCGTCACACTCAGTCCCACGCTGGTCACCAAGGACGGGCAGTTTTATCTCGAAATGTCCACGCCCGGCGGCGACAATCAGGACCAGGCCTTGCTTCAGGTGCTGCTCAACATCCTCGATTTCGGGATGACGCCGCAGGAGGCGGTGGAGGCGCCGCGCTTCCAGACCGAGCACTTCTTCAGTTCCTTCGCCGGCCACGAGTTCGCGCCGGGAATCGTGAGACTGGAGGGTCGCATTCCGCCCGCCACCGTTCGCACGCTCAACGCGCTGGGCCACAAGGCGCAGCTCGCGGGCGAATGGAGCAACGGTTCTTCGCCGGTGGTGATTCAGGTGGGCAACGGAGTCCTGAATGGCGGGGCCGACCCCCGCCGCTCACGGTTCATTTTCGGCAAATAGATTTGCTCGCATTCTTCGCTACATCGGAGCCAAACATGAGAATTGCAACCCTTTTGTTCGTCGCGTCGCTATCTCTCTGCCACGCCCAAACGATCAACTACACCTATGACGACGCAGGACGGCTGATCCACGTCAGCTACGCTTCTGGCAAAACCATCGACTACACGTACGATAACGCCGGGAACCTGCTGAGCCGGGTGGTCACGACGCCTTCGCCCGCGCCCGCGCCGGCCGCTGCGGCAAAGAACCCGGATCGGAACAAGTCTGATCGCCGGTCTTCCAAGCCCAGCCGGCGGGACGTGGCCAGGCGATAGGGAGGGAATCATGCGCGACTTTGCGAGGATCTTACTGGCAGCCTCCCTTTTCACCTTGAGCCTCCGGGCTCACACCGTGGTGTGGGACCACGGTTACCCGGGTTCGATGACGCTCTTCTTCGGCGGCGCCGACGGGACCATCAGCATCGTCCCTGTCACAGGAGAACCTTGCGTGGTCAAGGCTACAGCCACAGCCTCCGGTGGTCTGGTGAGTGTCCAGCCCAACGGCACCGACACGGCCGTGGCGGTGCAACTTACCGTTCACGTCCTGCGGCGGCCAACGGGATTTTCCGAGACGACGATGGTTTCCGGCACGTGGGCCGCGACCGGCGTTCCACCCACCTATGGCAATCCGCCCGAACGGTGTAATGGCTCGGGGTCGATCTCCGTCCAGGTGACCGTGTTTGACGTGTTCTCCATCCCGACCCCCACCACCAGCAACCTGCTCGGCGGCGCGTTTGTCGGCGATCCCATCTGGGACAACACGGGCGAAGTGACCCAGGCGGAGGGCGCGGACTTCGACCTGGGAGGCCCGCTGCCGCTGCGCTTCGGCCGCTACTACGCCTCGCTGCTCAAAGACAGCGGCGTCACCTCGGCGCTGGGAAATAACTGGATGCACAACTTCGACCTGAAGCTGGCCGTTTCCGGCGCCAACGCCACGGTTACGCTGTTCCGGGGCCAGAGTGTCGCTTTCCGTCAATCCGGCGGCGCCTGGCAGCTCGCCAATCCCGAGCGGACCAATTACCAACTCGTGGTCTCCGGGAACGGATTCAAGTTCCTGGACCCGCAGCGCAACCTGATCTACACGTTTTCGGGCGCCGGCGCGTTGACTCGCGTCGAAGACCGAAACGGCAATGCCTTAACGGTGACACCGGGGCCCTCGGGTCCCACATCCATCACGGACGGCGTGGGGCGAACGCTGGTGCTCACATACGCCGGCAACAAACTGGCGGGAGTGGCCGACCAGGCCGGGCGAAACGTGTCTTTCAGTTACACCGGCGACGATCTGACCGGGTTCACCGACCCTGACGGCAAGCGGTTCGCCTACAGCTACACCGCGACAGGATCGAAAACCAGCCTGATGGTTTCAAGGACGCTGCCCGCCGGAAACACGCCCGTCAGTCACGGCTTCGACGCTTCCGCCAAAGCGGTCCGAGAAACCGACAGCCGGGGCTACAGCACGACGGTCGCCTACGACACTCCGTCGGCCGGCGCGGCCACCACCGCGGATCCAATGAACGCGACAACGACGCACGGCTACCAGGACAATAACCTCGCCGCGTACACGGATGCCACGGGCGCGAGCTCGGCGTTCACTTACGACAGCGCCCGGCGGCGCACGTCTACGACGGATCGCCTGGGGGACACAACCTCGATCGCGTATCACGACCCGTCGGGCTTCGTTTCCACGTACACCGACAACCTCGGCAGCACCTCCAGCTACAGCTACACGGCCCAGAACCAGGGATCTTTCACGTTCCACAACCTCACGCGCGTCGGCTATCCCGATGGCGCCTCAGCCACGCTGAGCTACGATGCTTCCGGCAATGTGACCACGCTCACCGACCGTGCCGGCAAGCAGTGGAGCTTCACGTACAATCCGCGCGGGCAGGTGCTGACGTCCATCAACCCGGCCCGTGGCGTGACCACTTACAGCTACAACAACGACGGCACGCTGGCTTCGGTGCGGCTCAACTCCAGCGACACGACGACCTTCACCTACGACGCCAAGAAGCGCCTGTCACAGATCACGCAGCCGGACGGCAAACTTCGCCAGTTCAGTTATGACAACCGGGATCACCTGTTGAGCAGCACCGACGAACTGGGGAAAACCGCCTCCTTCAGTTTCAACGATAACGGCCAACTAGGCGCGGCTACCGATCCTTCGAGCCGGACGACGATCCTGGGCTACGACGGCGATGAGCGGCTGGCTTCGATCGTGGATCAGATGGGCAAAACCACGATCCTCGGCTTCAACCAGAACGGCTTGTTGCAGACCGTGACCGATCCGACCGGGGCAGCGCTCAACTACGGCTACAACTCCCAGAACCGGCTCACGTCGCTGACCGACGCCACGGGCAAGGGGGTCGCGCTGGCATATGACGCCGAGGGTGTGCTTTCCTCGGCCGTGGACGCGCTCTCGAACACATGGAGCTACACGTCGGACAAACTGGGCCGGATGACGGGCGTGACCACGCCGCTGGGGGAAAGCTCGAGCGTCGTCTACGACAAGCTGGGCCGCATCACCGGGATCACGAATCCGCTGGGCCAGTCATCGGGTTACGGCTATGACAGCCGCGGCCTGTTGACCGGCGTCATGCTGCCGGCCGGGATCTCCGCTTCCTACCAGCGAAACGACCTGGGGCAGATCTCGACCGTCACGGATCCCAACGGCAGGGCCTGGAGCCGGGCCTACGACCCGCAGGGAAGGCTGGTTTCCATGGCCGACCCGCTGGCGAGAGCCACTTCTTACTCCTACGACAGCCGCCAGCGCGTCTCGCGGATGGCGCTCCCCGTGGGTTCGCTCCAACTCACCTACGATGACGCGGGGAACCTGGTTAGGAGGCTTTACGGCGATGGCACGGATCTCGGGTACCGCTACGACAGCAACAACCGGATGACCGCGGCCAATGGAATTTCGCTGGGATACGACGCTCGCGGATCGATCGTTTCCTCAAACGGACTCGCGATCGGGCGGGATGACGCCGGCCGGATCTCGGCCATCACCTACGGGCCGGGGAAAACCGTGACGTATACCTACGACAACCGCGGCCTGCTGGTTCGCGTGGCGGATTGGGTGGGCGGGACCACGGACCTCGGCTACGACGATGCCGCGCGATTGGTTTCCCTGAGCCGGCCCAACGGCGTCGGCACTGCTTTTACCTACGACAACAACGGGCGCCTGGCCGGCGTCGCCGACAGCGGCGGCGGTGTCGCGTCATCGGTGACGCTGTCTCGCGACGCCGCGGGACAGATCACCTCGGCCAACCGCAACGTGCCTCTGGCGGCGGACCCGCCCGGTGGCAGCCTGGCGCTGGCTTACGATGCCGCGCACCAGGTGCAGGGTTCCAGCTACGACGCCGGCGGACGCCTCACCGGCGACGCGTTTCGAAACTATTCCTGGAACCAGGCTTCGCAATTGCTGTCGTACACAGGCGTGGACGGGGCTGCTTCGTTCACCTACGACGGCCTGGGCATGCGCGTGTCAAGCACCTCCGGGGGCGCCTCCAGCAGCTACGCAATCGACTACGCTTTGGGTCTTCCCTCGGTGTCGGTGGTCCGAACCGGCGGAAGCGATATGCGGTATTACGTCTACCTGCCGAACGGGACTCTGCTGCACAGCATCGAGGCGGCCGACGGCGCGCGGCATTTCTACCATTTCGATGAGATGGGCTCGACTATGTTCCTCACCGATGACGGCGCCGCCATCACGGACACTTACGGCTTTTCTCCCTACGGCGAGGCGGCCGGGCGTTCGGGAAATACCGACAATCCCTTCACGTTCATGGGGGCCTATGGCGTGATGCAGGAGGGATCGACGGGGCTGTACTACATGCGGGCCCGCTTCTACGACAGCACGTCGGCTCGGTTCTTGAACCCGGATCCGGTGCGTTCCCTGGAGCCCAAGCAGGTCAATCCCTATCAGTACGCCTCCGCGAATCCGCTGCGTTACATCGATCCCCTGGGCCTGGAACCCAGCTTCGGGGGCTACGGCACCGGCCGCCCGAACATCTTCCAAGGGCGCATCGGTAGCATTCAGAATGCAGGCCAGTATAATGCGGTGACGTGGAATGGAGTTCCCTTGGATCCGCCGGGGGCCCCTCGTCGGGAAGGGGGGAAGCCGGGAGCGGCTCCGGGAATAGGCGAGGGCCTATCAGGCGCCGGGATCGCGAACGCGGGAACCAGGCTGGCCCTATCTTTCTCCAACATCCCGTCGGGGGCGGGTGTGTGGTTACCCCCCGTTATCTACCTTTTCCGCCAAGGGTCGCCGTACACGAGTTTCTCGCTCCCGGACCCGACTTCCAGGTCCGGGGGCTCAGCGCTCACCCCCGCTGGGGCCGGAAACACGGGCGTAATGGTCCTTACGAGCACTGACTCAGCGGGGGCGGGGGGTTTTCTCCGCACTAACTCTAGTACGACCAGCCCCTTTGCGTTGGTAAAGACCAACGGGTTATCAGTGTATGAAATCCTCTATACTGATCCGTTCTCTCTAGAGCTCGCTGATATACCTACCATCGTCGCATATCAAGCAAACGTGAGCCAAAACTTGCCGGCCCCGAGCGTCACTGGGCAAGTGACCGGAGGCTTCGCCCCGGTCTTCACCAACCAGCTCGGCCTCGACACCGGGCTGAACATACCGATCCCGAAATTCAACCTCGTCCTCCCGCTGGAGGAGGGGTCCGGCGCTCCTGCATACCCCAACCGGAACCTCGATGTGATGTAACCCTGGAAGCCCGGCGCCGCGGCTGGTTTCTCACGGAGTCTGCTTCGTCAGCTTCTCCAGCGACCGCCGGGCCTCCTGCTGGCGCGGATTCAGGCGCAGAGCGCCGCGAAAGTGCTCGATGGCTTCCGGAATCTGGCCCTTGGTTTCGTACATCACGGCGATGTTGCTGTGCGCGTTCGCCTGATTGGGGTTGATGCGCAGCGATTCCAGGAACTCCCGGATCGCGTCGTCAGTCCGGCCCTGATTGGCGTAGGCAACACCGAGGTTGTTGTGTGCGTCGCCGTAGCCGGGGTCGATCCGCAGGGCCTCCCGATAGTGCTCGATCGCCTCGTCGAGCTTCCCTTGCTCGGCGAGTGCTCCGCCGAGGTTGCTGTGGCCCTCGGCGAAATCGGGGCGGATGCGCAACGCCTCCTCGAAGTGCGCGATGGCCTCCGCGCCTCGCCGCTGGTTACGCAGCTCCACGCCGAGATTATTGTGGGCGCGGTAATTCATCACCGTCACTTGGAGCGTTCGCTGCCACAGGGCGACACTGTCGCGCCAATACTCGGCCTGGCGAGCCGCGCCGATCGTACAGGCCGCAATCGCCAGCCCGGCCGCCACCGCAAGCGTGGTCTTCGAAATGCCCCAGCGCGCGGCGATTTCCGGAACGCCCCACGCAACCATTACGAACAAGCCGATGTGCGGGATGTAGGTGAAGCGATCCGCCATGGCTTGTCCGCCCGCCTGCACCAGCCCGATCACCGGCGCCAGCGTTCCCAGGTACCAGAGCCATCCGACGGGAAGGTAGGGGCATGGACGCGCGAAGCGATACACCGCCGCGGAAATCCCTACGATAGCCGCAGCGGCGGCGGCCCACTTCCACGCCGGCACAGGCAGGAACGGATAGAACGCGGCCAGGTCCGCCGGCCACACGGTCTTTACGAGGTAGGTGACCATGGAGACCACTGCGTTCTCCAGACGCATGGTGAGCGGCAACGTGTCGAGCGTCGCTACCGCGCCTTCCCCTCGCTGCGCCACGAACGTGACGATGCCGGCTGCCGCGCTCAGCGCGAAGAGCGGAAGCTTCTCCCTTATGAGCGGGAGTAGCGCGGCCCGATGCCGCAGCCGTCCCAAGGGCCACGCGTCGAGGAGCAGCAGCGCGAAAGGCAGTGTCACCAGCATGGGCTTGGCCATCAGCCCCGCGGCAAACAGCGCGGCCACCGTGGTGTACCTGGCGAAGGACGGCCGGCTCGCATACCGTACGTAAGCCCACATCGTCAGGACCCAAAACAGCGTGCTCAAGACGTCCTTGCGCTCCGATACCCAGGCCACCGATTCGACGTGCAGCGGGTGAACGGCAAACATCGACGCCACGAAAGCGCTCCTCCACATTGCGCCCGTCATCCGGTAGAGCGCGATGAACAGCACCGACGTGCTGGCGATGTGAAGAAGGACGTTGACGGCATGGTAGCCGCTCGCGTCGTACCCGAACAGCTCGAAATCGGCCAGGTAGGAGAGCCAAGTGAGCGGGTGCCAATAGAACTTGTAAAAGGTCGTCAGCGCCCACCATGCGCTGGCCGGAGTTAGCCCGCCCGCGAGATTGGGATTTTCCGTGATGTACTGCGGATCGTCCCAGGTGACGAAACCGTAACTCCAGCTACGGGCATAAATGGCCAGGTTCAAAGCGATCAGCGCCAGGTGGACTCCCAGCGGCCGCCTCAATGCCAGACGTGCACCAGGTTTCGCAGCGGGTGGGGCCTTCTTCCGGCGGCGATCTTGGCTCAAGACTACAGTGTACAGTCAACGCTCAAAGGGGACCGGTTGCAGGATCGAATATACAGGATACGAGCATTGAGCCGCCGCTAGCGGTCCATTTTCGGAGAGTAGCTTACTGATACGTGACCGAGCTCCCGTAAATGAAGGCGCTGGTAGTCCCGGCCGCTTCGATCCCAGGGGCCTGGAAGGACTGCGCGTTGGAAGAATAGCTCGAGACCGTTAGGACGCCGGGAAGAGTGAACATCGTGCCGGCGATGGTGGTCGAGGGCGGAAGGGGCAGCAGCACAATGGGCGGCACAGTGAAGGCGCCGTCGCTGACGCGCGCCGTGCAAGTGAAGCCCACCACCACCGTGGTGGCGGCGGTTCCTGCGAGAATACTCTGCCCCGCGATGGTGACGTATCCAGCGGGGTCGCCGCCGGTCCATGTGACCGTAACGCCGTTCGCACGGTTCACGGTGGTGATGCTCGACTGGTTGGTCCAGGCAAACGGCGGGGGCATGGTGTAATTCGCGGTGAAGGCACCCACGTCGACGCCACCGGTTCCGGTGAGCGTATACTGGCCGGCGGTGAGAGTGGTCGCGGTCATGTCGAGATTGGCCTGGTAGATGGTAATCCCTGCGGCGGGAGATCCTCTCGGAATGACCCTGTTTCCGAAGGGAGCCGCCAGAGCGATGGAGGCTCCGGCGTCCAGGTACTGGATGGTGGCCGTGTTCGGTGGAGGAGTGGGTCGGCCCAGCGTTTGGGTTACGGTACAGGAGCCGTAAGAGTTCACGTCAACCTGGGAGCCTTGCTGCTGGGTGGCCGAGTAGGTGATCTTGAAAAACCCTCCCCCGACGGTATCCGAACTCGTGGTGGTGCCCGGAAATGTGCCAATGCCTGCCGTGGATATCACAATCCGAGTGAAGCCGAAACCGCCAAAAGTGTGCGTTCCCGTGCCGAACGTCATGAGGTTCGGGTTGACCGGTGTGCAGGCCCGGCCGCTGGCGGCGACGGCGATGGTGGTCGTGTTGCTCACCAGGTTGCCGATCTGCATGATCACCGAAACCGCGCATCCGGTCACACCTTGCGGGACCGTCACATAAACGGTATCCACGGCGGTGCAACAGGCGTTGCGTCCACGGAACAGAATGGTGGCAGGCTTGCCTCCGATGAAGACTTGCAGCGGGACATTAGTCATGTCGGCCTGGACCGCCGCCCGCGTCTCATCCGAAGTCACCGGGCCCAGCCCCGTGCCCCAAAACGTAACCGTGTCGCCTGGGTTGGCCGCATGGCTCGGGGTGATCAGGCCGTTGTCGGGCAGGAACGCGATGGCATCTCCGCCCCCGCTCGAATCGACCGTGAAAATACCGATATTGTTCTGCACCACGGTGATCGGTCCAGAGGCGCTCTGGCCGTTGTAGGTTACCCGGACGGTTCCGGTTCCCGTGGGCGTTCTCGAGGGAAGAATGGCGGCGAGTTGCGCGGACAGCGCGTAATACATGATCGCGTCCACGGTGGTGCCGCCGACCGTTACTTGAATCGAGGCGCCGCCGATGGTGGTCGTAAACGGAAACGCGGTCGCGATCGCCAGGGTCCCCGGACCCAGATTGGTCCCCTTCACCACGAACAGCGCACCCTGGGCGACGCCTGCATTGGGAAGTCCTGGCGGAATGTTGGTGGCTGCGTTTTCGACAGCCGTGATGGTGGGCGCCTGGGCCAGGGCGGCGCCGGCAGCCAGGATCGATAGACAAAGCAGGCGAAGCGGTTTCATTTGGGATTAGTCCTCCGGAAGTAGAAACTGTCCCATCCATCTTAGCAACAAGTCGCGCAACAGAGCCGGGCGAGCACAGGGGCGCCCCTGCGCGGTTGGTTCCGCGTCAAGCTCAGTTAAACGTGGAATTCACTGAGCTCGCGACGAATCCGGCCGCAAAGCCCGTGTCGAGCCCGGCCGCCGCGAAACTCTGGTAGTTCGAGTAATTCGCAACCGTCACGCCACCGCTGCCCGCTGGCATCGCGGCGGTGACATAGCCGGGTACGTTGAACGACAGAGCGCTTTGCGGGGCTATGCACGTGAAGCTACCGTATACAGTTTGTCCTCCAACGTTTCCCGACGAGTTTCCGGTGATGAACACCAGGGTGCCGGGAGCGCCGCCGGTCCAGGTAACCGGAAATCCCGCCGAGCGGCCGATGGCCGCTGCGGCCCCCTGGTTATTCCAACTCAACAGCGGGTTGGGGAAAACCACCGACGCATCGAAGCTGCCGACGTCTTTCCCTCCGCCGCCGTGGAACGGAAACACTCCACCCGATGTGGGAATAAACCCGGACGCCAGTTGTGCAACGTAGAACCCTGCGGTTTGCGGCAGTGTGCTCAGCGTGACGGGCCCGCCCGGTCCGGAGACCGTTATCGTACCTGCATCCAACCCGGTTGACTTGGCGCCCTGCGAGGTGAGGCTCTGAGCAACGGTGCATCCGCCCACCGAGACCGACCCGCTGGCGGAGCCGAAGGAGGAGCCGCTGACACTTTGAAAATTCGCAATCGCGGCGTCCATCGCTCCGCTCACCCCCGGCCCGGTGGAGTGAGTGAGCGCTACGAAGCCGGTCTTGACGGTTGCCTGTCCGCTCAAAGTTTGGAACCGGCTTCCGGCCGTGCCGAACGCCGGGTCCGAGCACGATCCGTTCCCGATCGGCAGCGTGACGAAGTTGGTGGGTACGCCGGCGGCATTTACTCCCACCAGCGATACGTTACAACCGGGCTGAACCCCGGCCGGGATCGTGACATCCACCTGGTTTACGCCGGGGTAACCAGACGCGCCCTGGTACACGATCGGCGCGTCCAAACCGCCAATGTAGACATGCGACAGGCCGTTGATGGTGAAGGCGCTCCCCACGAACTTGGTGTCTCTCGCCGGGTCGGCCCCAAGCCCGGAGCCCCACAGCACGACGGTAGTGCCCGGCGGAATCGAATTGGCGTAATTGTACAGCGCGCCGGTGGCGTTGTCGGTAGCCACTCCCAGCCCGCTGCCGATTCCGTAATAGGCGTCGAACCCGAACGCGCTCGCCACCACCTGGATCGTATAGGGCGCACTGGTCTGGTTGTTGTAGGTGACCGTGACCTGAGCCGGCCCGAGGGGCGTATCGGAAGGAAGCACGAGGGCCAGTTGCGACGCAATCGCGTAATAAAAGCCCGGAACTTTGACCGTGCTGCCGGAGGTCACCTTCACGCTTGCGCCGTTCAGCGTGGTTGGGATCCCCGAGCCTCCGCTGGATTGCAGAACCGGCTGCGCGCTCGGATCGGCGAGGCCGGAGCCCTGGATGATGAAGAGAGCCCCCGGCGCGATGCCCGAATTGACGAAGCCCGCCGGAATCAGTCCGTAGTTGTTCAGCACTTGGGAAATGGCAGGAGCGGGCGGGCCGCCGCCTCCGCCGCTATCGCTGGTGGTGATGGTGCCGGCGCCGGTGACCGCCAGGGTGATGGCCAGGCCCACCGTCGCTGTTCCCGTCAGCGACGGAAAAGAACCGGTCGCCCCGGCGAAACTGCCGGTGCCGCCCGTAATCGTGGCGGACCCTGTACCGAAGGTTCCCATCAGCGTCCCCAGCAAGAAGGTTCCGGTGATCGTGCCGGTGGTGCCGCTGGTGAGCGTAATGGTGAACGGAATGGGCGAGGTCGACATGGCCAGATTGAACGTCGCACTGAACGTTCCGCTCCCGATGTTGGTCAGCGTGGCCGTGCCGGTAACCATGACCGTGGTCCCTGAGACGTTTGCGCCTGCGTTTATGGTTAGCATCGTATTGGTGGTAGCAGCCTGTGCCCCGGCGCAGGCCAAGACTGTCAGAGAAAGCAGGTGATGTAGTCTCATCGGGATTAGTCGTCCTCCGGTGGGGAACAAACCCACCCATCTTAGCAACACGCAAGGTTATAATGAAGACGGAGCAACCCCGTGTCAATCGCACGGTTTCTGCGTCTCTCCGCGCTGCTGTGGGGCGGGCGGGTTTTACCCGTACTTTGCCGGACTTTGCCGGATTGACAACGGCGCCCGACTCCGCCAATAATATGCAGTCAGTTGTAACACTGGAGGTCTGCGTTGAGACACCGGTGTGGGTTCGCTTTGCTGGCGCTCGCGTTTGCATTTACCGGCGCGCGCGCGGCCGTCATCACCCAGCTCACTTCCCGGCGCAGCTTACCTCGCCCACCGTCCAAAACTTCGAGAGGACCATTAATGGCGCGGGATTCACGTTCGATGCCACCGCCATGTCAGGCCTTGCCTCCTTTTGGACCAGTAGCGTAACATCGTCGGGAGTACAGGGGCTGGTCGAGTTCGTGGGCAATGAGCCGCTCAACGTGATCTTCACCTCGGACCAGTTCGAGGTCGGCGCCGGGTTTGGTAACGACCAGTTCCTCGTCTTCCTCGCCGAGCTCGAAATATTCGACGCGCTCAACAACTCATTGGGCTTTGTGACCGTTACCTCCAACGCCAACGACTTCGCCGATCAGTTCCTGGCACTGCGTAGCGACACGCCGTTTTCGGTCCGCGCAGTTCTCCTACCAGCGGCCGCAGGCGGCGAGCCTGGGGATCTATATCGACGACTTCATGTTCAGTGCAGCCAACGCCCAGGTCCCCGAGCCGGCGACCTTCGCCCTGATCGGCGCAGGCCTTGCGGGACTGGCCCTTATTCGCCGCTTCAAGCACTAACCTACGTGAGCAGAATCACGCCTGGCCCTTAAGGCAAAGGCGCGCGCAAGATCAAGCCGGGCAGTGTCGCCACGAACAGATCGTTGCTCACCGGATCCTGCGCTACGCTCGTCGGCTGGAGAAGATTCTGCAAGACAGCCCGCCTCTGCGAGCCGTCGAAGAACTGAACGCGGTCTATATACCATCAACACGTCGCCTGGTCCAGTCGCAAGGGCGAGGCTCATACTCTGATATGATCAAAGTATGAGACCCCGCGTCACCATCACCATCGCGAAGGATCTGTTGGTCTACGTTGACCGCACCGCCGGCAAGAAGGGCGTGTCCCGGAGTCAAGTGATCGAATCTCTCCTCCGGGATTCGCATCGCCGCCGGCGGGAGGAAGAGCTGGCTAGCCGTGCGAAAGAGTTTTTCGCTCAGCCGGAGAGCGTTGAAGAGATTGAGGAGCGGCAAGACTGGCTGAAGATGAGCGCGGAGACGCAGCGAGTTGACCGTTAAGCGTGGTGAGATTTATCTCGCCGCCCTGCCGGGTCAGGTCAAACCGAGGCCGGCGGTGATCCTAACCGCCGACTGGCTCAGTCAGTACGCACTCGATGTGAGCGTAATTCCCCTGACCAGTATGGCGCGATCCAATTTCCCAACGCGCGTGGAACTGCCGGCCGGCGAAGGGGGCCTGAAGACGGCCAGTTGGGCCAAGTGCGACCAGGTCACAACCCTTCCCAAGGCCCTGTTAGCGCCGAGGGCGTTCGGTCGAGTCGGACTGCGTAAGCTGGCGGAAATCGAGGAGGCCGTCCGCGTGGCGCTGGGGCTGTAAATCCCCGCCCGCGCGGGAAGTTATAATGGAGACGGAGCAACCCCTTGTCAATCGCACGATTCTTGCGTCTTTCGGCGCATCTCCAAATGCTGCCGGTGCTGGAGAGCGGCGAGGAAACCCTTGTCGGCGGGCAGGCCGTGATGGAGGGCGTGATGATGCGCGCCCCGCACAGCTACTGCGTCGCGGTGCGTAAGCCGAACGGCGAGATGGTGACCGAAGAGCAGGCGATCCATCGCATGTCGGAAAAATATCCGCTCTTCAAGTACCCGGTTCTGCGCGGCCTGGGGACGCTGGGACAGGCCATGACGCTGGGCGTGAGGGCGCTGAAGTTCTCGGCCAACGCGGCGCTCGACGACGGCACGGCGGCCGAAGCAGGCAAGAAACCGCCGGAAGTCACTTCCTGGATGATGACGTTGAACCTGGTCTTTTCGCTCGGCGTGTTCATCTTCCTCTACAAGTTTGTGCCGCTGCTGCTGGCCACGCGCGTCGGCAAGGCGGTCCCGTCGCTGTCGGGGCGGTTTGCCACCAATATGGTCGACGGTCTCATCCGCATGGCCATTTTCCTCACATTCCTGTACCTGCTTTCGCGGATGAAGGACATCCGGCGCGTGTTTGAGTACCATGGCGCCGAGCACAAGGTGGTGTTCAATTACGAGTCCCGCCAGCCGCTCACGGTGGAGAACGCGCAGAAGTTCACCACGTTCCATCCGCGCTGCGGCACCAGCTTTTTGCTGGTGGTGATGGCGATCTCGATGATCTTCTACGCGCTGCTGCCCATCGACGGATTCATGCCGCGTTTCCTGGCCCGCATCGCGCTGCTTCCCGTGATCGCCGGCGTCAGCTATGAACTGATTCGCTTTGCCGCCCGCCGCCAGGGCACGCTGATGGGCCTGCTGACCGCGCCGGGGCTGTGGCTCCAGCGGATCACCACCAAGCCGCCCGACAACTCCCAGGCCGAGGTCGCCATCC
>JBGPLI010000100.1:0-19674 GCA_041486445.1 Bryobacteraceae bacterium
ACCGGCAGCACGGCGGCCGCAAGGATCGCCTTGGCATTCGCTCTTAAGTAGAACGCCAGAGCCACTGCCGCCGCCACCACGTAGTAGAGGTGAAACAACGCGCGCAGCAACGCTAAGGCCGCGAGGAGTGAGAAGAACAGGAGCGCCGGCCAAAAGCCCGGGCGCTCCAGCAGATGGTACAGGGCGACGCACTGTGCCAAGAGGAGCAGCATGATCAAGTACTCATACATCGGGAAGTTTTCAAAGAGGACACACCCCGGACTGGTGATAAACAGGATGGTGAGCAGGGCGGCGAGCCACACCGGCACGTCCAGACAGCGCATTACACGGTAAAGCAGCACGGAGGACACAGCTCCCACTAGCAGAAAGAGCCCGTGCAGCGCGGCGCCATAGTTCTGCGGGAATGTTTTGACGACCAGGCCGACGATCAGATTATGGAGCGGCGGCTGCATGTGGTAGTAGAAAAGGCTTTCCAGCAATCGGTGCTTCATCAATTCGACATCGATGAATTGAAAATTGAAATGTACGAGATCGCTTTGAAAGCGGACGCCGGCCAGGTAGTACAGCATTCGTGATGCGGTAAAGGCAAAGAGGATCCAAACATACGGATTGCGAGCCAGGCGTAGCGTCGGCGGGAGGGGACGCCCACCCATGCGCTCCGCTGCCGGAGGAACGGGCCCCGAAAGCCCCTTTCGTGAAACGGCGATTGTGTCTTTAGACAAACTTGATTCGTCGCAGCGCGAGCATCATCATCCGCAACAACAGCCAGCCATGGCGCCAACGCTGGATGTTGGTTTCCCCGTAAACCCGCTCTTGGTAGCGGATCGGGAGATCCACAATCTTCAGGGTATACTTGGCGGCGCCGAAAATCAGGTCAAAATCTCCAAACGGATCGATTTCCCCAAAATAGGCCCGATTCGCCGCGATCATCTCATAGTGCCGCCGGCTGAACACCTTGGTCCCGCATAGAGTATCCTTGATGCTCTGTCCAAGCAGCCAACTGAACGCCAAGCTGAAGAACTTGTTTCCCAGAAAATTGAAGAGCCGCATAGCGCCATCCTCCATGGGGTAGACCAAGCGGACTCCGTTGACGAAGTCACCCTTGCCCGAGCGCCAGGTAGCGTAGAAGCGAGGCAAATCTTCGGGCGGAACGGTGAGATCAGCGTCCAGGATCATGAGCACATCGCCCTTGGCCGCGGCAAAACCCAGTCGAACCGCGTCGCCTTTCCCGGTGCCGGTTTGACGCAAGAGCTTGAGCCGTTGGCCGGGCCGGCGGGCGATTTCCCGTTCGATCGCCCGATACGTGTCGTCCTGGGAGTGCCCTTCGACAAAGATGAGCTCCGTGCCGGCTCCCATATGCGGCACGCGGTCGAAGATATGCGGAATATTGCCCGCTTCATTGCGCGCCGGCACTACCACGCTGACCAGAGGCTCCCGCTTGGAGGGGGGCCTTGCGCTGGGGCGGGCGACGAGGAGGTTGGTGATGCCAAACCAGTGGAAAGGCCACAGCCGCACTAGGTACCGGTTCGACAACCCATCCAGCAGGGGTGTCCGCACGGGCCACATGATTTCGGACGAGACGCGGACCGGTTCGAAATCGGCGAGCCGGAGAAGATTGGCGACGTCTTCAACGGTGAGCCAGTTCTGACTGAGCAGGGGCCGGGCCAGACCCAGGATAGCCGCGATCCGGCGCGGGATCTCCCATAGGCGGCTGTAGAAGTTCAGCACCAGGCGGGTGGAGGGGTGGACGTGGCGGGCGATCGTCTCAAGCGCCATCTGCACGTCCCACAGGTCGTTCACGAGATCGGAAGCGACAATGTAATCGAACTCCTCCCCCAGATCGAAGGTATGCGCGTCTTGCACTTGAAAGCGAAGATCGGGAAACTTCTGTTGGGCCCGCTGGATCATTTTCGGGGACAGGTCGATGCCGACGCCATAGGAGGGCTGGAGAGACGCCAGCAGATCCCCCGTCCCGCAGCCGATCTCAAGCACGCGCGCTCCTGGCGGGATCACTAAGCGGTACAGCTCGGCCAATCGCTGCCGGTAGTAGCGGCGGGGGCCTTCCCAGCGGTGGAGGCTGTCCGCGTACTCATCCCAATACTGGCGACGCTGTTCGATGTAGTCGGTCTTTTTCCGCGACAGCAGGGATCCCGCAGCGGCAATTTCCAGCCGCTCGGCCGGCTCAGGGGGATGCTTCATGGAATTGCCGTGGGACCCCATGCTGCCCCGGCGCGGTTGCCCAAAGCTGCCCATTTCAGCATGGCACTCCTAGTGTACTAAACAAGTTTCGTCCCTGCCTCGGCTCGGCTCAGCTCACGCTCCCCTCCCTCTGGCATTCATTTCATCCACTCACGCCCCTGAGAGTTGCGTGACGGGGATACGCCCTGTGTAATGGTGAATAGTGGCTATCACGCCGAGCTTCGAAGGCCCCGCGCTCGGACAGGCCGGGCGCCTGCTCCGGAAGGCATCCGGGTGAAGTATCCGGTCCTGCTCATGGCGCGGGAACTGCACCAACTGGGGGGCAGCGAGCGCCAGTTGACCGAGATCGCTCTGGGGCTCGATCGGGTGCGCTTTGAGCCGCACGTCGCAACCTTCCGACTCCAAGGTCTCCGCGGCGACCAGCTCCGTGCAAGGGGCGTGCCGGTCATCCAGTTTCCGGTGTATTCCTTCCGGTCAAGCGCCGCGCTTGCGGGCATCGGGCAATTGGCACGCTACATCCACCGTCACAACATCCGGCTGGTGCACGCGTTCGACGCGCCTCTGACAGTGTATGCGACTCCGGTGACCCGTTATCTTACCTCCGCCGTGATGCTCTCCAGTCAACGGGGCCATCGGGATCTCACGCCGGAATATCGTAAGCTGCTGCGCTGGACCGACCGGCGGGTCGATGGCATCGTGGTCAACTGCCAATACATAAAGCGCCACATGGTCGAGGAGGAAGGCGTTCCCGAAGAGTTGCTTCACGTCTGCCCTAACGGGATCGATCTGGAGCGGTTCCATCGCTCCCTTCCCTGCAGCTCCGTCGCGCGGCCGCCGTCGCTGCCCGAACACACCCTGGTGGTCGGAGTGACTTGCGGGTTGCGTCCCGAGAAGGGGCTGACGACACTGGTCGACGCGTTCGCTTGCGTGCGGGGACTGCGCCCACGGATGAAGCTGGCCTTGGTCGGAAGCGGGAGCGAGCTGGAGGAGCTCCGGACGCGGGCGAAATCCGCCGGCGTCTTCGAGGACTGCGTCTGGGAACCGGCCACAGCGGAGGTTCCTCAGTGGCTGCGTAACTTTGACATCTTCGTGCTGCCGTCACTCAACGAGGCGCTTTCGAACTCCCTCATGGAAGCGATGGCGTGCGGGTGTCCGGTGATTGCGTCCGACGTCGGCGGCAATCGGGAACTGATTGAGCACGGCGTGCGCGGGCTGTTGTTCGAACCGCGGAACCACGAGGCTCTCGCCAAGGCGTTGCGACGCTTGATCGAAGACGAGCCTCTGCGGCGAAGCCTGGCGGACGCCGCAGAGCGTTTCATTCGCGAAAGTTTCTCGCGCCAGGCATCAGCCAGCCGCATGGGCGAAATCTACGGAACATTGCTGGAAAGCCGCCGCCGATAGATCTCTGCCAGACGCTCCGTGTTGCGCCGGAGGTCGTATTTCTCCCGGACACGTTCTCGCGCCGACCGTCCCAATTGCTGTCGCAATTGAGGATCATCGATCAGCCGCGCGATGGCAGCGGCGAATTCCTCTTCGTCGGCAGGAGGAACCAGCCAGCCGTCGATTCCGTGGCGGATGAGTTCCGGGATCCCGGCGATCCAGGTGGCGACGCATGGAATTTCCATCGCCATCGCCTCCATCAGGACCACGGGAACGCCTTCGGCGAAACTGGCCAGAACAAAAAGGTCGGTTTGACGATAGAATGCAAGCACGCGGTCCTGATCGCAGGGTCCTTCCAGCGTGACGTGATTTCCGAGGCCGCGGGCGGCGACCGCCTGCTCCAGACCCGGCCGGTCCGGGCCGTCTCCAACCAAGCGAAGCCGGATCGCGTGGCGTCCCTGACGAACCAGGCGGTCGACCGCCGCCAGCAGCACCTGTTGCGCCTTGGCGGCGGCCAGACGGCCCACGCAGAGCAGCTCGATTTGCCGCGGGCTTTCGCGGTGGGGCCGGGGCAGGAAGACGCTCGAATCGACACCGAGAGGAGCAACCTCCAGTTTGTCCCAGTGCTTGGGATCGGACGCCCTCATCAACTGGCTGCGGCCGTAATGACTGATGGCGCACACGAACATGGCGCGCGCGATTTTCTGGGCAAGGTGGAACCCGGCCGCGTCGTTGAACTCGTCCGGACCGTGGATCGTGGCCGAGAACGTCACCGCAAAGACACGGGACAGCAAGAGGGCCACGGTGGAGGAAAAATGCGAGTGCACATGGCGGAGGCCGAGTCGGCGCATGTGATGCCCAGCTACCACGGCTTCGCCAAAGTAGAAAAGATGGGACAAGGCTCTGCGGGGATCGCTGCCCGCCAGCCGGAACGCGTCCCACAATCCCGCGACGTATGCGAGCGGACGGCGCGCCAGGGTCTCCGCGTGGGCAAAGGCGATGGCGCCCGCCCCGGCGGCTAATACGGTGAATGTCTGCTGCTGCTCGAACCGCTCCTCCTGGCTCAGGCCCTCCGAAGGCCGGTCGGGCGGACGGATCGATATGATGTGCACTTCAGAGCCGAGAGAGCGGAGGGCGCGAATCTCTCTGAGGATGAACGTGTGATTGACGGCAGGGTACTGGCTCACCAGATATGCCAAGCGCAGGGACGGGTGAGGGGTCAAAAGCTAATTGTAACCGGCGTGTTGTCCGTGCGCTGCCAGTGGAAGCGGATCTCGCCGTCAGCGTGCTCGATGCCCAGACGGGCGCCCGGATCGAGGAGAACGCCCGCCGCCAGCCGGTAAGGCAGCGTGGTTTTCCGCCGCACGCACAGGACCGGCGCAGGGAGCTTTTGCAAGAAAACCGGAGAGCGCCAGCCGTCACAGGACTCCACCGGCTCTTCGAGCACCAAGCGGGACCGTGCGGCGTCAGAGCCGAGATGCCAGAACTGCTCGATCGCATGCTCGCCGGGCGGACCTTCGATCTCATCGACGATCAGCAATACACCGGCCTTGAGGAAGCGGATGCGGCGGCGGTGCCGGAATCCCCGATAGCGGCATTCGGCATCCAGATCATCCATGTCGCCGTCCGAGCGCCACTGGTTGAGCGCCACCTGCGGCGGATTTCGCCAGCCGAAGGGACCCGCGGGCGCCGCCTGATCGAGTCTGTCCAGCCGGACGGTGTTGTGCGCGGCGGTTCCGCGAAACACCTCTCTCCCGTGCGGATCGCCCACATAGGTGTAGGTGCCGGGATCGATGAGGAGGTCCTGGTCGCCATGCCGTACCACGAGACTCAGCGTGTCGGCGTGGCTGTGCCCCGAGCGCAATCCGCCGAAGGGCCCTGCGTCCGCCACCACGTGCGCGGAGCCGGCGACCATCACGCCGGTTCCCGCGTCCGGGAACCACCGCGACCGTCCGCAAACTCGTTCGCCCGGCTCGGGTAGCGATTGCGGGCCGAGCCACCACACAGCCTGCTCGTACAGGTCCTCCGGCTCCACGATCCATTCCGTTCGCCCGAGCAGCGCACCACAGGTGGCCAGGGTAGCTCTTCCGAAGCGATCCCGGCGGCCGTACGGATGAAAGAACCGCCCGCCGTCGTCATCGCCGATCGGCGGAAGCGACCGGCTCGGTCCTAAGAGCGCGTCGAGATATTCGGCCATGCGGGCCAGCCGGCCGCGGTAGCTTTCGGACGGCGGCGCGAGCGCTGCGTGAAACAGAAACATGTCCAGCGCGTAGACGTGGTAATAGGTGGACTGCTCGAAGTGGCTGCCGTCTGCGCGCACCTGCCGCTCCATCTCAGCGGCGGTTACCTCGGCGCCTAATTTCTCCCACGTCCGCGCCCCGGGGACGCCGTGAAATAGAAGGCCGAGCGCGTGGAGCGCCACCGCCTCGCCGAGCAAATGTGTGTTCGGCGAGAAATACACCGAGAGATTGTTCGCCAAATGCAAACCGTGGCGAAAAAGGCCCTCAAGAAAACGCCGCCGAAGCGCGGAATCCAGCCGGTCGCCGACCAGGTGATGGACCCAGATCCATGAGAGCGCCCGAAAGGCGACCTCCAGCGCGCTGGCCCAATTGATCCCGCACTGAAACGGATTGGCCTCGATCCAACTGTCGAGTTGGGAGCCGGTTTCGTCCAAAAACTCCGCCCGCCCGGTGAGCTGGTAGGCCTGGGCCAGCAGCACCAGGTGCTGGTGACGATTCAGCTCCCAAATGATTTTGTGATCGCCGGCACGCTCCGCCGCCAGATATGGAATGCACCTGAAGTACACGGGGGCGGTTTCTTTGCCGCTTTGATAATCGCGCTGCCAGCGGATTTCCGGGCCCGTGTCAATCTCCAGGCCCAGCAGCGGGAACCGGTGAGCGAGAATCTGCTCTGCCCAGCCGGCGATCGCCGCCGCGAGGCGCGATTCGCGCACGTGGTCGGCCACCTCATCCGGCCGCGGAAGGGGCATCGCCAGCTTGCCGGTTTCAGCCGGCAAGGACGGCGGCCTCAACCACAACGCCAGATTTCTACCTTCCTGATTCAGCCGGAACGCAATTTCCCGCGGGCTTCGCCAGAGCATCATTGCCGCGGCCGCCGAGTCGCACGTTGTGCCATGTACGACCCATGTTACTGCGATAATCGAAAGTTGAGTATCCCGAGGAGCACCGTCGCCGGGTTATGTGCGGAATAGCCGGATTCCTGTTGCGCGACGGCGCTCCCGCCGAGCTGTCAACGGTTCGCGCCATGTGCGACTCGATCCGCCATCGCGGACCCGACGACGAAGGCTTCCATGTCGATGGCAGTTGCGCGCTCGGCATGCGGCGCCTCAGCATCATCGATCTTCAAACCGGTCACCAGCCCATCGCCAATGAAGACGGCTCCGCGTGGGTGGTCTTCAACGGCGAGATCTATAATTTCCAGGAGCTTCGCCAATCCCTGATCGGCCAGAACCACCACTTTTCCACCAGAAGCGACACCGAAACGCTGATCCATCTCTACGAACAGGAGGGCGTTGCCGGCCTCGAGCGGCTGAGCGGGATGTTCGCTTATGCCATCTGGGACCGGCGCAAAGGGCAGTTGCTGCTGGTGCGGGACCGCTTCGGCAAGAAACCGCTGTACTATGCCGTTGTTCCGCACGGGATCTATTTCGGAAGCGAGCTGAAGTGCCTGCGCGCGGCCGGCATTTCCCTGGACCTGGATCCGCACGCACTGCGTTTGTACTTTCCGTTTGGCTACATCCCCGACCCTTGGAGCCCATTTCAGCAAGTCCGCAAGTTGCCGCCAGGATGCTGGCTGACATGTACGCTTGCCGGTGACGTCCGCTTGGGACGATACTGGCGCCTCCCGCCGCCGCAGGAGCAGGTTCCCGGTGGTTGGAGCGAGCGCGAAGCCGGTGAGCAATTGCGAGCCGCGTTTGACGAATCGGTCCGGACGCGGCTCATCGCCGATGTCCCCCTGGGTGCGTTCCTCAGCGGCGGGATCGACTCGAGTTCCGTGGTGGCCTCCATGGCGCTCCAGACCTCGGCCCCGGTCAAGACGTTCTCCATCGGTTTCGAAGAGGCGGAGTTTAATGAGCTTCCCTATGCCCGCCTGGTTGCGAAACAATACCAGACCGACCATCATGAAATCGTCGTCCAACCAGATTCGGTGGCGCTGGTCTCGCGCCTGGTGCGCCACTTCGACGAGCCGTTCGCCGACAGCTCGGCCATCCCCACCTTCATCGTCTCCGAATTCGCCGCCCGGCACGTCAAGGTGGTCCTGACCGGCGATGGCGGCGATGAACTCTTCGCCGGCTATCCGAGCCTCGCCGAAGTGGATCGCTTGCGGCGATTCGATCTTGCGCCGCAGCCTGTGCGGAAGCTTGTTTCCTGGCTGGCGGAGCAGTTGCCGTATCGCGCGTACGGGAAGAATTATCTGCGCATGATCAGCCGCCCCTCGGCGCTGGACCGCTATTTCGAGCTCTGCGCGCCCCGGTTCCTGCGCGATCGATTACTATCCCCGAACTGGACTCTGCCCGACGGCCTGGACTTTCTCTTTGCCACCTTTCCCGACGCGCTGCTGCCGGGGCAGGTGGATGTTCTCACGCAGGTGCAATACTTCGAAGCCACCGCCAAGCTCAGCGGCGACATTCTGGTGAAGGTGGACCGGATGTCGATGGCCAACTCACTGGAAGTGCGCTGCCCGCTGCTCGATCACCGGCTTGCGGAACTGGCCATGCGTGTCCCCACGGCTTGGAAACTTCGGAACGGGACTGGCAAGCAGATCTTGCTCCGCGTCATCGGAGACCGTTTGCCGCCGGCTCTGCTCACGCGGTCCAAGATGGGGTTCGGAGTGCCGCTCCCCATGTGGTTCCGAGGATCGTTGCGGGATTTCCTCTGGGACCACCTTACCGATGCCCGTTCGCTCGGCCGCGGCATTGTTTCCCGCGGCTTCGTCCGGCTGCTGTTGCAGGAACACGACTCGGGAAGACGCAACAATTACCACTGGCTTTGGCTGCTGCTGATGCTCGAGCTGTGGTTCCGCGATTGGGAACAGGCGTGCCCGGGGCCCGTCCGGCCTGAGGCGAACGCTGCGATGAGCCGGGATCGAACCATGCCGGCAAATCCTCCCAGGCAGGCCTCGCCCTGTTAATCTGGAAGGGGATGCCGCAGTCCGGGCCAGCAGTCCTGTCGGTGGACGTCGAAGATTATTTCCAGGTGGAGGCGTTCGCGGATGTCGTAAATCGCGCCGACTGGGACAGTTATGAGAGCCGCGTCGCGGACAACACCAGACGCCTGCTGGATCTTTTTGACGAAGTGCCGGTCAAGTCCACCTGCTTTATCCTTGGCTGGGTGGCCGAGCGCCACCCGGGCCTGCTGCGGGAAATCGTCAGCCGCGGACACGAGCCCGCCTGCCATTCCTACTGGCACCGGCCGATATTCAACCTCTCGCCGCAGGAGTTCCGCGAGGACACGCTCCGCGCTAAGCAAGTCATCGAACAAGCCACCGGCCTGCCGGTCTACGGCTACCGCGCGCCGAGCTTTTCGGTAACCAACCGCTCCCGGTGGGCGCTCGATGTGCTGAGTGAACTCGGATTTACCTACGATTCGAGCATTTTCCCCATCCGGCACGACCTCTACGGCATTCCCGACGCGCCGCGCGCGCCCTTCCGCACCGGCGCTCTGGTGGAATTCCCCATGACCACGTTTCGCCTCTTTGGCGATTCCAACCTGCCCGTCGGAGGTGGCGGCTATCTGCGCATTCTGCCTTTCTGGTATACGCGGACGGGCGTTATGCGAGCCTGGCGGGAAGGGTTGCCGCTGATCAGCTACGTTCATCCATGGGAGATCGACCCTCAGCAACCCCGCCTCCCCGGACGCCTGACATCCCGGCTCCGGCACTACGCCAATTTAGGCGGCACCGCGGCGCGGCTGCGCCGCCTGTGTCGCCTGGCCGATTTTCGCTCTTTCCGCGACAGCGGTCTGTTGGAGGCGGCCCCGCCGGCTAGCTTTGCAAGGCAGAGTGTGTTGGCGTGAAGAAGGACACCATGCCGCAAGTGGCGCGGTTCTGGAACCAGATCGCTCCGGAGTTCGATGCCATTTATTCCGGCCGGAAGAGCCCCATCGGACGGGCGCTGGACCGCTGGCTGCGGAAGGACATCTATCAGCGCTTCGACTGGGTGATGGAACGTTGCGGCGACGTGCGCGGGCAGCGCATTTGCGACATCGGCTGCGGCTCCGGCCGCTTCGTCGCCGAATTCGCCAGGCGCGGCGCGGCTCACGTCACCGGCGTCGACGTAGCGCCAGAGATGCTCAAGCTGGCTCGCACTCTGGTAACGCAGGACAGCCTGGATCGGCAGTGCGATTTCGTCCATGCCGACGTGCTCGATTGGCGGACGGAACAGGTTTACGACACCACCATCGCGATCGGATTCTGGGATTACATCGGCGATCCACCCGGCCGCCTGCGGAAGATCCGGGAGATTACCGGGAACCGCTTCCTTTCCGCCTGGCCGCGTTTCTGGACCTGGCGCATGCCGGTGCGAAAGGTGCGTCTGCAATTCATCAGCGGTTGCCCGGTCTATTTCTTCAGAGAACCCGAGGTGTACAGGCTGCTCGAAGAGTCCGGCTTCCGCGTGGACCGCTGCGACACCGTGGGCAAGCTGTTCTGCGTCGAAGCGCGGCCGGTTTGAGCGCCGTGTTCCCGGTCTGGATTTTCTGGCTGTCAGTGGCGGCGCCGGTCTACGCCTACTTGGGCTATCCGCTGGTATTGCTGCTTCTGGGCCTGGTAATCAAGCGGCCCGTGCGCAAGCAACCCATTGAGCCGTTCGTGTCGCTGCTGATTCCCGCCTATAATGAGGCGCGTGTCATCGCCCGGAAAATCCGCGACTCGCTCGCCTTGGATTATCCTGCCGACAAGCTTGAAATCGTGGTCTGCTGCGACGGCTCGCGCGATCAGACGCCGGAAATCACCCGGACTCTGGCCGACGGCGAGCGTGTGCGGCTGCTGGATTATCCGGTGAACCGCGGCAAGATTCAGACGCTCAACGACAGCGTGCCGCAACTGCGCGGCGAGATCGTGGTTTTCTCGGACGCTCCGTCCATGCTCTACCGCGACGCGCTGCGGAATCTGGTGGCAAACTTCGCCGATCCGCAGGTGGGGGCCGCCAGCGGCAGGTACACAGTGGTCAAGGCGGAAGAAGCAGCGACCGGCAATTCAGAGGACTTCTACTGGAAGTACGAGACGTTCCTCAAGGTTCGCGAATCCCTGGTATCCTCCACGCTGGGCGCTCACGGCCACTTGCACGCCATTCGCAAGGGCCTCTACCCTTACCCGCCGCCCGGCACCATCAACGACGACTACGTGATCCCCGTGTCGGTACTCGCCAAGGGATACCGCGCCGTGTATGAACCCGCGGCGGTCGTTTACGAGGAAGCGCAGGAGATGGCGGGGTTCGGACGGCGCATTCGGATCATGGTGGGCAACATCCAACAGGTACGCGAACTGCGCAGCCTGCTCGCGCCGTTCCTTCCACTCCCGCTGTTCTTCTTCCTCTCCCACAAGGTGTCGCGTCTGGTGGTACCGGCGGCGATGGTGGCGGCCCTGGCAGCGAACCTGTTCCTGCTTGGATCACCCTTTTATGCGGGTGTGTTGTACCTGCAGTCGCTGTTCTACGCGTTGGCGGGCGCCGGGGCAGGGTGGCGTCTTCGACCTCGTCTGCTCGCCCTGCCTTACTATTTCACGATGATCAACGCCGCGGTGTTTGTTGGATTCTATCGGGTTCTGTTTCGGCGCCGTGTGGCCTGGAAGTAACATCTTCCACTCTGCGTTGGTATTTTGGTTACGTGGATTGTGGCGGCGGGAGCGCCAACCAGAATGAACCCAACCAGCGAACAACGTGAGGAGCGCTGGCGGAAGGAAGCGAGATTCTTCGACGAATGGGCAGACCGTTCGGCCCGGTCCATTGGGCCGATCGATCCGCTCGCCCTCCGTCGCTACAGCGCCCGGCGCTTGCGGCGGCGGTTCAACAAGGAATACCGCTTTCGCGTGTTGGGGCCGGTGGCCGGCAAGCAGGTGCTCGATGTCGGGTGCGGCGACGGGATGAACGCGGTGCTGCTGGCCAAGCTGGGGGCACAGGTCACCGGCATCGATGTTTCTCCCAAAGCGGTGGAGGTGGCCAGGCAGCGCGCGGAGGTTAACGGCGTGTCCGAGCGGACGCGGTTCCTGTGCGCGCCCTTGGAGAACGCGGATCTCCCGCCCGGGGTTTTTGACGTGATCTGGGGAGACGCGATCCTTCATCACTTGATCGGCGAATTAGACGGCGTGCTCAGAAGGCTCGTGAGCTGGGCTAAACCGCGAGGACTGCTGCTGTTCGCTGAACCGATCAACTTCAACCAGACGCTGCGACGAATCCGGTTCCTGATCCCGGTCCGGACGGAGGCGACGCCGGACGAGCGGCCGCTGGAACCGGCCGAAATCCGGCTGCTGCGGACCCATATTCCAGATCTGCACGTGGAACCGTTCACGCTGCTGGGCCGGCTGGACCGCTTCCTACTCCCCGGTTACAATTACGAGCGATCGCCAATCTCGCGGCGTTGCCTAGCGAATGCTCTGGCCATGATCGATTATGTCGCCTTGCGGATTCCCGCCGTGCGAAATCTGGCGGGCGCCGCCGTAATGTACGGCCACCCGCGCAAGCCGTAGGGCGGAACGGACTTGAAGACCGGCTATCGGGGCCCCGCCAGCGAATCGAAACGAATCACGGCGCCCGCGTAGAGAATGCCATCGAAAGCGCCGCTGCGAATCGCGTCCGGAACGCTACTTTCTTCGGCGTACGCCTTGATTCGCACGCCCGGAAAGTAGTAGTGCACCGTCGGAACCCAAGTCGCGGGTACCAAGATGGTCTTCCCGTGGAGATCCTGGCCCCGGAGAGAGGCGACAACAGAGGCCTCCACCGGCGCCGGGTTGATCGGATTGGCCCTCAACTGCCGGTGGCTGTTCCACAAAAGAGACAAACACAGACCCGTGGTCAGCATCACACGTGGAAGAACGCGGAGGCGCGACAGCTCCAACGACAGGACGATCCCAGCAAAGACCTGCAGAGCGGGCAGGAATGGAGACAAGTACCGCGGGTCCTCGGCGTTTACGCGCGCGACCAGCAGAACCATGAAAAATCCGAAGACCAAGAACGGAAGAGCCGCAGGCGAGCGTTTCTTTGAACGAAGGAAAAAAAAGAGCGCTGCGCCGATGAGAACCCACTCCACCGGAGAGCGAGTGAGGCGGAGAAGCCAGGTATCGGCCACGCTCAACGAAGATCCCCAAGCGGCTTTGCGCGCCACCGCCAGGTAGGCCATGAAGAGATAAGCTTTGAGGAACGAGAGCCTCCACCAGGCTCCCGGCCACAAGAGCAGGACCACGCCGGCGAAGACGGCGGTTGGTCCGGCGGCGAAACGCACCCATTGGGAACAGGTCCAGTGAACAAACAGCTCGCGGCGAACCAGGAAACAGCAAACCGGCAGCGCCACCAGCAGAGCCAGAGTGACCTCGAGGGTGCAGAACGCCAAGGCCGCGGCTGCGGCCGCCGCGTAGCGCCAGCGCAGGTCCGCCGACCCGGCCATCTTCGCGAAACAGAAGAGCGTGGCAAGGTAGAACGGCACGAAGACGGGATGAGGGAAAAGCCCGCAGGCGGCCTTGATATTGGAGAAACTGAGCAGGTAAATCGCCGAGCAGCACACGGCAGCCAGGCGGCCGGAACCGCCCGGCAGGATCCAGCGGCAACCCCCGTAGATCAGGAAGAATGCCACCAAGTGGAAAACAATCATGGAGGAGCGCATGCCGAATTCCTGGAGATGAAGGCCGGCGAGAGCCATCAGCCAGTAGGTCAGGATCGGTCCGTGCCAATGGCGGTAGAAGACGATGTCGTCGTTCTCGCGGACCAGTTCCGACAGGGAGAAACGCTGGCTCGACGGCCAGCCTTGTTCCAAACCGATGCGAAGAAAATCGGCGAACGGCAACGTAGGCTGATCGGTATAGTTCGCCTTCCAGCCGAGCGACGCCACATACATGTAATCCGCCTCGTCGTAGACGAAGGGCGTGGACGCAACGGCCGCCGTGTAGAGCCAGCAGAACAGGCCCAACAAGCCGAGCGGCGCCAAGATCTCTCCGGCGAGCTTCATAGACGGAGGCACCCCTCAAAGACCTTTGAGACAGTCTCCCAGGAGAAGCTGCTGGACACCAAGTTCCAGGCCGCATCGGCCAGGCGACGCCGCGCGTCGTCGTCGTCGAGCAGCGAGAGGCAGGCATCGGCGAACGCCTCAGGCTCGTCCGCGATGAGCAGATGGACGCCATGCTTCAGGTCGAGGCCCTCGGCGCCTACCGAGGTGGAAACTACGGGAATGCGAGCCGCGTGAGCCTCGAAGATCTTCAGGCGCGTACCACCGCCAACGAGGAGCGGAACGATAGAGAGCCGGGAACCCCACAACCAGGGCCGGACATCGTCGACGGTGCCGGTCACCCGAATGGCGGGATCACGATCGGCGAGCCGGCGCACCGCAGCCGCCGGCCGGCGTCCGACGATGGCGACAGAACAATCACGCCGGCGGCGTCGGATCCGGGGCAGAATGTCGCGCACGAACCAGCAGACGCCGTCGATATTTGGCATCCAGTCCATGGAGCCGAGGAACACCAAATCGGCGATGCGCGGAGCCGCCGGTGGGGGCGCGAAGAAATCCAAGTCAACGCCGGTCGGCACAGTGCAAACCCGAGAGACACGGTACAGCCGGCGCATCGTCTGGGCATCGTTGGGGGAGACGGCGACCACCGCGCCGACCAAGGCGCAGACGCGGCCTTCATAAGCGAGCATCCGGCGGGCTTGGAGACCGAAATAAAGGCGGTGAGCGAAGGTCGAGGCATTGCTGCTATGCCGTTCCCATATCGTGGCCTCGACATTGTGCTGGAACAGAGTGGCCCGGGCGAGGTCGGGCAGGTTGATGGCGGGGAACAGGAAATCGCAGACGATGGCGTCGAAAGAATGCTGGGCGGTCAGTTTACGAACCTGCTCGCGCATAGCGGCGGAGCGATAGCGGCTCACCACGACGGGAAGCGGGGAAAACAGCCCTGTAATCAATTGGCTGGCGAAGGTAAGCGAGGCCTTATCGGGGACCGAGTGCCGGAGCGGATACGCGAAAGAGCAGTATTCCGAGCTGCGGGACAAGCCTTGCGGGGAAGACAGATCGTCGAAGGCGACGTAGTGGACCTCGTGGCGCCGGTGGACCTGGCGTAGGATTTCCAATGTCCGGATCTGTCCGCCGCGAGTGGTGGGGTGCAAGAAATCCGATTTGACCCAGAGAATTTTTTTCATCGAGGGGCGGACGCCGGTTCAGCGACGTGAAGGGGGCTGAGCGACCAACGGTCTCGTTTCCCGGTCAGGAATATGTCCCCCCACAATTGCAAATTGAGCAACCGCCAGATGCGATCCGTGGCATCGTGTACTCCAGCGCGGTGGCGATCGAGCACGGTCTGGATCTCATGAAGATCCAGGCAAGACGCAAGAAACCCGTCCGCGGAGCACAGGGAGGCAAACAGGGGCCCGGCACGAGGATCCAGCAGCCATTGACGCAGCGGGGTGGGGAATCCCATCTTCTTGCAATGGATGATGGCGCGCGGAAGGAGATCCTCGACCGCCTTCTTGAGGACATACTTCTGGGCACCGACGCGAATCTTGAGGTGTTCGGGGACGCTGGCGGCAAACTCGACGAAGGGATGATCGAGGAACGGAACGCGACTTTCCGGGGAGCAAGCCATGCTCATCCCGTCCTGTTTCATCAGCAGCTCGACGAGATACGTTTTTTGATCGGCGTAAAGCATTCGCGCCAGCGGCGAAGCGTCCGGCCGCGCGTTCCAGTAGCGGAGGAAGTTTCCGTAAACAGCCCCTGCCGGGGGGGCCAGGAGGCGATTCTGTTGGTCTCGCGGAAAAGCGCAATAGAAATTATCCAGGTACAACGATTCGAGCGTTTCCTCCCGCCCGAAAAACGTGTGGCCGAGCTTGCGGCGCAGCGAAGCCGAGAACAGGGAGCTGCTCGCCAGCGTCCGGCGCAGCCCGCTCCGCAGCCAGGACGGGACCCAGCCGTAGACCGAAAGGGCGCGCTGGTTAAGCAAATTCCAGGCATAGCGCTCGTAGCCGCCAAACAACTCGTCGCTTCCCTCCCCGGTGAGCACCACCTTAACGTGCTCCGCGGCGAGCTTGGAAACGAAATAGAGCGAGACGCTGGATGGCCAGCAAATCGGTTCGTCTTCCTGCCAAACCAACTGGGGCAGGGATTGGAAGGAATCCTCCATTCCGACTCTAACTTCACGATGCTCAGTGCCGAGAGATCGGGCGACCTCGGCGGCATAAGAGAGTTCGCTGAAGCGGGCTTCCCTATATCCGACGGCGAAGGTTTTCACGGGCCTGGAAACCATGCGCTGGATGAGCGCAGCGATGGCGCTGGAGTCCACGCCGCCACTGAGGAACATCCCCAGCGGCACATCGCTCATCAGGCGCATACGCACGGTTTCCTCAAGGCGGCTGCGGCATTCGGCGATCCAGGCGGCGTCATCACGTCCGGCACCCATCGCCGGAGCGGGAACATCCCAGTACTGTTCGATACGGGACTCCGGTTGGCCGCGACCCAGATCCCGGAACAGGTGATGGCCCGGCATCAGCTTGCGAATATTGGCGAACATTTCGGTATCGCAGCGAGTCGCGTAGCAGTGGCCGGCGCGCTCCATCTCGGGACGGAGGGAGGCGTGATTGAACACTTCGCCGTTGTAGGGGATCCAGAGCGACTGTTCCTCATTGGTCATGGGCTGCCAGCCGCCTCCGACGTCGATAATGCTCAGGCGGCGGTGCCCCAGCCAGGCCCAGGAATCCTGGCAAACAGCGGGGTCGTCAAGCCAGCGATGCGCGATCACCCGGCTGATGCGTTCGAGGACGGCGTTGTCTGCACAGCCCGCGCGGGGAACCTCCGGCGAGGGCGCGGCGTTCACAAAGCCGGTTATGCCACACATTCTCCTTCAGTGTAGCGGTAAACAAATATAGGATCGTTCGGCGGAGGGAGAAAAAGGGGCTAATACAGGCAATACAGATGACCCTCGGGAACCGTCGTACTGTTTCCGGCACTAATGATTGCTCCGGTCTCCACATGCTGGATGTCACGGTACCCGAAGTGCTGAAGGCAGGCTACAACGTCCGCCACGTTTTCGCGTTTCAATTCCATCGTCTCGCCGTGCAATTCAATAAACAGTTGCGGTTTGTGGGTCAGGAGGGTGCTGCGCGCACCCTGAAGGGCGGCCAGTTCCGCGCCTTCGATATCGATCTTGATGAAGTCCGGAGGAGGCAGGGACATTGCCTGGATATCGTCATCCAGCGTCGTGAGGCAAATCTCCTCGGAGACCAGTGCCGATCCGGAATTGCGCAGACCTGCCACGGTATGACGCTCGATACTGGCCCCGCCCGGCATGACCGGCGACGTGACCATCATGGCTGACTCGCGTTTCGAGCCGAGACCGATTTTGCGCACCATGACATTGTCCAGGTTGTTGAGGCGAAGGTTCTCGACCAGCCGAGCGTGGTTCCCGGTATTGGGTTCATAGCTGATCACCTGCCGGGCCCGCTGTGCAAAAAACATGGTCAGCAGTCCCTGGAAAGCGCCAACGTCGTAGATGACCAAGCCGTGGAGATCCCGGTTCATCCAGAAAACCTGCTCCGGCGTTATCGTCGACCCGTGGAGAAACGCAGGTAACCACCCCAAGCCTCCTTGCCGGAGCATGCCTTTGACCAAGCCATGGCGCTGCCGGTAGGTGACGTTCCGGCACAGGTTCTCGCTGATCCAAGCTACCGCGCGATGCTTCAAGCTATAGTGACGGAAGGGTTGAGCGTCAAGGTTGGGAGGGCTCATGTCAGCGGACCCAGTATACACCGTGAAGATCATAATGCTTGGCCTGGGCGCCCGGTAGCCGTCGATTCATGCGACCGCTCCTGTTCAAGATCTATTGGTGGCTGGAGGCGCGCCTGGTCCCGGGGCTCCGCCCCTCGCAGTATGCGTTCGCGGAGATGCTGGAGAAGCAACTTGCAACCCGATCCGTCTGGCTGGAGGTGGGGTGCGGGAGGGCGCCGTTTCCCTGGTGGATGCCGGAATATCAGGCGTGCGTGCTGGCTCAAGCCCGCTGGGTGGTGGGCATCGATCTGGACATGAGCAGCCTGCGCGATCATCAGGCCTACCCGGACAAGCTGCTCGCCTCGGGTTACGCGCTGCCCTTTCCCGCCGAATCCTTTGAATTGATCAGCGCCAACATGGTGGTGGAGCACCTGCATGACCCTGCTGTGTTCCTGCGCGAGGCGCGCCGGGTGCTCAAGCCGGCGGGACGCCTGATGTTTCATACGACCAATCGCGGGAACCTGCTGGTGACTGCGGCCGCCTGGACTCCCGACCGAATCAAGCTGCTCTTGATCCGAATGCTGGAGGGCCGCTCGCGCCAGGACGTGTTCCGGACGCATTACCGCCTCAACCGGCGCGCCGACATCGAGCGGTTGGCGCTCGAGTCAGGGCTTCGGCTGGTGGAGATGCGGTTCGTGAGCACCTCGGCGGTCACGGGATCGTTGGGGCCGCTTGCCATCTTCGAGTTGTTATGGTTGCGGATGCTGGCGCGATCGGGCTGGGAGAGCTGGCGGACGAACATCATATGCATTCTGGAGGCATAGCCGTTGGGTGAGAAGATGCCAGGGGGCGGTCCAGGTGAATCCGCCGCGCGTCAGTGAGCAGGCTGGCGTGCGAGCGCAGGCCCTGAGGCAAGTTCGACCGCGATGGTGAGGCCGAGAGTGAGCGGTAGATAGGAGCTGTAAGTGATGTGGAAAAAGAAAGTAGCTAACGCGTAGACCATGGCGGCCACGAACAGAGTGAAGCTGAGGCCGGCAACTTCCTCTAGACCCCTGATTCCGGCGGTTCGCCTGTACCGGCGGTAATTCTGGCGGAGGCACAGAAAGAGCGCCATGGTATAGAAGAAGAAGGCGGGCAGGCCGGCTTCGCTCGACACCTCGGTGTAAGAATTGTGGGTACCGCGCCACTCGCCGCGCCCGCCCCCCTTTTCCTTCTCGCCGTTCTCGGCGACCATGAATTCACCCGGACCCACACCGAAGAGGGGATTGGCGAAGGTGAACGCGATGCTCTCCCAAAGAAGCCGCTCGCGCTGATACTGGGAAGCCAGCGCAGAGGCTTCAACTTCGTCACTCACATCAGCGAAGCTCGAGTCTGTCCCTAGGAACCCTAGGCGCTCGCGGCTAGCCTGGGGCAAGAGGGCGACGGTGATTATCAAAACTGGAAGAGCACCGGCGACGAGTAAGAGCTGACGGCGGCCGCTCAAGAAAGCGACAATGGCCACGAGGGCCACGGCTACGAACACACCGCGGGAACCGGTCTTGAGCATATAAGACAGCGACAAAACGATGCCCCCGAAACACAGTATTTTGAGCAACTTGCTCTTCAGGAAGAAGACAAACACCATGTAGGCCATGCCGAGGGCGAGCTGCAACGCCAGCTCATTGGCGTTGGAGAAGAAGATGCTGTGGGGGATGGAGAGTCGTCGGCCGTAGAACGAGCCGAATGCGAAACAGGAAAAGATCACAAAGAACGCACCGCCGATCAGTGTATAAAGAAGCTGCCGGCATTGCCGGAGAGAGATGGCGGAGGCGGCCACATAATATGTCAGCATAAACGACCGCGGGAAATAGTTGATGAGCAGATCAAAGGTGCCGCCTCGCCACACGCTGAGAGGAGCGGCCACGATCAGCCAGATACCGAAAGCCATCCAAAAGCGGCCGATGGGGTGGCGCAGGCCGCGAAAAGACGCTCCCGTAACGAGGAAGGAAATCGGCACCAAGAAGAGGCACGCGGTGGAAATGTAAGCCTTTTCCCGAAAAATGAGATTGGTAAAGTCGTTGGCGTAACCGGAGAGGAGAAAAATGCAAACCAGCGCGAAACTGATTCGCTGGGTGATGGTGGGAGCGAGGCCCGGTGCGGAAGACAACGAGGGAGCTGGCACCAGCGCCAGGCCCGGGAG
>JBGPLI010000101.1:0-19631 GCA_041486445.1 Bryobacteraceae bacterium
ATTTCGTCCGGAGATGCCGAACCTCTCCTACCAGGGCAATATTACGGGCTGGGGCCCACGGCTGGTCGCCCGCCGGCCCGACATCACGATGGCCATGGTGGAGAAGTACACGAGGAACATGTATCCGACGAACGCCGACTTCGTTTTCACCGTGACCCGCGATTTCGTGCGCAATTGCCAGACGCCCGTACTGATCCTTCCGGATGATATCCCGGCGCATCCGTACGCCGTCGCCATGGAGGCCGCGATGCTCGCGCCCAAGGCTGAAGTGAGCATCTTCCCGTGGAAGGAGCCCAAGGAGCGGATTCCCCTGGCGGTGCGCCAGATACGTTCCTTCCTCCGGGCGCATCGCCCTGCTTCTGCTTAGATTGAGGCCCGAGCGGTCGTAGCCTGCGCCACCGTCGTCAGCGCCCCGCCCGCTCCTGTGAATTCGGCGAACGTCCGGGCGGCGTCATCCTCGCTCAGACCGCCTCCAGTTTTTCGGAGCCCTTAGAGTTCACGCCCGCCATCCGATACCGCGGGGTATTCCTTGGCGTTTCGCCAAGGCACTGCCAATATGACGAATGTCGGCGGCGGGATCACATATTGGTTCAGCAGGAAGGTAGGATTCCGCACGGAGGTCCGTGACTATTTCACCGTCAACGATCCCCATATGGTTGTGGCCCGCGTCGGTCTGTCGTTTCGCTGAGTTTGCGATGAAACCGGAGCACGGTTCGCCGTGCTCCGGGTCTTCCAGGGTGAGTATCGCCTATTTCGCGCGCCGAAACGTCATTCCATCGTCATAGGCTTTCGGCTCACGAGCAAATTTCCCGACCAGGCCTTTAAGCTGCGGCGTGTTTACCGTCAGGACGGCCTGCTTCTTGCCATTCTCGATGTCTGCTTCTTCATGAGGGATGCGTTGGCGGAGCCATTCGGAGTCGAAAAAAGCGATGCGCAACTGATTCTCGCCCACCTGAACTTTGAGAAACATGTGACCAACGGCGTCTTGCGGCAGGAGATCGGCAAAACGAACGCCTTTGATATCCACAAGATGCATTTCGTATTGCGCCGATTTCGACGGATCGTCCTTCTTGGAACGAAGAGTTACCTCGTATAGATCGCCCTTGCGCTGCACCAGAACCAGATCTTCATCGGTCTCCCACCGCCCCTCCAGTGGGGCATCAAACACGTTGTCTGCCTTCGTGTAAAGTGCATGCAGTGAGAGTAGGTCTCCACATCCGGTGACGAGTAGAGTCGACGCCAAAAGCAGTAAAGCACCACTCCAGGTAAAGCGATCCCGGTATGCCAGACGGGAGTGCATGAAATTTTATTGTACATCGCATCACTGGTTTACCATGTGGTTGCACAAGTGGTTTCCACATGAGATACTGAGTAAGTCTATGAGAACTCCGCGTAAACTCATTCCGATACCCCTCCCGATCGCCGCCGGGATCGAAAAGATCGCCGGCTATCAGCATCGGAACGCGTATATCGTCGCGGTGCTGGACCGGGAAATCCGGCGTCACGAGCAACTGGAAGCTCTGAACGAAGCCGCCGGCTCCTGGAAGAACGAGGACCACCCTGAACTCGCGCATGGGTCCGACGCTTGGGTCCGGCAGATGCGGCAGGAGTCCGAGAAGCGCTTCGAGCGCCTCGAGCGACAGCGGGACGGCGAGTGATCGAGACCTGCCTGCTGGATTCCGGCGTCATCATCGATATCCTGAACGGCAAGCGAGGCCGGAAGGAGGCGGTCGATCAACTCATCCTGCAAGGCGCGGAGATGGCCTGCTGCTCGATCAACGTGACCGAAGTGTACGCCGGGTTGCGGCCGGGCGAGGAGACCAGGACGGAACGGCTCCTGCGCAGCCTGAAGTTTTTCTCAGTGACGTGGGAAATCGCCAAACTCGCCGGTCATCACCAGAACCTCTGGCGGCAGCAAGGCCGGACGCTGGCTTTGCCTGACGTCACCATCGCCGCTGTGGCGTTGGCGCATGATCTGGTCTTGGTCACCAATAATGCGAAAGATTTTCCCATGCCTGAGCTCAAGCTCCATCCGCTGCCGTAGGCCCGGCGGAAAAGCGACAACATTCAACCGAGCTTGGGCGGCGCGCGCAGGATTACCCTTCTCTTTGCGCTGGCGCGACTGAAAGTCGCCTGAAGACCGTGGCGTGCGCACTTTGCGCGCCGCGTCCCCACTCTGGGGACGCATGGTCTTCGGGCGGCCACACGTGTTCGCACGAGTGCGAACACGGCACGTTAAGAACGTGCGCCACATTTGTGCAACAACCGATTTGTAGCGTCTTCAAGCCGTCACTGCTTCCACGCTGGTCAAGACCACGCCCGCCGCGGTGAATTCGGCGAACGTCCGGGCGGCGTCCTCCTCGTTCAGACTCCGCACCGCGTCGGTTACCAGCTCCACTCGCTTGCCGGTCTTGAGCAGCCCCAGCGCCGCGAGTCTCACACAGATCTCGGTCACCACTCCGTAAACCACGTAACGCTCCGCCCTCAAACGCTCGAGCAGCGGCGTAAGACTCACGTTGCTGAAGCAATCGAGCGTCTGTTTCTCGAGCAGGATCTGCTGGACCCCTTCCAACGCCGGTTCGCAGGGAGCGTTGGGAACCACCAAACGTTTTTCGAGAAGAGTGCACGCAGGCTTCCGCTGCCCCGCCGTCCCCGCGACGCCGTGATGCGGCCACAGCTTGAACTCCGGATCGTCCTCCGAATGAGCGTCCATGGTGGAGATCACGGTATGGCCATGGGATGCCGCGAATCGATTCAGAGCGGCCAGCCGGTCCAGGATCGTCTCCGCTCCGGGCACGTACAGCGCGCCGGCCGGATAGAGAAAATCGATTTGCGTATCCACATCGAAGAAGACGGCGTTCATCCGGCCACCCCCTTGCGGACGCGCTCGGCCAGGCATTCGAGCTCGGGGCTCAGCTCCACTCGCCAAGCGTCCCCGTCCGCAAACAGACGGTGCATCGCCGCAGGCAGCCGCGCGAGAGACTCCGCGGCATGGCGGCGCGCCTGGGTCGCTGTGGGCAGCGGCTCCACCAGCCTGCCTCCGATGATCACGGGACGCAACAGCGCCTCGGCCGGCTCGGAGCCCTCCGGGCACGACGGACATTCGCTCGAGCGCGCGAGCTGGTCGCGATCGGCGTAGCGGAAAATCTGCTTCGCGCCGGGCAGCGTTTGCTTGTCCTCGCTCAACTTGACCGTGTAGCGGCGGCCGGATGCGCCTTCCAGTTCCACCAGCTTGTAGACCACGCCGAGCGAGGGCGCGTCGGCCGAGGTCGCCAGCTCCGTGCCCACGCCGAACACGTCGATGGGCGCCCGCGCCGCCACCAGTTCCTGGATCTTGTGCTCGTTCAGGTCGCCCGTGGCCATGATCTTCGCCTCGGCAAGGCCGGCGTCGTCGAGAATCTTGCGGACCGCCGGCGCCAGCTCCGCCAGGTTGCCGCTGTCCAGCCTCACGCCCCACAGCGGACGGCCCAGCGCCGCGGCCCGGCGTGCGCCCTCGATCGTATCGTAGCTGTCGATCAGGTAGACGGTGTCTTCGCCCAGCAGATGCTGGAGCTGCCGGAAAGCCTGCCGCTCGTCGGGAAACGACATCACCCAGGAGTGGGCGGCCGTGCCGAACACGGGCACGCCGTAGCGCATGCCGGACTCGGTATTGCTGGTGCCGGCGCAGCCTCCGACGTAAGCCGCGCGGCCCGCCAGCGCGCCGGCCTCGGGCGAGTGCGCGCGGCGCGTGCCGAACTCGACCACGCTGCGCCCCACCGCCGCTCTCACCACCCGCGCCGCCTTGGTGGCGATCATGGACTGGAACCCGAGCGTCGCGAGCAGATACGTCTCCGGGATCTGCGCCTCGATCAGCGGCCCGCGCAGCGTGAGAAACGGCTCGCCGGGGAACAGCGGCGTCCCTTCGGCCACCGCGAACAAGTCGCCGGTGAAGCGCAGGCCGGCGAGCATCTCGAAAAACGCGCCACTGGTGCGGGCGAACTGGGGAAGCGTGCGCAGATAGGCGATCTCCTCCGCCGTGAAGCGCAGGCCGAGCAGGTACTCGACCGCCTGCTCCAGTCCCGCCGCCAGAATAAAGTTGCGATGGGGAGGCAGGTGGCGGACGAACAGTTCGAAGGTGGCCCGCTCGGCCGCCTTTCCGGCCTCGAAGTAGCCCGCCGCCATGGTGAGCTCGTAGAGGTCGGTGAGGAGGGCCTTCGCCACTACTTCTTCTTCACTTCTTCTTATTAGCAGCGGCCGGCGGCGGCGCTTCCTTCACGTCTCCAGCGGCTTTCCGCAGGTCCTGAACGGCGGCGGCCTCCAGTTCGTACAAGGCCGCCTCTCCTTCGCGGCGTGCGATGAAATTCGCGGCCGAGGCCGGGGCGATCTGCACCTTCTCGGTGCGCTTGCTGTCGTTCGATACCACGGTCAGCTCCATCGCCTGGGTTCCGAAGCCGCTTTCCGGGAATTTAGAGGCGGTCAGATCGCGGATCTTGTCGATGAACGCCTGCACGCTGGTCGAGTCCAGTTCCTTGCCGGCGGCGGACGTCCACTTGTCGCCCGATTTCGACGCCACCACGCTCTGCGCCCCGTCCTTGAACTCGATCCGGTTCGGATCGCTGAACCCGAAATCGAACAGCTTCTTGTTCCGGAAATCGTCGGCGGATTTGTCGAGGCTCTCGCCGAGGTCCTTGTTTACCTTGTAAACGCCCCCGACCACGCTCGACTTGGCGAGGTAATCGTCCTTGGCCTTGTGAACCTCCAGGGTCTGGGTCCCGCCTGCGTCGGTCACTTTGGCGACGGCCACCAGCGGCGCCGAGCCGAACGAGGACGCCGCGGTCTTGGCGTCGGCGTCGGAGACGTTCACGTCCATGGTGGCGTCCTTGAGCTTCCGAACCAGCTCCTCCACCTGGAAGCCGTCGGCGCGCAGCGGCCTGGGCTTCAGGATCTGCCAATCGTTCTGCGCGATGCGTCCGAATTCGACCGGCCCCTTCTTCGCGGCCAGCTCGACGCGGCTCACCTTGTCGGAATCGAAGGTCATCAGCCGCTTGTCGCGCAGGTCCTTGTAGGTCTTGTCGAGGTTGTTCTTGTTGTAGGTGCCCATGGTGAACAGGCGCCGGTCGCCGCTCACGGTGGCGTAGACAGAGTTGCCGGTCGGGGTTTCGTCTCCGATCTGGAGTTTCGTCGTCTTGCCGTCCTTGGCCGTAAAGGTCAGCTCGATCGCCGGAGGCGCCAGGCCGTAACCGGCAGGGTCGGTCAGATTGTCGTCCACCACGCGTTCCGAGCCCAGCTTGGCCACGCTGTTGGTGACGGCGGAGACAGCCGACTGATCGGCGCCCAGCGGTTGCGGCGCGGTGATCGACCAGTGGTTGGCGTCATCCCTCTTGACGACGGTGGCGTCGCCCATGCGGTGCTTGATCTCGACCTGCCGGATACTATCTTCGCCGAGCGTCAGGAGCATGGGCGCCGCATCCGGGGCGGGCTTGCCCTCGTTGGCTTTCTCGCGCTTGTTCGACCACCATACCAGCCCCGACAGGCCCGCCAGTAAAATTGCCGCGATCAACAAACGGTTGAGCTTCATTCTGGACTTACCTTCGCCGCCACCACACTCCCACGCCCGCCAGCACGATCACCAGGGGGATCATGATCACGGTCGAGTAGAACACCATGGCCGATTGGCGGCGCGTCATCACCAGGCGGCGGTCCTCCTGCTCCTTCGGGCGGATGGAGATGAGGTCCTCGTCCGAAGACAGCAAGTTCAGCATGTTGAGAAACAGGTCGCGGTTGCCATTGAAGCCCAGGAACGAATTCGCTACCCAACTGGAAGAGCCCACCACGACAAACATTCCGTTCATTGCGTCGGTCCCGGTGTGGTAGGTGCCGGCCGCGCCCAGCGTCAGCGGTCCTTTCTTGTCGTCCTTGCCGGGCTTGATCGTCGCCGAAGTCAGGTTGGTGGTGGCGAAGCTGTTGGCAGTGGTGGAAAACAACTTGTCGACGGCGGTCTTGGCTCCCGTCTTGACGTCGAGCGAGCGGGCGATCGGGAATCCCGTGGGGATGTCCTTCATCTCGCGCACGATGGCGTGGCCCTCGTACGTGGTCACCAGAGGAACCTCGGGCCCCATGTTGAACAGCTCGCCCACGCCGCTGGTGTCGAGCACCAGGTCCTTGTCCAGGGTGACGCCCCACTCGGCGATCGTGTCCGCCAGCGCCTTGTTGTCGTCGGTCTCCTGGTTGGCGAACTTGAGCGGAGGATCGAGCATAATGAGCGCCCGGCCAGCGTCCATTTCGACGTATTTCTTCAGCGCGGCGATTTCGGGTTGAATATAGTCGCGCCGCGGGCCGCCCACCACCACGATGGTGCACTCCTTCGGGATCTCCGGCTTTTCGAGCAGCTTGACGGTCTGGGTCTTATAGTTGGCTTTCTCGACCAGCGTCTTCAGATTGGAATAGCCGCTGCGCCCGCTGTCGTCGAGCGAATGTTCGCCCGAGCCCAGCACGAAGCACGCCGTTCGATCGCCCGTTTTGAGCGCGCGCACCAGGGCCCCGGTGATCTCCTCCTCGGTCAGGCTCTTGGCTTCCTCGTGCTTGGCGCCCACATCGACCAAAATCGAGCCCTGCGTCTTGACGCCGGCCGCGATCGCCTGCGCGCGCTTCTTGTCGGTGTCCTGATATTGGACGTCGATCTTGGTGGACAGATTCTTATAGCGGTCGAGCAGATCGCGCGCCCCGGTGAACTTGCTGGGCTGGTCCCAGTAGCTGATGGTGACGTTGTTCTTCAGATTTTTGGCGATCTTCAGCGTCTGATCCGAGAGCGTGAACTTCTTGCTCGACGTCGCGTCGACACTCTTGTTGAACTTGTTGGCCAGGAAATTGACCACGCCCACCGCCACCACCACGATCAGGATATAGACGGTGGTGTAGAGCGCGAACTTGGTCTGGCGGGCCTGCATCCACGAGGTATTCATGTTATGCCCTCCACCGGATGGACTCCATCGAACGCGCCGTCAGGAACAATCCCACGAAAATCAACGACACGAAAAAGATGACGTCCTTGGAATCGAGCACCCCCCGGGCGAACGATTCATAATGCTGCTGCACGGAAAGGTAGCCGATCACCTTGTCCGACGCCGAGCTGCCGAACTCGGACACCCAGTTGAGCACGTACAGCAAAAGGGACACGGCGAATCCCGCCACCCCGGCCACGATCTGGTTGCGGGTGCATGTGGAGATCCACGTCCCGATGGCCAGCAGGCACCCTCCCTGAAGCAGCAGGCCCAGAAAGCCGACCAGCATGGGCTTCCAGTCGGGCCGCCCGAACAGGAACAGAATCCCGATGCTCAGCAGCGACAGGCCCAGCATGCAAGAGTAGAGCGTCACGGCGGCGAGCCATTTTCCGAGGATGATCTCCAGATCGCTTACCGGCGAGGTGACCAGCAGCTCGATGGTGCCGCTGCGTTTCTCCTCGGCGAACAGGCGCATGGTGATCATCGGGATCAGAAACAGCCCGATGACGCTGATGTTGGAAAATAGCGGGCGGATCACCCACTCGTTCACGTCCATGGGGAAGCTCTGGCCCATCATCTGGCTTTCGATGCTCCGTTGGACGAAAAACGACATCGCGAAATAGAAAAAGAAACCCGACAGCACCGCCCACAGCGCCATCACGATATAGGCGATGGGCGATCGGAAGTAACTGTTCATTTCCTTGCGGCAAATGGTGAGTATGTTCATTGCGCCCCCTCGGCATGTACTGCGGCGGCGGGCGTCTCCGATACTGAGTCACCCTCAGCGGACGCCTCGCCTTCCTTGGTGGATGTGGTCAACTGCAAGAAGATTTCTTCGAGACTCAGCCCCACCGCGTGCAGCTCGTTCAGGCTCCAGCCCGCCTCCACGACGGCCTTGGCCAGATCCGGACGGATCTGGCGGCCTTGCAGGCTCTCCACGATGAAGCGGAGCCGGCCGTCGGCGGTCTCCTTCTGGAGCACGCGGCTGACCCCGGACACCTTCTCCAGACGCTGCTGTACGGGCTGCGGATCCGCCGAGCCGTCGCGGGCCATCACCTCCACGGCCACGGTCTCGGAGCCGCGCAGACGGCTGGTGAGGTTTTCGACCGAATCGGTCGCCACCAGCTTGCCCTTGGCGATGATGATGACCTTCTGGCAGGTCGCCTCGACCTCGGGCAGGATGTGGGTCGAAAGGATGATGGTGTGGTTCCCGTTCTTGGCCAGGTCCTTGATCAGGTCGCGGGTCTCGATGATCTGATGCGGGTCCAGGCCGGCGGTCGGCTCGTCCAGGATCAGCACGTCGGGATTATGAATGATGGCTTGCGCCAGGCCCACGCGCTGCCGGTAGCCTTTGGATAACTTGCTGATAAGCTTGTACTTAACGTCGTCGATGGCGCAAATCTTGGCTACCTCCGCGACGCGGTCCGGAAGCTCAACTTTCGAGAGGCCCTTCAGCCGGCCCACGAACTGGAGGTACTCGATCACCTCCATTTCCGGATAGAGGGGAGGCGTTTCGGGCAGGTAGCCGATGCGTTTCTTGACCTCCATCGGCTGCTGTTGCACGTCGAACCCGGCCACCCAGGCCGAGCCGGACGTGGGCGGCAGGAAACAGGTAAGTACACGCATTGTCGTGGTTTTGCCTGCCCCGTTGGGTCCCAGGAAGCCGACGATCTCCCCTTTTTCGACATGGAAGGAGATGTTGTCGACCGCGACATTGCGAGCGTAGCGCTTGGTGAGCCCTTCGACTTTGATCATAGGTTACTACTCAGGACGAGCAAGGTTGCTCTTTGTGAGCGTGGACATCATACATAATAATTCGCCGGGGGCGACGTGTCAATGCTTCGGGGAACCAGCCGGAACCAGCCAACGCTCTAGGGCGAACTCCCAATACCGCCTACCGGGCCTTCAAAGGTAAAATTGATCCAGTGCGCGCCATTTTCGCGCGGAACCAGTCGGAGGGTAACGAGACGTGAAGAACCTAATGATTCGGAGCGCGTTGGTGGCGCTGGCAGGCATCGGCCTGCTTTCCGCCGCCGACGATAACAGCCAGGGCAACAACAACAATCAGGGCGAGGACACCAAGCCCAACGGACGGGGCGGCGATATCAAGCCCGCCCATGACGCGGGGAAGTCGCGCAAGGGCGGAGGCGGGGGCAACGGGATCAGCTACCACAACGGCCCCATCATCCTCAATACCACCAACGTTTACTACATCTGGTATGGAACCTGGCCCGGCGGGAGTGTTGCCAAATTGATCCTTCCGGTTCTCGCCGGGAGCATTGGCGGATCGCCGTATTTCAACATCAACACCACCTATTACAACGGAGCCGGAGTGCATGTTACCAACGCCGTGAACTATGGCGGAGCCACCACCGACAACTATTCGCAGGGTACGCAACTCAACGACAACTCCATCGCCGTGATCGTCAGCAAGGCGCTCACCACGGGCGGCGGCAGTCTGCCCGTCGACACCAACGGCGTCTACTTCGTGCTGACCTCTTCGGACGTGAATGAGACCACGGGTTTCTGCACTCAGTACTGCGGCTGGCACTGGTGGGGAACACTGAATGGCCAAGCCATCAAGTACGCCTTCGTCGGCGACCCGACCAATTGCCTGTCTGCCTGCACCAACGGGACGCCCTCCCCCAACGGCAATCGGGGCGCCGACGGCATGGCCTCCGTTATCGCGCATGAGCTCGAGGAGGCCGTCACCGATCCCCAGGGCACCGCCTGGTACGACAACGGCGGCAATGAGAACGCCGACAAGTGCGCCTGGACTTTCGGCACTACCTACTCGTCCAATGGCGGCGTGGCCAACATGAAACTGGGCGGGACGGACTTCCTGATTCAGCGGAATTGGATCAACGCCAGCGGCGGCTCCTGCGCGCTGAAGTATCCCTAAAACCCGGAAAGGGCTGAGTCGATGATGCTGGCCGCGATGTCCTCGGGCGAGACGTGGTACGTTCCGGCGTCCACGGCGGCCTGAAGCTCATGGACCTTGGACGGGTCGCTGGCGGCCAGCTTCTGCGCCAGGTCAGAGAGCTGGACCTTGTCGCTGCCGCCGTGATGGTGCGGATGGGTTCTTCCCGGGCGGGTCCGGCTGTCTTCGACCGCATTGGTAAGCACCTGCGCCGGACCGTTTGAATTCAAACTATCGATCTGCATGATTGAGTCCTTTTACCACCAATTTCGCCCGTCCCACGAATGTGCAATCTAGCAGCCGTTCTCCAAGGTTCGGTCAAACAACGCCGAAGCGTTTAGCAGGTCCGGAATGGCACCGACGGAATCGTGCCGTTTTGAATCACGTGCCAACTTGTTGTCGAATCCGCGAGCGTTAAGTTGTTGAAACGCCGTGCACACGTTGTGGGTCCACATCTGCATTCATCCGGTGCGTGAACGCGCTTGTCGCAACCGACGGAAATCAGATCGGAATCCTGGCCGCCATGACCGGCATCCTCCCGGCCCGGCTTGCGAATGCGGCTCCGGAGACCAGCGGGTTCCTCCACTTCATTAACGCGCTGATCACGCCGGATTCTTCGAGGGGCGTTGCCGGAGCGCCCGTCATCCCAACCGCGAAGCCCGCATCGCCGGCAACCCAACCGGCGCCATCGCAAGCGCCGCCCCAGCAATCGTCGTTGGTGTCTTCATCCGTGCCAACCCCTCTGCCTGCCAAGAGCGCGCCGCATCCTGAACTCGCCTTCGGAGCCGTGTTGACCCGTCTTGCTCCGGAGTCCGCGCCGGCGCCGGCACGGCCGAAATCGCAGCCTCCAGCTCACGCGGCGGATGTGACCGTCGCCGTGAATCCTGGCATGCCGCAGAGCGTGACGGCTCCTCCAGCCGCCCCCCCACGCGCCAATGGCGCGATGGAGACTCCCCGGCTCACTGTGTCCGAGGCGATCCGCAACTCCGAGCTGGTTCAGCCTGCCGCGGCGCCGGCGCCTCGCGGCTCCTCCGCCCAGGAATTCGCCCTGCGGATCGCGCAGCCCAACGCTCCGGTTGTGTATCTTTACGTCGGCGAACGCAACGGCCAGGTCCAGGTTGCGGTCCGCACGCCGGACACGGGGTTGCAGACCTCGCTGCGGCAGGACCTCGGAACGCTGGTGAATTCGCTGCTACGCGCCGGCTACCATACCGAAACATTCACGCCCCACGGGACCATGGGGCAGCCGTCATCGATGCCGGAAGCTGGCGCTCAGGGCGATCCTCAGGACTCGCACGCCGGCTCACCAGGCGGCTCCGGCGAATCGGCGGACGGACGCCGGCAGCGGCAACGACAGCGCGGCCAGAATGCGCAAGACTGGCTGGAAGAATTGGCGAGAGAGCGGACCCCCGATGACGGAACTTGAAAAGACGACAGCACTCGAACAGATCGGACATCTGAGCGACATCGCGGTGGACGTGGATGTCGAGCTCGGCCGGAGGACCATGACCGTGCGCGAGATTCTCGAGATCCACACCGGCAGCGTGATTAAGATGATGCGCTCGGCCGGCGAGAATATCGACATTCTGGCGGGGGGCGCGCGAATGGGCGCCGGCGAGATCGTGTTCATCGAAGAGGCCGTGGGCGTGCGCATCACCGGCTTCAGCGAGGAGAACTAAGGACATGGAAGTCGCCCGGCAGGTTCTATCCGTGCTGCTGGTTTTCGCTCTTCTGGGAGCAGCGCTGTGGACGCTCCGCCAGCGGAGCGGCGTCGTGTTCCGCGGATGGCCGCGGCGGACCCCGGGACGGACCAAGGCGCTCGAGCCGATCGAGCGCGTGTCGCTGACGCCGCAGCATGCTCTCCATCTGGTGCGTGTGGGCGGGCGCGAATTCCTGGTGGCGACGCACCCGCGAGGGTGCACGTTCCTTACGGAATCGCCGCCTCGGTCTTCCGAAGGAGCGGGCGCGTGAAGAGCCTGCCTCTGCTGCTCATGTTCATCGGCCTGCCGGTGCGGGCGGCGACCTCGGATTCGCTGCTGGGCGTGACTCTGGTGCAGAACAAGACCGGAGCGTCGCTGGGCGTGCCGATGCAGATCGTCCTGCTGCTCACGCTGCTGACGCTGCTGCCCGCGATTCTCATGTCGGTGACGCCATTCCTGCGCGTGGTGGTGGTGCTGCACTTTCTCCGGCAGGCGCTCGGCACGCAAACCACTCCGTCCAACCAGGTGCTGGTGGGGCTGGCGCTGTTTCTGGCTCTGCTGGTGGTGCAGCCGGTCGGGGAAACGGTCTATCACAACAGCTGGGAGCCGCTCGAAAGCGGGAAGATCACCCCCAGCGAGGCCTGGGACCGCGCGTCGGAGCCGGTCAAAACGTTCCTGCTCCGCTACGCCCGCGAAAAAGACATCCGGCTGTTCATGGATCTTTCGCACGCGCCCGCCCCGGCCAAGCCGGCCGACGTGCCGCTGGGCGCGCTGGTGCCCGCCTACGTGCTGAGCGAGCTCAAGGTGGCCTTCCAGATCGGCGCCGTCCTGTTCCTTCCCTTCCTCATCATCGACCTGGTGGTGGCGTCGGTGACGCTCTCGGTCGGCATGGTGCAACTGCCGCCGGTGATGATTTCGGCGCCTTTTAAAATTTTACTGTTCGTTCTGGTGGACGGATGGAATCTCGTCGTGGGTTCGCTGGTGAAAAGTTTCTACTGATTATGACCACCTCTGCCGTCGTCGATCTCATGCGCACGCTGTTCGTCACCGCGTTCTGGCTCAGCCTTCCGGTGCTGGCCGCAGGATTCGTGGTCGGCATCGTGATGAGCCTGATCCAGATTCTTACCTCGATTCAGGATTCGAGCTTCAGCAGCGTCCCGCGGCTCACGGCATTCCTGGGCGCAATGATTCTGGCGATGCCGTGGATGCTGGCCAAGCTGATGACCTACACCATCGCGCTGTTCGGCGACCTCGGCCGTTTCGCGCATTGAACGCACATGACTCTGGGCCTTCCCCTCAGCACGATGTTCGCGTTCCTGCTGGTGCTGGCGCGCGTGGGCGGCCTGGTGGCCTTCCTGCCGATTCCGGGGTTCCGTGCCGCTGCCGACAGTACCCGCGTTGTGCTGACGCTGGCGATGACGATCGCGCTGTTCCCCGCCTGGCCTTCGCTCCCCGATACGCTGCCCTCGGCCGGCCAGCTGACCGCGTGGGCGCTGGCCGAGGCCGGCTTCGGACTCGTCGCCGGGCTGGCCGTCGCCTTTCTCACGGAAGGCTTCCAGATCGCGGCACAGACGCTGGGATTGCAGGCGGGCTACGGCTACGCCTCCACCATCGATCCCACCAGCCAGGCCGATGCCGGGGTGTTGCAGGTGGTGACGACGCTGGTCTCCGGTCTGCTGTTCTTCACGCTGGGCGTCGATCGCGAGCTGATTCGCGTGCTGGCCGCGAGCTTCGAAAAATTTCCGGCCGGCGCCTGGGCTCCCACCGCCGCGAACCTCGAGGGGATTTTGCGCCTGGGCGGCGGCATGTTCACGATGGGGCTGCGGCTGGCGATGCCGGTGATCGCGCTGCTGCTGCTGATCGACCTGGCGCTGGCCTTACTGGGACGCATGCAACAGCAGTTGCAGTTGCTCTCGCTGGCTTTTCCGGCGAAAATGCTGGCCGCGCTGGCGCTGCTGGCGGCGCTGGCGCCGGTGATGGCGCGCATCTTTGAAGGCGCCGCGGGCCGGACCATCGAGGCGCTCTGGCGCGGCATAGGGTTCTGAATGCCTTCGGGATCCGCTCACTGCCGTTCGCGGTTCGGTGCCGATACAGAACCACGAGCGACAGCGAGTGGGTCCTGACGGCTTAGCGCAGATTGCATATGGCCAACAGCGGGCAACGCACCGAAAAAGCCACGCCGCGACGCCTGGAACGGGCGCGCCAGGAAGGAAACTTTCCCTCCAGCCGCGAGTTTCTCTCGGCGGTTCAATTCGCCGCGTTCGTAGCGCTGGCCGCGGCGTTCTCTAGCGCCTGGCTGGTGCGCACCACGCATCTGGTGCGCGCGCTGATGGCGCGTGGGTTTGAGGGCGAGCTGACCGCGGCCGGTCTGGTTTTTCTGGTGCGCGGCGTCATCGTCCCGGCGCTGGTTCCGCTGGTCGCGGCGGGAGCGGCGGTGGTGGTCCTGGCGATCCTCACCCAGCTTGCCATCACGCGAATGGGGATCTCGGCCGCCAAGCTGGCGCCGGATTTCAAGCGCTTGAATTTCGTCGCGCGCCTCAAGAACCTCCCCGGGCAGAACCTGCCGGTGTTTTTTCAGGCGCTGCTGTTGCTGCCGCTGGTGGGGTTGGTGATCTATTACGAGGCCACCGAGAACCTTGGTTCATTCCTGGCTTTGCCGTGGATGAGCCCGCCAACGGCCGTGGTGCAGGTGGCCGGACGCCTCCAGGCGCTGCTGTGGCGCGCCGCGGGCCTGTTTCTGGTGGTGGGTGTGGCCGACCTGGCCTGGCAGCGCCATCGCTACGCCAAGCAGCTTCGCATGAGCAAGCAGGAGGTTCGCGAAGAGTTCAAGGAAATGCAGGGGAACCCTCACGTCAAGATGCGCATTCGCCGGATGCAGCGCGATCTGGCGCGGCGCCAGATGATGAAGGACATCCCCACAGCCACGGCCGTGATCGTCAACCCCACCCACTTCGCCGTGGCAATCCGCTACGTGATGGAGTCCGGTGCGGCGCCGAAGGTCCTCGCGAAGGGCAAGAACTATCTGGCCCAGCGCATCCGTCTGAGAGCGGTCGAGAACCAGGTCCCCATCGTCGAGAATGTGCCGCTGGCGCAGGCGCTCTACAAATCGGTCGACGTCGGCCAGGAGATCCCCAGCCACCTGTACCGCGCCGTCGCCGAAATCCTCGCCTACATTTACCGTTTGATGAATGGAAGTTTACCTGGATAAGCTATACGCAGTCCGAGGCCGGTTTGTTCACGATTTATTTGCATTTGGAGCTGCAACCGCGCCGGGGGGCCTATCGTCCAATGGGGTGTGAGAAGGAGGCAAGACAATATGAAAGCCAATCTGAAATGGTTAGCGGTTATGCTGGCTGCGGCGCCGCTGTTCGTGCAGGCTTCGCCCAGTCTGAGCAAGTTTGAAAACCGGGTAAGGCATGAACTGGTGACGCTGCCTTATCTGAACGTGTTCGACGACGTCTCATTCCGCGTGGAGGGAGACACGGTGACGCTGTATGGCGCCGTGACCCAGCCCTGGCTGAAGAGCGACGCCGAACGGGCGGTGAAGCATGTCGAGGGCGTGAACCGGGTGGAGAACCGCATCGAGGTGCTGCCGCTGTCGCGGTTCGACGACCAGATCCGGCTGCGGGAGTATCGGACGATTTTCGGGTACGCTCCGTTGCAGCGCTATGGCATGGGGGTGCAGCCTTCCATCCGCATCATCGTGAAAAACGGGCACGTGACCCTGACCGGCGTGGTGAGGAGCCAGGCCGATCGCAACCTCGCCTTTCTCCGGGCCAACAGTGTTCCAGGAGTTTTTTCCGTAAAGAACGATCTGCAGGTCGAAATGTAAGGTAGACAGCTTTATTTTCGGACCGCCTGGACGCAGTCACCCCCAACTCGCGGGGGACCAGGTCGGATCCGCGGCGGCCCCTCGCCTCCTTGAGTGGGCCGCCGTTTTATTCTTCTGCAATCACACCGCCAGAGGTTCAAGGGTGCCTTTTTCCGCAGCCTAGCGCTTGATCAACAGGGCGAGTGTCATCGCAAACCCCACTCCGATCACGATCCGGCGCACCGCTCTCTGCCCGATGCGGCGGGCGCCATGCGCTCCCAGATAGCCGCCCGCGATGGCTCCCAGAACCATGATCAGAACGTAGGGCCAGTACACCATCTTCTCCCAGATGAAGTACAGCGCCGCCACGCCGTTGATCGAAGCGCCGAAAAACGCCCTCAGCCCGTTCATCTGGTGAATATCGGTGAGCCCCAGAACGCTCATCGCCGCCAGCATGAGGATCCCGATGCCCGCGCCGAAGTAGCCGCCATAAAGCGCCACCCCCAGTTGAAACACCGCCGCTCCGGCCAGCCACCGCGTGGACCGGCGTCCCGCTGCGTTCGTGGTTTTCAGCTTCCGCTGAATCGGTTCCTGGATCATGAACAGAAGCGTCGCGAACAGAATCAGGAAGGGCACCATCACATCGAAAACCGAGGCGGGAGTCCGGTGCAACAGCAGCGCTCCGGCGAGTCCGCCGACGACGCTGGGAACAGCCAGAGTCAGCATGCGCCGGTCGGCCGAGCGCACCTCCCGCTGATAACCCCAGGTGGTCCCGACCACGCCCGGCCAGACCACCACGGTGCTGGTTGCGTTCGCCGATACCGACGTCAGCCCCAGCCAGATCAGCGTGGGAAAGGTAATGAACGTTCCCCCGCCGGCGATCGAATTGATCAGGCCGGCCGCGAAGGCGGCGGCCAACGCCACCGCCGTGTGGAGAAAATCGAGAGGGGGCGGGTTCAAGGGCGCTTGCCGGGTTCAAACGACGCCAGCAGTTGCTCGAACTTTTGCTGGTTGGCGGCCATGGTCTTGGCCTCGCCGGTGAACTTGATGAAGATATTTCCACCGGAATTCTCGACGATCGCGCCCAGCAGCCGGTAGCTGGGCTTGAGCGTAGTGCCCTGGGCGAGCGGTCCGCCCGCTCCGGAATACTCGCCGGCGGCGTCAATCGTGGTGACGGGCAATCCGTGCACCGCGCGCTTGGCGACCTTCGCCTCGGCGGGCTTGCCGCCGGGCGCGCGAAACTGGCTTTTCCAGCGCTCTAGGTTGGCCTCGACGCTGCCGCCTTGCCCCTGGCCGAAGAAATAGATCACGCATTCGGCGGTGTCGTGGTCGCCGGCCACCGGCGGGACATTGTAGGTGGCCGCGCGCATCGGCCGCGCGCCGGCCTCGGCCTTCCACCCGGCGGGCGCCGTCCATCGCAATCCCGCGACGGACTGGGCCAGCAGCGCCGCCGCGGCCGAGAGCAAGAGAAGAGGGGTTCGCATGCTATCGCACCACGCCCGCCATCGGGCTGCTGGCCGAGGCGTACAGCTTCTTCGGCATTCTCCCGGCGAGATGAGCGTAGCGGCCGGCCTCGACCGCCAGCTTCATGGCCTCGGCCATGGCGACCGGATCTTCGGCCTCGGCGATGGCGGTGTTCATGAGCACGCCGTCATAGCCCAGCTCCATGGCGATGGCCGCATCCGACGCCGTGCCGACGCCGGCGTCTACAATCAGCGGCACTTCGGTGATCATCTCGCGCATGATCCGCAGGTTGGTCAGGTTCTGGATGCCCAGCCCGCTGCCGATGGGCGCACCCAGGGGCATCACCGCGGCGGCCCCGGCGTCGATCAGGCGGCGCGCGTTCACCAGGTCGTCGTTGGTGTAGGGCAGCACCACGAAACCCTCCTTGGCGAGCACCCGCGTGGCTTCGATCAACTCCTGGTTGTCGGGAAACAGCGTCCGCTGATCCCCGATCACCTCCAGCTTCACCCAGTTCGACAAGCCCACCTCGCGCGCCAGCCGGGCCGTCCGGATGGCCTCGTCCGCGTTGTAGCAGGCGGCGGTGTTGGGCAACAGGAAAAAGCGGTCCCGGTCGATAAAGTCGAGGAGCGACTCCTTGGAGCGGTCGGTGAGATTCACGCGCCGCACCGCCACGGTAACCACTTCCGCCCCCGAGGCCTCGTGACAACGTTTCATTTCGGGAAAACTACGGTACTTGCCAGTACCAACGAACAGGCGGGACCAGAACTCCCGGCCGGCAATCCTCAACTTCTCGCCGCTCAGCGCACTCATGCCCTTATTCTAAGACTTCCAGCGGGACTCTGTAGAAATACGTCCACCAAGCCGATGTAAGTTGAAGAGCCACCATGAAGAAAAACAACTTGGTAAAACTGCTGGGGATCGCGCTCGTGGTCGCCATCGTCGCGACGGGCGTCTTCTACGGCCTGTTCGTCAATAAGCTGAGCAGCAACACCGGCAGCGGGAAACATCTCCTGGTCGCCGCACGGGCCCTGAAGGCGGGGACGGTGGTGCAAGCCGCCGATGTCAAAACCATTCCCTGGCCGACCGATCAACTGCCCAAGGGCACCTTCGGCGCCGCCGGGCAGGTGGTGGGTAATACGGTGTTCGACGCCATCAACGAAGACGAGCCGGTTCTGGCGACGCACCTGGCTTCGGCGCAATCCGGCGGCGGAGCGGGCGTGCCGGAGGGCATGCGGGCGGTGTCGGTGCACGTGACCGATTCGGCCGGCGTGCTGGCGCTGCTGCGCGCGGGCCAGAGCGTGGACGTGCAGGTAGTGGTGAACCGCGGCAACACCGGCGAAACCGAAGTGCGCACGGCGCTCGAGAGACTGAAGGTGCTCTCGCTGATTCCGCAACCCGAGCAGAGCTCGCAGGGCCAGAACCTGCCGGTGGTGACGCTGCTCGCCAAACCCGCGCAGGCCGACGTGCTGGCGCTGGCCGATTCCGGCGCCCGCGTGCGGCTGAGCTTGCGCAACCCTCTGGATGAGGAGACCCGCCCGCACGGGACGCTGTCGCTCGGCTCGGTGATGCGCGCGGCTGCGGCCCCCGCGGAAACCCGCTAATTCCGAGGCTCCATGCTGATCGTATCCGTCCTGGCGTTCTTTGTCGTCATCTTCCTGCTGGCCGCTATCACCGTCGCGGCCGGCTGGATGGGGTTCCTGAAGAGCAAGGCCGAGGAATCCGACGCGGCGCAGCGGGACCAGGAGACCGGGGAGGAAGGCGCCGCCGCGGCCGCCGACGACGATTCGCCGCTGTTTCGCAGCGACCGGCTCAGCACGATCAACTTCATGGACAGTCTGCTGACGCGCCTGGATTTCATCGAAACCATGAAGACGGGCATCGCGCAAGCCGACCTCAACTGGTCGGTAGGGCGCATGACCGCGTTGATGCTGCTGTGCGGCGCCGTCGCGCTGGCGGCTCTCAGCCGTTTTCTGCCGTTTGTGGCGGCTCTGGCGGGGGCGGTGGCCGTGGCGTACGTGCCCTACGCCTACATCCTGCAGCGGCGCAACCAGCGGTTCCAAAAATTCCGCGAGAACTTCCCCGACGTACTGGATTCGCTCGCGCGTGCGCTGCGGGCCGGCTATCCGCTCTCGGCCGGCATGGAGATGATTGCCACGGAAACCGCGCCGCCCGTCTCGCTCGAAATGCGCAGGACCTCGGCGGAAGCCAATCTCGGAATGGGATGGCCGCGGGCGCTTGAAAACCTCGGCCAGCGAATCCCGCTGCTGGAGGTGAACCTGTTCATCGCGGCGGTGCAGTTGCACTCGCGCACCGGCGGAAAACTCAGCGAGGTGATGGGAGGCCTGGCCGAGAACATGCGGGAGGCGGTCTCGCTTCAGGGAGAGGTCCGATCCCTGGCGGCGCACGGCAAGCTCACTGGCATCATCCTCACCATCCTGCCCATCGGCATCGCGATCATGATGACGATCGTGAGTCCCGGCTACATGACGGTGCTGTTCAACCACCCCTGGGGCAAGTATCTGATCACGGGCGCCATCACTTGCCTGGTGCTGGCGCACGTCGTGATCCGGAAGATCGTGGACATCAAAATATGACGGCGGGACTGCTGATCGGATTCTTTCTCTTCATCCTGGCGGCGGTCGGCGCCGCGGGATACGTGTTCGTGCTCCGGCCTTCCCGGGCCGAGGCCGGCGACACCGAGATTCCCGCTCCCATCGCGCTCGACCAGCGCGAAATGCCCGGCGCGCAAGCCGCCA
>JBGPLI010000102.1:0-19584 GCA_041486445.1 Bryobacteraceae bacterium
CCCGCCCAACGAGCGCACGTTAGTCCGGAAGTTCAAGCGCATGCTAAAGGAGTTCGGACGGCTAGGGTTGGATGTGCGAGCTTTGTTAGATCAACAACTTCCCGCACCCGTCTAATGTATTTTCGAGGGTGCGTGCGCCACTAGCCCAGAACCTTCGCCAGCGACGCGCGATCGACTTCGTGTTCCCAGCGCGCCACCACCACCGTGGCGACGCCGTTGCCGAGCATGTTGACCAGCGCGCGGAACATGCTCATGAAGCGGTCGATCCCCAGGATGATCGCCATGCCCGCCACGGGGATCGTGGGAATCACCATCAGCGTGCCCACCAGCGCGATGAACGCCGCGCCCTGCACGCCGCTCGCGCCTTTGGAAGTCAGCACCGCCACCGCGAAGATGGTGAGCTGCTGCCCGAACGTCAGATGAATGTTGGTGGCCTGCGCCACGAACAGCGCCGCCAGCGTCATGTACATGCTGGTGCCGTCGGTGTTGAACGTGTAGCCGGTCGGCACCACCAGTCCCACCAGCGCCTTGGAGCAACCCAGCTTCTGCATCTTTTCCATCAGCGTGGGCAGAGCCGGCTCAGACGAGCTGACCGCGAGCACTAGCAGCATCTCTTCTTTGATGTACGCCAGGAACTTGAAAATGTTGAAGCCCGAAACGCGGGCGATCAAGCCCAGCACCACGACCACGAACAGAGTGCAGGTGAGATAGAACGTGAGGATCAGCTTCAGCAAAGGTCCCAGCGACGACAGTCCATAGGTGCCGATGGTGAAGGCCATCGCGCCGAAGGCTCCGATCGGGGCCAGCCGCATCAGAATATTGATGACGCCGAACACGCCGTGCGTCAGGGCGTCGAACAGCTCGACCAGCGGCTTGCATCGCGCGCCCATCAGCGATAGCGCAAAGCCGAACAGGACCGCCACCAGCAGCACTTGCAGGATGTCGCCCCGGGCGAAAGCGTCGACCATCGTGGTCGGAATGATGTGCATCACAAAATCGGTCACACTTTGCGCCTTGGCCGCGCCCGCATAGGCGGTCACGGCCTTGGCATCGAGCGTGGCGGGGTCGATGTTGAACCCGTTGCCCGGCTGCACCACGTTGCCCACCACCATGCCGATCAGCAACGCCAGAGTGGACACAACCTCGAAATAGAGCAGCGCTTTCCCGCCCACGCGGCCGACCTTCTTCATGTCCTCCATGCCGGCGATGCCGGAAACCACGGTGCAGAAGATCACCAGCGTGATGATCATGGTGATCAGGCGGATGAACGCGTCGCCGAGCGGCTTCATCGCAGCCGCCTTCGCCGGGTTGACGTAGCCGAAGGCGATGGCGAGCGCGATCCCAACCATGACTTGAAAGGAAAGATCCGTGTAGAGCGGTTTTCTTCGCGGAGCGGCGGCTTCCACCGCTGGAAGAGACATTGTGTCGGCCATAGTGTCCTCAGTAACGCGCAGGGACTATGCTATCGCATCCGGGGAGGGCGTGCACACGGGAGGCTATTTGCCGACCGCATGAGCGGCGTCCTTCTCGTTTTCGCACACGTCCTCAATGATATCGGTGTCGGCGAGAAACTCATATTGCAAGGGAAACGACCAGGCCTTGGTATAAGCGCCTGGATCGTCGATCGTGATTTCGACGTCCATGTGACCAAAATCGCGGCGGCGGAAACGCTCGACGGTGTGCAGAGCTTCGGTATGAGGACGGCCGCTGTCGTCGATCCAGCTCTTGTCGTTGAAGCCGCGCGTGTCCACTTGGAACCAGTCGCCCTCCCACTTGCCGACCGAATAACCAAGCCAGGCGGGATTGGCCACCGGCGGATGGGGGCGGCCATCGGTGAAGATCTGGCGATAGCGCGCGAATTGTTCATACAGAATGAGCGTGAGGCCGGGGGTCTGCACGATCTTCGTCGGCAGACGAATCAGCATCTCGTCGGGGATGCCGTGGGGCAGACAGTGCGCGGAGGGACGGTCCGCCATGAAATTCGCCATGCGTTGCTGGTGAAGCGCCTCGGCGGCCAGGAGCAACGGCGGGATCTTTTCCCCAGGCCGCATGAAATCTTCCAGGTTGGGGCCCATCGCGAGCGTGGTGACACGCTCGTTGGGATTCCGCAGACGCATCCACAGTCCGGTCAGATTGGGCTTGCCGTCGGACGCCTTGGGAACCGGCGCAGTGAGATTGGGCTTGCCGTCGCGCGTGCGCGGTATGCCAGGAGTGGGATAAACCAGCCATTGGGCCGATGCGGAGAGGGCTGCGATCGCAATCGTGAGACAGACTCGGTGAATCATAAGAGGTGCTGAACGATTTTACCCTTTCCGGTGGAGCAGGCGTCAGAACTGATACCGCGCGTTCACCTGCACGATGCGCGGATCGCGTGTCCCGCTGATCACGCCAAAACTGGGTGAGCCGATGTTGCCCATGTTGGCGCTGTTGATCGCATCGAATTGAGCGTGATTGAACGCGTTGAAGAAGTCGCCGCTCACCTCCAGACGCTGGCGCTCGGAAATTTTGAAGCGCTTGAACGCGCGCAAATCCCAATTCGCAAAACCCGGGCCGTGGAAAACGTCACGCCCGAATGTGCCCAGCCGCCCCGCGCCCGAAGCGGCAGTGTTCCCCGTGCCGACGCGGCGGAAGTACGGATTCGGCGCTCCCGATGCACTGCCGCCTCCCGTGCCGTTGAAGTATGAGTTCGGCCGGCCCGTGGAAGCCGACACGCTCCGGGGATCGTAGAACGCGATCGTCCCGCCCAGAAAATCGGGGTGCTGGGCAGTGTTGTCGATGCCGCACAGGCAGCGGTCCGCGGCTTCGACGATGTTGATCGGCGGTCCGGTCTGCATGCTCACAACGCCCGACACGCCCCAGCCGCCCAGCGCCGCGAGTAATCCTTTTTGGTTTTTCAAGAACGGCAATTCGTAGAGGAAAGACCCCGCGTAGCGGTGGCGGAGATCGAATTCGGCGTTGCCGCGGTCGAAGGTGCGGTTGTAGATGTTTCCGTTGCCCTGCGTGCGCAGTCCGGACCCCTCGTCGATCGCATGCGACCATGTGTAGGCGTGGGTCATGCTCAGCCCCTTGCCCATGCGTTTGGTCACGCTCGCCTGCAAGGCGTTGTAGTTGGAATTCGCGTCGCTCAACTGGTCCTGCACGCTCGAAAAGACAGCGCCGCCAAACGCGGCGTTCAGCGGATTTCCAATGTTGAAGCGCCGCCGCGGATTCGTGTTGGCCGTAGTCGCGTCGGGTGTGACCAGAGCGTAGTTGAGCTGCCTCCGGTTCAGCAGTTTGGTGCCCCGAGACCCGACATAGCCAATGTCGGCGAGCCAGTCCTGTCCCATCTGCCGCTGCACTTGCAGCGTGAATTGCTGGCCGTACGGCGTGGCGAAATCGGGATCCATGACGGTGAGCTTGATCGGCGCGACTTCCGCAAAATTGAAATGTTCTCCCGGCGCGACCGGATGGAACGGAAACGGCTGCGGGATAGGGCTCAGAGAGGTCTCGTACGGCCGCGTGAAGTCCGTAACGTTGGTTTCGTCGGGTTGAATTCCGTAGGGCGCCACGCCCAGAAATTGCAGCGTCAGCTCGCTCACCGGAGTATCGAAAAACAAGCCGTATCCGCCGCGGATGCTCCATCGTCCGCTGCCGCGCGGGTCCCACGCGAATCCGAATCGCGGCGCGAAATTGTTCAGATCGCGCTTGTAAGTCGAGCGGCTGATTCCCTGGTCGCCGGGATACACCAGTCCGGCGGGCGCGTCGGGAAAAACAGTGGACTGCCGTCCCGGCCGGAACGCGCCGATCCGATCGTTCAACTCCGTCAGCGGCGCGTCGTACTCCCAGCGCACGCCGACGTTCAGCGTCACATTGCGGCGCACTTTCCAGTCGTCTTGAACAAATGCGTCGAAGAACTTGTCGCGGTATCCCGCGCGGTTGGCGTTGGCCTGCTGAAAATCGGTCACAAAGCCGCGGGCAAAATCGTTGAGCGACGCCGAGAGCCCGGGGATCTGCGGGACGACGCGGGGCGTGCCGGCGCCGTCGAACAGGAGGTATCCATTGTTGATGAAATCGAACAACTGGTTCTGCTCATACGCGCGGTATTCGGCCCCGAATTTCCACGCGTGCGCACCCTTGATCCAGCCCAATGTGTCCGAGTACTGCCAGGTGGTGTCGTAGCGTGCCTGCGGTCCCTGAATCGTGTTCCCAAACTCAGTGAGCCCGTTGATTCGAATGTTGGGCGGACCCGCGGCGCTGGCGTCGTCGGGAACGATGCCCGGGAATCCCAGGCTGGCCGGAGTCTGCCGGTTCAGCGGAATGAGCGCGGGCGCGGCGCGCCGGTGAACGGATGCGCGCGCGTCGTTGAACAGGGCCGCGCTGAACGTGTGGGAATCCCGCAGGATGAGGTTCTGGAACCGCTGCGTGGTGAGGGCGCCGAAGCCTGGAACACCGGGCGTCCCGCCTCCGGGAAACGGATCCTGAGCGTTCTGATGTTCGATGAAATAAGTCGCGGCAAATCCGTTCCGGTCCGAAAAGCGGTGATCCACCCGGGCGAGGCCCTGATCGCGATGCAAGGAGTTCGAGGGCGAGACGAACAGCGTATTTCCGCTGGTAGCGGGCGGAACCAGCGCCAGCATTGCCTTCGCGGCCGGCACGCCGAACTGGTCGATCAAGGCGCGCTGCTGGTCCGTGAAAACCGTCGCGGAGCGGGCCACGCCCTGCACGCGCCGGAATCCCAGGTACGACAGCAGGAAAAACGTCTGGTTTTTCCGGATCGGGCCGTTGAGATCCGCGTCGAAATCGTTCGATTTCCAGTCGGGCTTGCGGGGCAGTCCATTGGAAAACGTCCCGGCAGGCCCGGGAGTCACCTTCTGAAAAAACGGCACGGCATTCAGCACCTTGTTGCGCAGCGTTTCCGACAAATCCCCATGGAAAGCGTTTCCGCCGGATCTGCTGACCACCTCCACGGTGGCGCCGGCGTTGCGGCCGTACTCGGCCTTGGCCGGCCCGGTGATCACGCGAAACTCGGCGAGCGCGTCGGGAGAGATCTGCTGCAACGAATCCGGGATATTGGCTGCGAGGTCGTTGGAATCGGCGCCATCGAGCAGATAGTTGTTGGCCTGCGAGCGCTGGCCGTTCACCGAAAACAGCCCCAGGTAGTTGGTGGAATTCGCGGCGCCGATCGAGTTGCTCTGCGGCGCCACGCCGGGTTGCAGCGCTACCAGGAACAGGGGATTCCTGCCGCTGTTGCCCGACAGCAGCGGCAACTGCGGGATGTCCCGCAGCACGCGGCCCAGTTGCGCGTCCTCGGTGTTGATCTGCACTGCCCGGGTCTGGACCGAGACGGTCTCGGTCACCGGACCGATCTCCAGTTTCAGATCCAGACGCAGCGGCGTCGAGGCATCCACGGTTTGCGCCGAGGTCGTGAGCCGCCGGAAGCTTGCCGCCTCCACCGTCACCGTGTACTCGCCGGGCTCCAGTCCCAGCACGCGATAGGCGCCGCTCGGGTCGTTCGTTCCCCGGCGCTCGGCGCTGGTGTTCACGTTTGTGACGGTGACTTTCGCGTTGGGTACAGCGGCGTTAGCGGGATCGGTGATCGTCCCGGCGATGCTGCCGGTCAATCCCTGCGCCCACGCAAACGGGTGGGTGCAGAGCGCCAGAGAGAGGCATAGCGGCAATCGCTGCCGGAAGCGCATTCAAATCCTCCTCGCGGCCAGTTAGTATAGTTATAATCGTACAGGATGTTCCGGTTCCTGCTCATTTTCGGATTCGCGGTGGCGGCGCAGGGCCACGACATTATCACCACCAACATCACTTTCGACCGCGAGATCATCCGGATCATCTACGCCCGCTGCGCCTCCTGCCATCGCGAGGGCGGCCGCGCGTTTTCGCTGATGACGTACAACGAAGCGCGTCCCTGGGCCGTGGCCATCAAGGAGGAAACGCTGGAGCGCCGCATGCCGCCCTGGGGCGCGGTGAAGGGATTCGGCGATTTCCACGACGATCAGGGCCTGACTCCGGAGCAGGTCGAGCTGATCACGAGCTGGGTCGACGGTGGCGTCCCCGAAGGCGAGGATAAAGACCTGCCCAAGCCGCCCGAGTTTCCCCCCGTTCAGGCGATGAGCCACCCCCAGGGCGAGATCGTGGTCAGCGGCGAGTTCAAGCTCGGCGGCACACTCACCCTGGATGGTCTGTGGCCCGCGGCCGTGCCCGACAACGCGGAGATGCAGATTACCGCCGAGCTTCCGGACGGCAGCATCGAGCCCCTGCTATGGCTGCACGATTACAAGGCCCAGTTCGGCCACCCGTTCCTGTTGCGGACTCCGCTCGAGCTTCCCTCCGGCACGGTCATCCACGGGGTTCCGCCGAGCGCGAAGGTGGCGCTGCTGCCGGCCGGCTCGCTGCCCGAACATCAGCACGCCCAAAACTGAACCGCGCGCGTGAGCAAGCGGACCGTTAGTGCAGTTCTTCGACGGGAATGTCGAACCGCGCGGTATTGACCACGCCCTTGCGCTGGAATTGCACCCAGACCCGGTAGGTACGGGCGCGCGGGAAGAACACGTTGAACTGGATCTGCGGACCGCCGTCGGCCAGGAACGGATGCGTGTGCATCATGTCGATCAGGTCGTCGCTCGCCGCCAGCATGTGGCCCCAGGCGCCCAGGTACTGCTCCAGTCCGTCGGCCGGCTTGACCTTGAAGAACATCATGGTCTTGACGTGCGCGATCGGCTTGGGCGGGTCCGTCACCAGCTCCACCTGCATGTTCTCGGTGTCCTTGGTCGCGTAATCGCGCCCGAAGGTCACCGGCGGCGGCGGCGCTCCCGGCACGAGAATCGTCTTGGTGATCAACTGCGGAGTGGCGCCGTCGGGATAAAAATCGCCGAGCACGCGATACATGCCCGCCTTGGGAAACTCGAGGTTATAGAGGAAGTCCCCGTTCTCCTGGAAGGTGGGATGATTGTGCAGGAAAAACTGGAGATCCTGGCTCACCACGAACATGTGGAACAGCTTTTCGTGGACCACCTGGAAGCTGGTTACCGGGCGCTCTTTCCACGGGTCGCGCACGGTGAACTGGAGTTTGGCGGGCTGTTGCGGCTTGGGCACGCGCGGCGCTACCGAGAGGTCCAGCACATACTCGACCGGATCGGGAATTCCGGTCGCCAGCTTCATCCCGCAGCGTGAGCACACGCCCGGCTTGTTGGACCGGACGTCGGGATCCATGGGGCAGACCCACACCGCGTCCTGCGCCCACAGCGCGCAGACCGCCAGAACCACTACCAGGAGGGCAATCCTACCCATGCTGGGATTCTATCAGAAAATCCGGTGGCGCTGGCCAGTGTCAACCTGGCTGGGGTAAAGTAGGGTTAGTGTATGCACGATTCCCTGCCCGACAGCGACACTGTCCTAGCGCAGTTCAATCGCCTGATTCAAGAACTGCTGCGCGGCAACATGCACCGCAATACCTTCCGGCCGTGGGAGATCGAAATCCTGCTCGATATTGAGAGCTGCAGCCTGCGCGAGTCCTCCAAGCGCGAGACCCTGCGCCGCTACCAGAAGGCCGTGCAGCGCCACATGGAAAAGGGCTCTCGGCTTCCTCTGAAGCTGTCCGAATACCTGGAAGCGGTCAAGGCCAAGCGCGGGCAGGCTCCTCCAGCGGCCTGACGCCCGCTCGCGCTATCCTAGTTGGGAAGGAGCGTCTTCACTATGGGATGCGGTAGCGGAATGCTGGGACCCAAGGTCGAGGAAGTCAGCAAGACCGGACACAAGGTGTTGTGCGTCAAGTTTCAGCGCGAGATGCCGGGCCTGGACGAGGTGCCCTTCGACAACCATCCGCTCGGCCAGCGCATCTACGACAACGTCTCCAAGGAAGCCTGGAAGCTGTGGCTCGAGCAGATGAAGATGATCATGAACGAGTATCGCCTCAATCTGGGCACGCAGGAAGCCCAGGAATTCCTGCTCAAGCAGATGGAAGACTACTTCTTCGGCGAGGGCTCCGCCTTCCCTCCGGGTTACGTGCCCCCGCAAGCCAAGAACTGAACAAGAAGAAGCCGACTCCTGACTCCCGGCTTCTGACTCCTATCCGTTCCCATCCGGCTTCTTGCGCCGTGGACGCCGCGGCCCGCCCGGTCCGCCGGGTCCGCCGGGCTTGGGAGTCCGCTTGCGCATCTGCGTCTTTTTCGGCTTGGCCGGCGGAGGATTCGGCTCGAAGATGGTTGGCTGCCCTTCCACGTAAGGCTGCGGCTCGTACTCCTCTTCCACTTCGGGCGCCGCCTCGGGCTCGGGCTGCGGCGGTACGGCGGGCGGATAAAATTCGGCTCCGAGAGACACCAGCATCCCCACCTCCTCATGCGGCTCCAGCCGCACCACCGTCTTGTCCTGCGCGTAATTCAGGAACTCGATGAACTCCTGGAACCCGTAGGCGCTGGTGTCGAAGCTGGGTTGCTCGGCCTTGAACCAGCCGGTCAGATCCTCCACCGGGCAGCCGTTCTCGATCTCCAGGCGATGGTTCTCAAGCACGTCGCGCAACGCCGGCAGCATATCCTCGGGCTTGAGGGTCGGCCGCTCCGCCGCCGCCGAGGTCTTGCGTTCGATGATGTAGCGGCCGCCGGTTCCCGAGACGTGGACCAGCTCGCCGCGCTTCAGCTTCTCGACGAAATCCGAAAAGCTGGAGGCTCCATAGGCGCGCTCGTTGAACGCCGGGTCGAGTTGCAGCATGGTGGACTTGAGCAGCCCTAGCTGCGGCTGCACGGCGCGCCGCTCCAGCACTTGCAGGGCGCGCTCCACCAGTGGCATCGCCTGCGCCAGCTCCAGGGGCGCGGGACGCTGCCGCCTCTCTCCGCGATCGCCCCTCTCCGGGCGGTCGCCGCGCGGGCGCTGCTGCTGCTGCGGGCGAGGCTCCGGCAGGGGACGCTCCGGCGTGTCGGCCATCAGCGATTCGAAGCTGATGAACTCGTGACAATTCTGTTGGAGGATGGTGGAGGTGAACGCCTTGCCGCCGACCACGAACACGGTCTTGCCGTATTCTTTCAGCTTGTTCACCAGAGGGATAAAGTCGCTGTCGCCGCTGACGATGGCGAACGCGTTCACATGCGTGTGCGTGAAGGCCATCTCCAGGGCATCCAGCGCCAGGTTGATGTCGGCGCCGTTTTTGTCGCCGCGCGGGGAGGGAATCCGCTGCACCATCTGCACGGCGTTCTCCGCCATCTGGCGCGTCGCGCCGTCCTGGCGGCCCCAGTTGGCGTAGGCGAATTTGGCGACGATGTCGCCGCGCTCCTTCAGCGCATCCAGGGCGAGCGATACGTCGAACTCCCGCCGCAGGGTCGATTTCAGTCCGATCTCGATGTTGTCGTAATCGACAAACACCGCGATGTTCAATTTTTCTTGCATTTCTTTCTTTCTTTTGGCGGCGCGCCGGCCCTTGTTCAGGCCGTCTGCTTCACCGAGCTGCGGATGAATTCCACGATCTCCTCGAGCGAGGCCCCCGGTTGGTACACCGCGGCCACGCCGAGACGTTTAAGCTGGAGGGCATCCTCATCCGGAACGATGCCTCCCACGATGACGAGCACGTCGCTCATCCTGTTTTGTTTAAGCAACTCCATCACGCGCGGCACGATGGCGTTGTGCGCGCCCGAGAGAATGGACAGGCCGATGACCTGCACGTCCTCCTGAAGCGCTGAGTTCACGATCATCTCAGGCGTCTGGCGCAACCCGGTATAGATCACTTCCATACCCGCGTCGCGCAGCGCCCGCGCAATCACTTTCGCGCCGCGATCGTGTCCGTCGAGGCCGGGCTTGGCGACCAGCACCCGAATTTTTGAATCCATACCTGGATTGATACTGAGACTCCGTTGCGCCGCGGCTGTCTTTTCCGGCAGGGCGGTGCACCTGACTTCATTATAGCCCTATAACACGCTCGTTTCCGTGTACCCCCCGAACACATCCTTGAGAGCGGCGCACACCTCCCCCACCGTCGCGTAGGCGCGCACGGCGTCCAAAATGTACGGCATCGTGTTTTCGACACCCTCGGCGGCGCGGCGCAGGTCTCCTAAAGCCTTGGCGACTTCGCTTTCGCTTCGCTGCCGCTTCAGTTCGCCAAGCCGCTCGATCTGCCACCGCTCGGCGCTTTCGTCAATCTGCAAGAGCTCGATCGGCCGCTCATCCTTCTCGGTGAACTTGTTCACACCGGCGATCACCTGCTCGCCTTCTTCGATCGAGCGCTGATACGCGAAGCTCGCGTTGGCGATCTCGGTCTGCGGGTAGCCGCGCTCGATGGCCGGGATCATCCCGCCCATCTCGTCGATGCGGCGGATGTACTGGTTGGCGGCGTCCTCCACGTCCCGCGTCAGCCGCTCCAGGAACCAGCTTCCGCCCAGCGGATCGGGCGTCTCGGCAACGCCGGTTTCATGCGAGATCACCTGCTGCGTCCGGAGCGCGATGGTCACGGCGTGCTCCGAGGGCAGCGCGTAGGCTTCGTCGAGCGAATTCGTGTGCAGGGACTGGCACCCTCCCAGCACCGCCGCCATCGCCTGGATCGCCGTCCGGACCATGTTGTTGCGCGGCTGCTGCCAGGTGAGCGAACAGCCTGCGGTCTGTGCGTGGAAACGCAGCTTCAGACTGCGCTCGTCGCGGGCTCCGTAACGATCGCGCATCGTGTGCGCCCAGATTCGGCGCGCGGCGCGGTATTTCGCGATCTCCTCGAAAAAATCGTTGTGCGCGTTGAAAAAGAAACTCAGCCGCGGCGCGAACGAGTCCACCGGCAGGCCGCGCTCGATGGCCCAGTCCGTGTACTCGATCCCGTCGCGCAGCGTGAACGCCAGCTCCTGTACCGCCGTCGAGCCGGCCTCGCGAATGTGATAACCGGAAATCGAGATGGGATTGAAGTGCGGCGCCTGCCGCGTCGCGAATTCGATCGAGTCGGTCACCAGCCGCATGGACGGACGCGGCGGATAGATGTATTCCTTCTGCGCGATGTATTCCTTGAGAATGTCGTTTTGCAGCGTGCCCGAAAGCCGCGCCCACGGCACCCCCTGTTGTTCGGCCACCGCCAGGTACATCGCCCAGATCACCGACGCGGGCGAGTTGATGGTCATCGAGACGGTGACGTCGCCGAGCGGAATCCCGCGGAACAGCGTCTCCATGTCGGCGAGCGAGGAGATCGCCACGCCGCACTTGCCCACTTCTCCAGCCGACGCCGGGTGATCGGAATCGAACCCCATCAGCGTGGGCAGATCGAACGCCACCGACAGGCCGGTCTGGCCCTGCCCTAGCAGGTAGCGGTAGCGCGCGTTGGTTTCCTCCGCGGTGGCGAAGCCGGCGAACTGGCGCATGGTCCAGAGCCTGCCGCGATACATCGATTCGTGGATGCCCCGCGTGTAAGGGAACCCTCCGGGTTTTTCCGGCTCGACCGCAGGATCCGGTCCGTACACCGGCTCCAGCGGGAGGCCGCTGATGGTCCGCACCGTCGAAGCTGCGATCTTGCTCATCTTGCACTTTCATTCTACGCCGGAGATCCAAATTCACGCGGGCCCCGTATAGAGAGGTGATGGAGCATTGGGGCCGATGAAGTCGGACATCGTAGAGAAGTAACCACAACATTCCGTTCCTTCCTCGAGGGAGGCGCCCGTCGGAGGGTCGCCTCCCATTTTTTTGTCGCTACCATTGAGGCGTGGATGACAAAACTTTCAACGAACCTCGCCTCGCTCTCAACCGCATCTACACGAAACGCGGCGATGCGGGCGACACCAGCCTCGCCGGCGGGCAGCGCGTCCCCAAGGACTCGCTCCGCATCGAAGCCTACGGCACCGTCGACGAGCTGAATGCGTTTGTCGGGCTCGCCCGCGTCTCTTGCGAGCAGGCGGCCGGCGGGGAGCCGAAGGCCGGACCGCTCCTCGCCATTCTGCGCCGCGTCCAGCACGAGCTGTTCAACCTCGGCTCGATCCTGGCGACCCGGCCGGAGGACGTTCATCCCAAGCAGGCGCGCATCACGCCGGCCGACGTGTTGCAGCTCGAGAGCGAAATCGACGCGATGAACGAAACCCTGCCGGCGCTGCGCAGCTTCGTTCTGCCCGGCGGAACCCGCCTCAACGCCGAGCTGCACGTCGCGCGAACGGTCTGCCGCCGGGCGGAGCGGCTGCTGGTCGCGCTGTCGCGAACCGAACCGGTGCCGCCTGAAACCATTCAATACTTGAACCGCCTGAGCGATGCGATGTTCGTCTGGAGCCGCTGGGTGAACCACATGCTGGGCGCGGCGGAAGTGCTGTGGGAGCCCAACGAGGCTGCCTCCGCGCGAAAAATCAGTTCGTAAGCCAGTTGAGCGGTATACTTGTCGCGTACAGAAGGGCGTGCGCCATGGAAGACAACGGCATACGAGGGCCTTTCCTCCTCAGTGATAGCGCCATAGACCAGGAAGTTACCGTCCAGTCCCCGGGAGCGTATGCGCTCGATGATTCTGACGATGGAGCCGGTTTCCGTGTGGTTTATGTCGGGAGGTCCGATGTGGACGTGAACAATCAACTGCACGTTCACGTGGGTCGTTACAAGCGGTTCAAGTATGCATATTGCTCATCTGCTCAGGCTGCGTTCGAGAAGGAGTGCGCCCTCTTCCACGATTTTCGACCGCAGGACAATTTTATTCACCCTCGGCGCCCGGCAGGATCCCGCTGGAGATGTCCCTGGTGCACTTTATTCGCTTGATCCCTTATTAATGACGGCGATTACGTCTCTGAGAGCGCACAGATAACCGTAGTGCCAATATGCTTGCTCGGCGGTGCCTTTGTCGAGATGTTTCTGAGTCCTCTCGCAATCAGAAGCGTTTTCGGCTAGCCAGCGTGTCAAGACTGCAATTTTCTCGGTGATCGCCTGCCTTTGCGCAGGCTGGATGCTAAAATATTTGCTCACGTGAGCACCTCAGCGGAAAACTCCGCTTTGGCCCCCCATAACGCTGCGTATGATGGGTCGCGAATCAGTAAATCAGTTTCTTATATCTAACCGGCATTTGGATGGCCGTTCGCCTGCCCTGAGTCCAGTTTATTTATCCGCGACCCTGAGTTAGTGGGAAGATAAATGCGTCAAAAGACGCAGAGAAGTCAGGCGTTCTAACGCAGACGGGTTGTCCAGGGACTAACGAGTGGCCAGCACGTCGCGCAAAGCGGCGCCGATTTCCGGAAACCGAAAACGAAACCCGGCGCGTAACGCCGCTTCGGGAATCATGCGCTGGCTGGCGTAAATAATTTCCGCCATTTCTCCGAATAGGATTTTCAGCGCCAGCCTTGGCACCGGAAAAATCGCGGGCCGCCGCAGCGCCCGCGCTAATTCGCGCGTGAATCGGGAGTTGGTCACCGGATTGGGGGCGCCCGCGTTCACCGCCCCGTGGAGCGCCGGTTCGGCGAGAGCGAAGGAAATGAGCGCCGTGAGATCGCCCACATGAATCCAGGACATCCATTGCGTGCCGTCGCCGATGCGTCCTCCGATCCCCAGCCGGAACGGCAGGAGCATCCGCTCGAGCGCGCCGCCGCGAGCGCCCAGCGCCAGGCCCGTGCGAATCCGGACCACACGCACTCCGAACTCTTCCGCCGCCCGAGCTTCGCGCTCCCAAGCCGTCACGACCCCGGCGAGAAAATCCGACCCCGGCGGCGAGTCTTCCTTCAACATCTCGTCGCCGCGCGAACCGTAGTATCCGACGGCGGAGGCGCTCACCAGGACCTTTGGCGGCCGAGCGTGCAATGCATCCACCAGCGCCCGGGTGCCGTCCACCCGGCTTGCCCGGATCCGCTCCCTTGCCGCCGCTGTCCAACGCTGTGCGACCGGCTCCCCGGCCAGATGAATCACCGCGTCACATCCGTCGAAACTCTCCGGGCGAAATCCGCCGCGCGTCGATACACCGCGCACCGCATGACCCGCCGCGCCCAGGCGCTCGCTTACATGCCGCCCGATAAATCCCGACGCGCCAGTGAGTGCGATGTTCATCGCCTTCAGAATACGCAAACAATGCGAAGATAGTCTTTCGCATGCGCCTCTCCAACCGGGTCAAACTCCTGTGGAGCTACCTCCGCCGCCGCGAGCGCGTGCCGGCGCTGCCGGTCGAGTACATCGTCGAGACCACCGCCAAGTGCAACCTCTACTGCCCGATGTGCCCTCGCGAAACGCACAAGCAGCCGAAGGCCGACATGGCCGACGACATCTTCGAGCGCCTGGTCGCGGGCGCCGCCAAGACCGGCGAGCACATGATGCTGATCGGCCTAGGCGAGCCGTTCATGGACCGCAAGATCTTCGATCGCATCGAGTACTGCGAGCGCCACGGCATCTCCACGCTGCTCTCGACCAACGGCACGTTTCTCGATGAAGAAACCTCGGAGCGTCTGCTGGCCACTCCGCTCGCGCACATCACGCTGAGTTTCGACGGCGCATCCAAAGAGACGTTCGAATACTACCGCAAGGGCGCGCGATTCGAGAAAGTCCGCGACAATTTCGTCCGCTTCGCGCGGATGAAGCGCGAGCGCGGCTCCAGGCTCCAGGTGGTGGTCCAGATGGTGCGGATGCCCGGCAACGCGCATGAAGTCGAGGAATTTCGCCGCTTCTGGAGCGCCGTTCCCGGTGTCGATCAGGTGCGCGTGAAGGAAGACGAAACCAATCTGGTACAGCCCGAAGGCCATCGCACCGGAGCGAGCGCGCGACCCTGCCACTACCTGTGGCGCGGCGCCATGTACGTCAAACAGGACGGCAGCGTGTATCCGTGCTGCCAGAGCTACATGCTGGACGGCGCGCCGGTGGGACATCTGAGTGAGCAATCGCTCCCCGAGATTTTCAACTCGGACGAAATGCGCCGGCTGCGGCGGCTGCACGCGGAAGGGCGGGCCGCCGAGGTCGATATGTGCGCGCGATGCTGCACCGCCGTGCCGCATCCGTTGCTGGTCGCCGGGAGCCTTCTGCTCCACGGCAAATGGGTGCGTCGGCTGGTCCCGGTCGTCGAACGGCTGGTCTACGGCGCGAAATTGCCCAAGCGGCTGCTGGCGCCCGCGCGCGAAGAGCTCGTCCAGATTCAAAAATGAGCGAGGAGACGAACATGAAACACGATCGAGACGCGAACCTCAGCAGGCGCGGCATGCTGGCGCGGGCCGGCGGAATCATCGCGGCGTTTCCCGCCACATGGGCGAGAGCCGCGCAACCCACCAGTCCCGTCATGACCCGGCTCAGCGCTTACATGAGCGAGGCCCAGGGCCGTGCGCTTCCCGCCGAAGTAGTCGAGAAGGCCAAGCATCATATCCTCGATACATTCGCCGCCATGATCTCGGGCTTCCAACTCGCGCCCGGCCGCGCCGCGATTCAGTTCGCCCGCTCCTACGGTGGTGAGAAGGTCGCGACCGTCGCCGCCTCGAATATCCTGTGCGGACCCATCGAAGCGGCGCTCGCCAACGGCGTGCTGGCTCACGCCGACGAGACCGACGACTCCTGGCCCGGCGGATGGCATCCGGGCTGCAACGTCGTGCCCGCCGCGCTCGCAACCGGCGAGCAGTTCGCCGTCAGTGGGATGCATTTCGTGCGCGCGGTTACGCTCGGCTACGACGTCGGCGCGCGCGTGCTCACCGCCTTGCGTCCCGGCGTGTTCCAGACTCACAAGAGCACACACAGCATGGCCGGGGTTTTCGGCGCCGCCTCCGCCGCCGGTTGCGCGGCCGGTCTTTCCGCCCAGCAGATGCGATGGCTGCTCGATTACACCGCGCAGCAGTGCTCCGGCATCGCCGCCTGGGATCGCGACTCCGATCACATCGAGAAAGGGTTCGTTTTCGGCGGCATGCCCGCGCGCAGCGGCGTGACCTCGGCTCTTCTGGTCAAGTCGGGCTGGACCGGCGTCGACGACGTCATGACCGGGGAGCACAATTTTCTTCTCGCCAACGCGCCGCACTCCGACGAGACCGACCTGATCGACAAGCTCGGCGAGCGTTACGACGTCACCCGCACCAGCATCAAGAAGTGGACCGTGGGAACGCCCATCCAGGGCCCTCTCGATGCGCTCGAAATCATGCTGAAGAAGCGCCCCATCGAGGCCGACCAGGTGAAGGAAGTGGTGGTTCGCATGAACCCCGGATCGGTGGTGGACAACCGCGAGATGCCCGACGTGTGCATCCAGCACATGGTCGCCGTGATGCTCCTAGACAAGACCGCGACGTTCCGATCCGCGCACGACAAGCCGCGCATGCAGGACCCGACCGTTCTCCGTCACCGCGCGAAAGTCCGGCTCGACCCCGCCTCCGGGCCGCTGGTCACGGTCATCCTTGCCGATGGAACGCGCCTCAGCGAGGATGTCAAAGCCGTGCTCGGCACTGAAGGCAATCCGATGAGCCGCGATCAGGTGGTGGCGAAAGCACGCGACCTGATGACGCCCGTCCTCGGCGCAGCGGGCGCCGCGAAATTGATCGAACGCGCGTTGGATATCGAGCGAGTGAAGAATGTCCGCGAGCTGCGGCCTTTGCTCCAGCGCGCGTGATCGAGAGTGGCCGGGCGCGACCCACTCGCTGCCGCTCGTGGTTCAGTGTCGGCACCGATCCGAGAACGCCAGTGCAATCGCGCTAACGACGGAACTGCTAGTTCTCATGCGTCTTCCTCCGGATCACCGAAGTACTCAGCGGTCGCCTTCAGGAACTCGGCCTTCAGAGACCCCGCAAGGCCGAGTCGTCTAATGCCCTCGACCTTCTCCATGAGCTTGCCAAATCCTATGAATCCACAGACCCTCGGCAGCGGCTTCTCTCGGTAAGCGAAAGTTGGCCGTGCAATCTCCTGTTTCGCCTTCGTTCGTCGCTCGTCCGGTCAACCAGGTAGAGAGATAGGTCGAGGTTCGGCTGCAGCGCAAGGAGGTCGCTCATGCGCAGCAGGCCAGAGTAAACCGACGTCGTCGCCTCAATCTCGAATGCCGACAACACGGTATTGCCCTTGAGCCAGAGTACGTCGATGAGTTCAATGGTGCGGTTCGTCGCCTCGTTGAACTGTGTCGGCAATTCGTCAAGCATGTTGGCCATCGCGCCAAGCAATTCACCGTTATAGCTCTTGCTGCGGTCGTTGCGAGCTACCCAGACATCCAATCCCAGTTCGGCGCCGAGCCTTAGCAGTTGGTACTGGATTTCCGTGTGGCGTGTAGAAGGTTCGGCGGGGGCGGTTCGGCCTGGCTGCTTCGATTCAAGCACGACTGCCTCATCGTCGTCCTGCTCCGGCACGCTGCCAACTGTGGGCATCGCCACTTTCCCTCTGCGGAATTCCACCTTGAAGTAGCGCGGCTTTCGGGCCAGCTTGCGCGGGTCGATGGGCGTAGCCACCGGGTTACGTTCGGCTTTGCGAAGTGCCTCAAGGATGACGGTGCCGTCACCTTCACGCTTGAAGAGATTCGGACTCATTCGCAGAAAGCCCTTGAATCCGCCTCTGTGCTCCGTCCCACCGTAGAAATCGAGTTTGCCCTCGAACTGTTCCATCGAAACGCCGCACTCAGGATCGAGCATAACAAGCGGCTTCACCGCGAACCGTACCGGAAAGCTGTCGGAGGCCCAAATAGGACTTGCATCCTTCGTTGGTCCACGACTTCCAGGGCGCCGACCCAGCGCATGACGCCAGTTAGGTAACACAGGAACACGTCACCCGGTTTTACACGTCGCGCATTTTGTCGCATTCGCTCACGAAACCGCTGATTTTTGCCCCAGCGTGACGAAATTCGTCCCACGTCGTGCCGGTGAACAGATCCAGCCAATAGTTCATGAACCCCCAAAGTCCCTAGCGCCGGTTATCCGCACAAATTGTACCAGCAGCGGAAGCTCGCTCGCCGCCTGCGCTTCGGCGTGGCATCTTAGAGAATCTCCTGAGACTGCGGCGGGAAAAGCGCTGGCTTTAGCCTACCGATAGGCCTCGCGCCGATTACGGATATGGAGAACGCGGATGAGGTCCGGTGACTCATAGACAAAGCGAACGCGCCAGTTCCCCGCACGAAGCCGATACTGACGGACTTGGCCGGCGAGCATCTTCACATCCCCAACTCCGGTTCGGGCGAAGCGGTCGATTGCGGCCTCCACCAGTGACCGGTCGTGATCCTCCAGCCTTTCCAAATCCTTGACAGCGTGCGGGCGGAATACGACCCGCTTCATTTCCGCAAGTGCTGGATCTGCTCGAAAGGCACGTCGGCCGCGGGATCGGCAAGAGCCGCTTCAACGGCGGCTCGCTCTTCTTCGGTTTCAAGCTCGTCGTCAGACAGAGCGTTGAGCAAGGCCACTTCGACCGGATCGAGTAAGGACCGAAGGAACTTGCGCGCCGTTGGGACATCGCTCTCCGGGATGTGATCCAGGAGCCTGTGGAGCTCTTCACGGGCCGGATTCGCTATTGTCACCTCAGCCTCCTATTCAATTCTACGCCAGCCACTCCGTCGTCGCCGCGACCAGCAGTGGGCCGAGCAGCGAGGCAGCTTCGCGCTCCACGTTCTGCAAGACCTGCTCGGCGTGCGCTTGGTCGGGTGAGACCGTGACCACCGCCACCAGGCCGCGCTGCCACAGATCCTGATAATCGATCTCGGCGACCGCCACGTTGAACCGGGTCCGCAAACGGTCCTTCAGTCCTTTGACGTAGTGGCGCTTGTCCTTGAGGGAGTGGGATGCGTCCAGCCTCAATTCGAGGGTAATGACGCCGACGGCGGGCAAGGTTCAAAACCGGAGGCTAGGCCAGCGCTTCGGTGGCGACGCGTTCGGTGGCGAACGCCTCGATCACGTCGCCGGGCTTGAGGTCGTTGAAATTGGCGAGCGAGATGCCGCACTCGAAGCCGGACTTTACCTCGCTGGCGTCGTTCTTGAAGCGTTTGAGCGACTCGACCCGGCCGGTGTGAATCACCACGTTATCGCGCAGCAGGCGCACGTCGCTGTCGCGCGTAATCGAGCCGTCCTGCACCATGCAGCCGGCGACCGTGCCGACCTTGGAAATGCGGAACACTTCGCGCACCTGGGCGCGGCCCTTGTACACCTCCTTGAACACCGGCTCGAGCATGCCGGTCATGGCGCGTTTGATCTCGTCGGACAGCTCATAAATGATCGTGTGCATGCGGATGTCGACTTTTTCCTGCTCGGCGACGGCTTGCGCGGTGCGCTCCGGCCGCACGTTGAAGCCGACGATGATTGCATTCGAGGCCGAGGCGAGCAGCACATCGGTCTCGGTGATCGCGCCCACGCCCGAATGCAGCACTCGGATCTTGACCTTGTCGTTGGAGAGCTTCTGCAGCGTGTCGGTCAGGACTTCGGCCGTGCCGCCAACGTCGGTCTTGAGAATGATATTCAGCTCCTTGGTCTCGCCTTCCTTGAGCTGATCGTGGAGCTGTTCGAGCGTGACGCGGTTGGTCTTGGCCATGGCAACCTCGCGCGCCTTGCTTTCGCGATAAATGACGATCTGCTTGGCCTTGGCCGTGTCCGTCACCACTTGCAAGGCATCGCCGACCTCGGGCAGGGATTCGAGACCCAGGACCTCGGCGGGCATCGACGGAGGCACCACGCGGATGGCCTGGCCGCGATCGTCGAACATGGCGCGCACCCTCCCGAACACCGAGCCGCAGATGAAATAGTCGCCGACGTTGAGCGTGCCGTTGCGCAC